>DASVPH010000066.1:0-42509 GCA_036382945.1 Casimicrobiaceae bacterium
TCCTGCACGCTCGGCGGAAACAAAAATTGCGTATCGCGATCGACCGGAACAAAGCGCGCCATGGACTCACTCACGGAAGGGCATCAATGCAATTCAGTGTAGGCAATATTTCCAGAAACGAAAGTCCGACAGACTGCTAGAACATGATGCCGCTGGCTCTGAGCTTGCCCGCCGTCGAGGCGCGCCCCGCGAATCCACCGGAGACGCGGCCGGCGCGCGTCCAGCCGTGGCTGGAGGAGACGCTCAAGCGCGATCCAATCGAGGCGGCGGCGACCATCGGCGACGCCCTCGCGGCGACCAACCGGGTGGCGGTGTCCGAGTCACGTCGGCTCGAGCTTTCGGAACGCTATTACGCCACCGCGCTCAGCCTTTGGCCGAGCCTGGAGCGCGCGTTCGCCAAGGCTCAGCACCCATTGACCGGCAACGCACTCGCCGCGGCGAAAGCGGCCTTGACGTTGTCCACCGAGCTTGCCACGACGTACAAGCACCTGCTCGCCCACGAGGCCGACAAGCGTCTGATCCTGCCCAGCAATCGGGTTCTGGTCGCGCTCATCCATCGTTGCCTCCAATGCACCCACCGGATCCTGATCAACAGCTATCAGTCCTATGCCCCGGTTCCGGCGCGCACCTGGCACGACGCGCACGCGATCTACATGTTCGCGCACGAGCGCAACCTGCAGATGACGCCGATCGCCAGCGACTCGGCGGACGTCACGCCGGAGCGCTACTACGTCCAGGCGCTTCTGCTCGCCCTGGCCAATCCCTACGCCTTCATGCCCGGCCAGCTGCTGCGGGTCGTGCAATACCTCCAGGAGCACGCGCACTGGGCGCGCATGACCGACGTCGCGCCCGTGCACCGTCTCGCCAAGGCCGTCGCCATCGTGCCGGTGGGCCACGACTTTCCGCCCTTCGCCGCAAATAAGGGCGGCAACGTCGACGGTGGCAAGCTCTTCTTGCTGACCTTCGACCTCGCCTTCCAGCTCCAAGAGGAATTGCGCGGGCTCGAAGCGGGAGGCTTGCCGCCGGCTGCGATCGGGAGCGATCCGGCCGCGAAAGCCGAGTACGTCGCGTTGCTCAAGCGCCTGTTGCGGCAGTGGGCGCTCCCGCCAGCCCGGCAGTTCAACCGCCTGCCGTCGCGGGCGCGCGTGGTGATGTGCGCCGGGCTCCACGGCGTCTGGCAATACAGCCGCGGCGCGCATTCGGCGGTTCCCGGCCTGCCGCCGGGCCTGCCGACGATGAACGCCTGCCAGGTCGTGAACCACACGCCGGCAGGCTACGCCTTACGCCAGATCGACTCGACTCGGGCGCCACTTCGCATCGGCGATCTGATCGCGCTCCGGGTCGAAGGCCGCAACGCGCTCCAGGTCGCGATGGTGCGCTGGTTCAGGAACACGCTGCGCGGCAGCGGACTCGAGTTCGGGTGCGAGTTGCTCTCCGACAATCCTCAGGCAGCGGCCGCCGGCGGCGAGGACGCGGCCCGGCCGCTCGTTCCTGCGGTCGTGCTGCCCGAAGAGGGTCAGGACGGCGGCCCCTCGATGTTGCTGCTGCCGGCGAGGCATTTCGAAGTCGAGCAGGCGATTGCGCTGCGACAGGGCGAGCGCGCCAACACCGCGGTGCTGACCAAGCTGGTCGAACAGGGCCCCGGCTTCGAGCTCTACGAGTATGTTTCCGTGACCTGATGCCGCCGGGTCAGCCCAGCGAGCTGCGGGCTTAGTTCCGACTGGGCCTGGAGCCCGACGGCGCTTGTCCCGAGACGCGGGCGCCGCTGCCCTGCCCCGCGAGCCCCTTGGGCATCGGGAAGACGACCTTCTCGACCACACCGTGGAGCTCGCTTACGTTCGCGGCGCCGAGCGCTTTCAGGCGCGCGATGACCTCCTGCACCAGCACCTCGGGCGCGGAAGCGCCCGCAGTCACGCCGATGCGGTGCTTCCCGGCGAGCCACTCGGCGCGAAGTTGCTCGGCGGCATCGACCATGTACGCGCACGCGCCGTGCCTCGCCGCCACTTCGCGCAGCCGATTCGAGTTCGAGCTGTTCGGGCTGCCGACGACGATCACCACGTCGCAGCGCGGCGCCAGGACCTTGATCGCGTCCTGACGGTTCTGCGTCGCATAGCAGATGTCGTCCTTCCTCGGGGCCATGATCTGCGGAAAGCGGCGGCGCAGCGCGGCAACCACGGCGGCCGCGTCGTCGATCGACAGCGTGGTCTGCGTGACGTAGGCCAGGTGGGTCGGGTCACGAACCTCGAGGCGCTCGGCGTCGGCCACCGACTCGACCAGATAGATGCCTCCGAAGGCTTGCCCCATCGTGCCTTCGACCTCCGGATGGCCGGCGTGGCCGATCATGATCACCTCGCGCCCCTGCTCGCGCATCTTGGCGACCTCGGCGTGGACCTTGGTCACCAGCGGGCAGGTCGCGTCGAAGACCCTGAACCCGCGCGCTTCGGCCTCGGCCCGCACGGCCAGCGACACGCCGTGCGCGCTGAACACCACGGTGCTGCCGGCAGGAATCTCGTCGAGCTCGTCGACGAAGATCGCACCTTTGCGCTGCAAGCTCTCGACCACGAACCGGTTGTGGACGACCTCGTGGCGCACGTAGATCGGCGCGCCGAATTGCGCCAGCGCCTCCTCGACGATCGCGATGGCGCGATCGACACCGGCACAGAAGCCGCGGGGGTTGGCGAGCACAACGTCCATGGTCAGGCGGTCAGTGCGCGGGCTCGTCGCGGCGGCGCCGAAAGCTCTCGTAGATCAGCAGCGCGGCGCCGACGGTGATCGCGCTGTCGGCGACATTGAAGGCAGGATAGTACCAACGCTCCCAGTGCAAAAGCAGGAAATCGACGACATGGCCGAGCGTCAAGCGGTCCCAGAGATTGCCCAGCGCGCCGCCGAGGATGAGCGCGAGCCCGCTGCAATACCAGGCGTCGCCGCCGCGCCGCAGGAGCCATACGATCAGGCCGCTCGCGGCGATCGCGACCGCGGAGAACAGATAACGCGACCAGTCTCCGGCGTCGCGCAGGAAGCTGAACGCGGCGCCGGTGTTGAACGTGAGCACCAAACTGAAGAAGCTGGTGACCACCCGCTCGTCGCCCGGACGCAGCGCCTCGAGCAGCGCCCACTTCGAGAGCTGATCGGCGCCGACCACTGCGGCGCTCAGGCCCAGCCAGCCGAGCCATGTCCGCCCACCGCCTGCCTCAGCCATGAGCCGATCGCCCGCGCGTCATGCGAAGGCGCGCGGCTCGCCCGCGCCGAAGAGGTTCGCAAGGCAGCGGCCGCAGAGCGCCGGGTGCCGCGGGTCCGCGCCGACTTCGACCCGGTAGTGCCAGCAGCGCTCGCACTTGCGGTGCGGGCTGCGCGCGACGCGCACGGCGCGCTCCGGTCCGGCGCTGAGCCGCGCCGCCGAGGTGATGAGCACGAAGCGCAGGTCCTCCCCGAGGCTCGCCAGCGCCGTGTGCTCCTTGGGCGGCGCCACGATCTCGACTTCGGCCTGCAGCGACGAGCCGATCTCGCCCGCCTCGCGCGCCGCCTCGAGCGCGCGCAGCACGTCTCGGCGCAGCGAGCAGATGCGCTCCCACTTTTCCGCGAAGGCGGGCGTACTGCCGAGATCGGCGACCTGGGCGCGCCAGGTACCGGCGAAGATCGTCGCCTCGTCCGGATGGAGGATGCGCCAAGCCTCTTCGGCCGTGAAGCTCAGGATCGGCGCCATGAACTTGAGCATCGCGTCGCGGATCAGCGCCAGCGCCGTCTGCGCCGAGCGCCGGGGACGGCCGGTGCGCGGGGTGGTGTAGAGCCGGTCCTTGAGGATGTCGAGATAGAACCCGCCCAGCTCTTCCGAGCAATAGGTCTGGAGCTGCTGCACCACCGGATGGAACTCGAACTTCTCGAACGACGCGGCGAACGCGGCGAAGCACGAGTTCGCCACCGCGAGCGCGTAGCGATCGAGCTCGAAGAGCTCGGACACCGGCACGGCGTCGGCCGCCGGATCGAAGTCGGCGGTGTTGGCCAAAAGGAAGCGCAGCGTGTTGCGGATGCGCCGATAGCCCTCGACCACGCGCTTGAGGATCTCGTCGGAGATCGACAGCTCGCCCGAATAGTCGGTAGCCGCGACCCACAGCCGCAGGATCTCCGCACCATAGGTGCTCGAGATCTTCTGCGGCGCCACCACGTTGCCCTTCGACTTGGACATCTTGAGCCCGGCGCCGTCGACGACGAAGCCGTGCGTGAGCAGCGCGTTGTACGGTGCTCGCCCGTTGAGCATGCTCGAGGTGAGCAGCGACGAGTGGAACCAGCCGCGATGCTGGTCCGAGCCTTCGAGGTAGAGATCGGCGGGAAAGCCGAGCTCCGGGTCGCGGCGCAGCACCGTCTGGTGCGTCACACCCGAATCGAACCACACGTCGAGCGTGTCGGTGAGCTTGCGGTACTTGCGCGGGTCGACGCCGAAGTCCTCGTGGGTGGCCTCGAACCAGGCCTCGATCCCGCCGTGCTCGACCTTGGCCGCCGCCCGCTCGAGCAGCGCCGGGGTGTCGGGGTGCAGCTCGCCGGTCTCGACGTCGACGAAGAACGGCAGCGGCACGCCCCACTGCCGCTGGCGCGAGAGCGTCCAGTCGGGCCGGCTGGCGATCATGCCCGTGAGACGCGCCTTGCCCCACGCGGGGAAGAAGCGCGTCGCCTCCACGCCGCGCAGCGCGGTCGTGCGCAGGCTCTCCGCGGGCTTGACGCCGCGCCAGCCCGGAACCTCGTCCATGCCGGCGAACCATTGCGTCGTGGCGCGATAGATGATCGGCGTCTTGTGCCGCCAGCAATGCATGTAGCTGTGTTTCCACGGCACGGCGTGGAGCAGCGCGCCGACCTCGGCGAGCTTCTCGACGATCCGCGGGTTCGCGTCCCAGATCTTCATCCCGCCGAAGAACGGCAGGTCCAGCGCGTAGCGGCCGTCGCCCTGCACCGGATTGAGGATGGCCTCGTCGCTCATGCCGTAGCGGCGACAGGCGTAGAAGTCGTCCACGCCGTACGCGGGTGAGGAGTGCACGATGCCGGTGCCCTGATCGAGCGTGACGTAGTCGCCAAGATAAACCGGCGCCGCGCGGTCGTAGAACGGGTGGCGAAACGCCACGCGCTCCAGCCGCGCGCCCTTGGCCGTGGCGATCGTCTTGCCGTCGAGGGCGTAGCGCTCGAGGCAGCGCTCGACGAGCTCTGCCGCGAGGAGCAGATGGCCGCGACGCGTCGAGACCAGGGCGTACTCGACGTCCGGATGCACGTTGAGCGCCTGATTGGCCGGGATCGTCCAGGGTGTGGTGGTCCAGACGACCGCGGCGATCGTGCCCTCAGGCGCGGTCGCGAGCTCGAACGCCTGCGCGAGCTTCGCGCGCTCGGCAGGATCGAGCGGGAACGCTACATCGATCGCGATATCGTCGCGGTCCTCGTATTCGACCTCGGCCTCGGCGAGCGCGCTGTGGCAATCGAAGCACCAGTTGACCGGCCGCAGGCCGCGGTAGAGATAGCCCTTCTCCAGGAGGCGCCCGAGGATGCGAATCTCGTCCGCCTCGCTGCGATACGCCATGGTCGCATAGTGATGGTCCCAGTCGCCGAGGACGCCGAGGCGCTGGAAATCCGCCTTCTGCAGCGCGATCTGCTCGGTGGCGTAGGCACGGCAGAGCCGCTGCGTGTCGGCGATCGACAGGTTCTTGCCGTAGGTCTTCTCGATCTGCACCTCGATCGGCATGCCGTGACAGTCCCAACCCGGAACGTACGGCGCCTCGAACCCGGCGAGCTGCTTGCTCTTGACGACGATGTCCTTGAGGATCTTGTTGACCGCCGTGCCGATATGAATCGCGGCATTCGCGTACGGCGGTCCGTCGTGCAAGATGAACTTCGGCCGCCCGCGGCTGGCGGCGCGGATCGCCTCGTACACCTTGCGCCGCTGCCAATCGGCGATCCAGCCCGGCTCGCGCTTGGCGAGATCGCCGCGCATGGGAAACGGCGTGTCGGGCAGATTCAGCGTCGACTTGTAGTCGGTCTTCGGATCGTCGGGCATCGTTTCGCTACTTGCGGGTCGAGAAGTATTCGCGCGCCTGCTCGACGTCGGTGCGAATCTGCCGAGTCAGCGCATCCAGATCGGGGAAGCGCTCCTCCTCGCGCAGCTTGTGCAGGAACTCGACGCGGATCCTCCGCCGGTAGATCGCTTCGTCGAAGTCGAAGATGAACACTTCGAGCACGGCTCTCGCATCCGCGCTTACCGTGGGCCGCACCCCGAGGCTCGCCGCACCGAGGCGCGGCGCGTCGCTCAAGCCGTGCACGCGCACGGCGAAGATGCCGGAGAGCGGCGGCCGGCGGCGCAGCGGCACGTTGGCGGTGGGAAAGCCCAAGCCTCGGCCGCGCTTGTCGCCGTGCGCCACCCGGCCCGAGATCGAGTACGGCCGGCCGAGCATTGCCGCAGCGCGCTCGAGCTCGCCTTTGCCGAGCGCCTCGCGAATCGCGCTGCTCGAAACGCGCTCCCCGTCGACCGTCACGCTAGGCATCGTCTCGACGCTGAAACTGCGCGCAGCCGCCCGCAGCAGCGCGAGATCGCCGCCTCGGCCGCGCCCGAAGCGAAAGTCCTCGCCCACGAGAACCCAGCGGGTCGCGAGCGAGCGCACCATGATGCGCTCGATGAAATCCAATGCGCTCAAATGCGCAAGCCGGGCATTGAAGCGCGCGATATGAACCCGCGCCACCCCGCGCGCGGCGAATTGCTCCAGCTTGTCGCGCAACGTCGACAGCCGCGGCGGCGCGCTGTGCGGAGCGAAGAATTCGCGCGGATGCGGATCGAAGGTGAGCACCGTCGGCGGCAGCGCGAGATCCTCGGCCGCTTCGACGAGGCGGGTGAGCATCGCCTGATGCCCGCGATGAACGCCGTCGAAGTTGCCGATGGTCAAGGCGACGTGCGGCGAGGCGGGGGGAAAGCCGCGGAAGACCTGCACGCTCGAAGGCTCGTATGCTTACCGGGCCCAGGCCCGGAAGATATTGAAAAAACTTGGATTTTACCGCTTGGCGCCGCCTTCGGTCCAGAAGACTGAAGCTGAAGCGCGAACGCGCTGCCTTTAGTCGCTCGGCGGTGCCGGCCACTCGCGCCAGCCCACGAGCAGCGGAAAGTACAACCCCAGACGGATCGGTCGCCCGTCGAGGCCGCGCAGGGTGGCGGCGTAGCCCTCGAGCTGGGCCCGATAGCGCTCGCGCTCGCGCTCGAGGAACGCGTCGACGCCCGCGCCTTCGTGGCGCGAGAGCTTGAAGTCGACGATCCAGCGCACCCCGTCGGCGTCGACGAAGGTGCGGTCGAGCACGCTGTGCACGAACCCACCGTCCCGCCATTCGGTCAGCGCGTATTCGTTGCGCGCCTCCGTGTGTCTCGAATCGAACAGCCAGCGACCGCGCGGGTCGGCAAGCGTCCTCTCGAGCGCGAGCACAACCTGCTCGCCGGCGCCGCGGGCTTCCGGTCCGGTGAAGCCGAGGTTGGTGAACTCGCGCTCGATCCGCCCGCGCTCCGCGCCGATCCGTAGCGGCGTCCACTGCTCGCTGCCCTCCTCCGCGATCTGCCGCAGCAATCGATGCGTCACGATGCCGATCTGGCGCGCGGTTTCGCGAGCCCAATCGAACTCGATCGGCTCCCGCGCGCCTCGAACCGGCGGCTCGGGTGGGACCGGTATGCGCTCCGGAGGCGATGGCGCACGCCAGGAAACCGGCAGTCGGCAAAGCGGCACGCCCGCCTCCAGCGATGGCGGAGCGCTCGACCGTGCTTGCGCGAGGACCGGCGCAGGGGGATCGAGCGCGGGCCAGAGAGCTTCGAGCAGCGTCCTGCGCGCGGGCGGTTTCCAGCGCGCCTTGCCGCTCGCATCGCGCTCGACTGCGAGCGCCGCCGTGAAATGGAGGCTGCGCTTGGCGCGCGTGCAACCGACGTACAGCAGGCGGCGCAACTCGGCGTCGTCCTCGTCGGCCTCGAGCGAGCGAAGGTACGCGTAGACCGGGTCGGCCTGGGCTTTGCCGCGCGCGCGCAGCGGCGCGAGCAACAATCCGGCCGGCCGCTCTTTCCAGAGCAGCAGTTGCGGTTCGCTCGATCCCGGGTCGCGGGCGAGACCCGGCATGATGACGACGTCGAATTCCAGTCCCTTGGCCCGATGCAGGGTCATGATCTGGACTCGCGTCGCGGTGTCGATCTCAGCTTCCGCGTGGAGCGCATCGAGCGCCGCGCAGAACGCCGGCCAGTCGGGAATGTCCGGGCCCTCGGCGTGCTCCGCGATGAGCGCGAGCACGCGCTCGGCAGCGACGCGATCGATGGCCTTCGCTGCGCAAGCCGGCCCGCCGAGGGCGAGCCACACGCCGCGCACCATCGTCGCCAGCGGCACGCGCCCGCGATTGCCGAGCGCCGGAGCCACCGCGGCGGCGAGGCGTTCGAAGCCGACCTGTCCTGCGAGGGACAACCGCGAGCGCACCGCTTCAGCGAGCGGGCCGCAAATCGCGTCGATCAGGCTCCCCTCGGCGCAGGCCCCGGCCACCACGAACACGTCAGGGAGGCTCAACGCGCACCAGGGCGCGCGCAGCACGGCGAGCCACGACGCCCGGTCGGCGGGCTGGATCAGCGCATGAGTCAGCGCCACGAGATCGAGGACGGCCTGGCGTTCGGACAGACGATCGAGCTCGACCGCGGCGAAGCTCACGCCTGCGGCACGCAGCGCGGGCAGAAGCTGCGCGAGGTCGGTGCGCTTGCGCACGAGCACCGCGATCGATTGCGCGTCGGAAGCGAGCGCCGCGCGGATGCGCGAGAGCGCGTGCTCGGCCTCGCTGGCGGCGTCGGCGGCGAGATCGAGCGTCGCCGCGGGAGCGAAGGATTCGCCGCGCGCGGCTTGCGCCGGCTTGAACGCCACCGCGCCGCGCGCCGGTTCGTCGCGCGGCGGCAGCACGCGCGGGAACGCCTGGTTGACCCACTCCACCAGCGCCCGCTGGGCGCGGAAGTTGCGCGACAGCGTCAACGGCTCGATCGGCACGCGGCCCACGCGCCGATTCCGCTGCGCTTCCAGGAACAAGCTTACGTTGGCGTCCCGGAAGCGGTAGATCGACTGCATGGCATCGCCGACCACGAACAGCGTCCGCCCGTCGCCCTCGCTCCAGCCGCTCGTCAAGCACTCGAGCAAGTCGCACTGCGCGAGCGACGTGTCCTGAAATTCATCGACCAGCAGATGCTCGATGCGCGCGTCGAGCCAGAGCAGGAGATCGGAGGCCGCCGCCTCGCTGGCGAGCGCGCGCAAGGTGATGAGCGTAGCCTCGGTGAAATCGATCACGCCGCGCTGGGCGAACACCAGAGGCAGCCGCGCCGCCGCGCGCGGCAGGACCTCGAGGAGCGCCTCGATGAACGACCAGGCGCCGTCGTCGTAACGCGGCGGCGGCAGCGAGCGCACGGCGTCGAGCGCAGCGACGAGCCCCGGAACCGCGGCGAGCTCGGAGATCAGCCCCCGCATCGCGCGCTTGCGCTCGTCGCGCTCGGCATGCCCCGCGTCGCGCGGGCTCCCCTTGGCCGCGAACCCGTGCCGTATGTCGACCTGCCCGAGCAGCGACCCGTCGGTCTTGAGCAGCCACCCGGCGATCGCCTGCCAATGGGCGAGGCCCTGCACGCTCGCCGGCGGCAGCGCGCTTCGGTCCGCGCAAGGCGCCAGCGGATGCTCGCTGCCGACCGCAGCGAGGTTGCGCGCCGCGTGCTGCGCGAGCTCCGCCAATCTCGGGCGCAGTGCACGCGGCAGCAGCGCGTCGAGCGCGCTCAGCACCGACTCGATCTCGGCGGCGAGCGCCCGCTCCAGAGAGGCCCGCAGCGCCGCGCGGTCGTCGGTGACCAGGTGCCGTAACCACTGTTCGCGCTTGGCGAGCATGCCGGCGATCAGACGGACGAGACGGTCGGCGTCGTTGTCGACGTGGTCCAGCAGGCGGCGCCACGATTCACTGTGCGCGCCCGCATCATCGAGCTCGGCGAGCGCGGCTTGCGCATACAGCGACTCGGCGTGCTCGGTCGGCCGCGGCAACGCGCCGAGCTTCGCGGCGAGCGGCGCCTGGCGCATCAGCCTCATGCACAGCGCGTCGATCGTGAAGACCTGCAGCCGCGCGGGATGCGCGACCAGGTTCCAACCGAGCGCCGCGTCGCGCGCCAGCGCGTCGCGGGCAAGGCCCCAGGTCGTCGCGCGATGGGGCTCGGCCGGTCGCGGCTCGCCCGCATCGCGCAAAGCGACGAGGATCCGTTGGCGGATCTCGCCGACCGCCTTGCGCGTGAAGGTCATGGCCACGATCGATTCGGGGCGCTCGACGCGCGCAAGCAGCGCCAGGTAGCGCTGGATCAGAAGCTCGGTCTTGCCCGAGCCGGCGGGCGCCTGGACGATGCAGGAGCGCGCGGTGTCGAGCGCCGCGGCGCGGTCGGTGGCGTCGAGACCGGCACCGTCGCTGTCATTCATCGCCGCTCTCCGCCGGATTGAATGCGCGCGTCGATTCGATGCGACACAACGCCTGCAGCCCGCAGTTCGGACACGGCGAGGGCTTCATCCGCGGCGTCACAGCCGCGTGGCCGCGAGCGATCTCGTGAGCGAGACCTTCGAGTCGAGTCCGCCACCACGCCTCCAGACCGGACCACGTGCCGCCGGGCGCG
This sequence comes from Casimicrobiaceae bacterium, assembly GCA_036382945.1. Classification (GTDB taxonomy): domain Bacteria; phylum Pseudomonadota; class Gammaproteobacteria; order Burkholderiales; family Casimicrobiaceae; genus PALSA-1003. The sequence continues at coordinate 10,655 of DASVPH010000066.1, forward strand.
GCGACGGCGGCGCGCTTCAGCCCGGACCACGCGCCCTCATCCGCCGCTACGCCGACGGCGGCCACGCCTTCGGGCCGCAGCTCGGCGTAAGCCACTGCCCGAACGGGTACCGTCGGCTGCTCCGCGCGCTGAGCCAGCGTGTAGAGCCCCAGTTGGGTTGCGCGAGGACGCTCGTCAAACCATCGCCGCGGCGCTTCGACCCGTCCGGTCTTGTAGTCGAGAATCGCGACCCCACCGTCGGCGAGTGCATCGATGCGGTCCCGGCGCAAGCGAATCTCGAGTCCCGCAAGCTTGAGCGTGGTCGACGATTCGATCGCCCGCACGCTGAAGGGTGGCCGGGCACGCTCGACGGCGAGCCAGGCTCGCAGCAACGCGCTCAGGCGCCGCGCTTCACCGTCGCGTAGCAGCGGCGGCAGGGTGCGCCAGCGCGGGGCCGGCAGCAGCGCCAACGCCTGTTCGACGGCGGTCCGGATCCGCTCGTCGAGCTCGTGCTCGGAAAGCGCGACGAGCGATGCGTGATCGCCCACCGCGGTCCAGAATGTCGCCAGCGCGGCGTGCGCCAGCGTTCCGCGTTCCTGCGCGGAGAGGCCCGCGAACGCAGCGGGCCACGGCTCGGCGAAGAGCCGGAAGCGCGCGACCGCCTGGAACGGGCAATCGCTTTGCGCCGCGATCAGCCGAGCGCCGCCGGCTGCGCGCCCCGCCGCGAGCGGCGGCGCACGATCGTCGATCGTCTTCTCCAGTTTGACGCCCCGGCCCATGAGGCGCGCCCACGCCGTCGTGCGCGGCGAGGCCGGACGCTCGGGATAGCCCAGGATCAATGTCGACGGCGACGACGGGTGGTCGTCGATGCTCGCCGCCGAGCTGAAGATGACTTCGGGCGCGGCGCGCGCGAAGCGTGCGGTGAGCGCCTGCGCATATTCGCGCTCGCGACGCGCGGTCGCCCGCGGGACGTTGCGCACGCGCTGCCATGCCAGAGGCAGCAGCGGGTTCGGCGAGGGCGCTCTCGGCCAGCGCTGCGCCGCGAGCCCCGCGACCCAGAGCGCATCGAAAGCGAGCCCGGTCCCCTCGAGCACACCCAGAATCTGGATCGGCGCGTTGCGGCCTTCGGGCTGGAACAACGTCTCGTCGGCGAGCGAGCGCAGCGCCGCGAGCGCGCGCGAAGGCGCGAGCCGAGGCGCGACGGCACCGAGGCTCGCGAATCGGGCAAGCAGCCGTTCCCACGCGTCGCGCGCCTGGTATTCACCGCTGTCGAGCACGCGCGATCCGGGCCAACCCGCGGCCGAAAGCCAGGTCCGCCACGCATCCGCCCATTCGCGCGGGCTCCCTCGCCGCGCGCTGCGCCAGGCCTCGCGTCCGGCGCGCCAGCGCGCGGCGAGCTCCGGCGAGCAGCGCGCGAGGGCACCGATCGCATCGGTGAGCGTGACCTCGCGCCGGCCCTGTTCGAGCCACTCGCGCTCCACGCCGGCGCGCTGCGCCCACTGCGTCTGAGCGCCAGGAAGGTAGGGCGAGCGCAGCGTGGCCGCGGCGCGTCCGACCGGTAGCGCAGACTCGGCGATGGCAATGAGGTCGAGCGCGGTGCCGACGAGCGGCGTGGCCGCGAGAGCGATCCCGAGCGAGATTTCGAAGGGTGCGCTTGCCGTGGCGCCCGGCAGGATCGCCTCGGGAGCAAGCACATCTTCGGCCAGCGCGACGATCTCATCGCGATGCGCCCCGAGATCTTCAACGATGATGCCGATGCGGGCCTCGGGCCGAGCGAGTGCGTTCTCGCGTGCCCAGGCGAGCGCTGCGGCGATTTCGTCGCGCGCCGTGGGCGCGCTCGTGCGCGCGGCTTCGGCGTCGAGCTCGGCGAGCGTGTCGAGCTGCCGCAGATCGGCGCCGCCCGCTCGAAGCGCGGCGAGCAGACGCTCCTGCTGCGGCGCGAGCTCCAGAAATCCGGCGAAGACGATCGGGCGGGCGTGTCGACCGAGTTGGCCGGCGAGCCCTGCAAGCACGTCGGGGATTTGCGCCAGGTCGCGTGCCCGGAGCCCGCGCAATTCGGCGCTGCAGATCTCCGCCCAGCGCGCAAACACGCTAGGATCATCGACATCTTCGGCATCGCCCCGCCACGCGCGCCAGCTCTCGCCGCCCGCGCCCCACTGATGGGCGAGCGCCCAGGCGTCTGCGGCCAGCGCGGCCGCCCCGTGCTGATCGAGCAGCGGCACACGCTCTTCATCGGCCTCGACCACATGGTGCCACTGCCAGAGAGCCTGCACGGGTGTCAGCAGCACGGCATCGCTCACCACGCCGGCCGCCGACGCTTCGGCCCACAACGCTTCGAGCCATTGCGGATAAGGCAGGATCGAGGGCGTCGGCCACGCCGTGTTGCCGCGGGCACGCTGGGCGAAGTCGAACTCTCGATGCGCAAAGCGCGCGAGGCGACGATTCGGCGTGACGACAGTCGCGCCCTGGTCGAGCGCGGCAAGAAGCGCGGGATTCACGGACGCAATGGTAGCCGACGCGACCCCGATGTCAGGCAATACGCTGCGGCGCGCGCGGCACGCAAAGGCGCGGCGCAGATGAACATGGTGGCGCTCGCCGGCGTGTGAGGCGCTCGGAGCCGCCGGCAAGCTCGGCGACCGCGCGTCTAACTCTGCAGTCGGCTCAGTCGCCGAGCGCCGCGCTCGCAGCGGGTGCCGCGGCGATGGCGGGGCTCGCCCGCGAGGAAACGATCTCCGGGGCCTCCTCGATCGTGACCGGCAGCATGTCCGGGATCCATTCCTCCACGATGCGCGTCAGGATCTTCCATTCGCCGCACCAGTCGTCGTCGCGAACCAAGGGCCACACCCCCTCCACGACGTAGGTCTTGGCGGTCATCGGATTGAGCCGCGGCGAGTGGCGCCGGCATTGTCCCCACAAGGGCGCTTTTCCGTCGAGCGGTTTGGCGTTCCTGCGGTCGTAGAACTGGCAGTTGATGCACTTCTCGACGTCGCCGCCCAGCGTCGCGGCGGCACCTTGCTCTGAGGCCGGCCCGGGGTGCGCACCCGCATCGCTCGGTGCATCGGCAGCAGATCGGGCACGATCATTCCCAGTGCGTAGTCGGACCAAAGGCTTATCCTCGTGGTGGTGACCGATGTCGCCCTTTGGCCGCGGGCGGCGGTACTACTTCGTAGCGAGCGGTGCGGCGCGCGGCATCCGCTGCGCGGCCCAGTGCCGCGGACGGTCGAAGAGCGGCCGGAAGTAGCAGGAGCGACCCCATTCGCGCGCGGCCAGCGCCGCGTCGCGCATGCTCGGATAACCGCTCGCCGGACGAGAAGCGCTCGGGGTGCGCGCGCACGTGCGCACGTCGACACGCGCCCGGCGGAGCGCGGAGGTCAGGCGGCCCATGCGGTCCATGCCTCGGCGAGCGGCGCCGGAACGTCCTGCACGTGACGCGTCGCCCTGGCGCCCTTTTCATCCAGGCACGCCTTGAGCTCCGCGTCGGCTTGCGCAGCGGCGCGCTCGAGCGCTTCATCGTAGCCCTTGCGCTGCTTCGAATCGGACAGCACCGCGTAGGCTTCGTGGATCAAGCGGACCATCGCTTCGTCCGCTTCGCCGTTCAGCCGCTGCTTGAGGTTGTGATACGCCGCCTCGATCCTCGCAGACGATGCACCGGGGGGCAACTCGAGGTAGTCATAGTGCGTGTACAGCACAGTAGTCTCCTAAGCCTCGTCCGGATACTTTGGGCACGACGCCCGTCGTCCTCCAGGCAGCAACATCTATGCCATGGGCTGCGCGGATACAGTCCGTCTCGGCTCCAAGCTCATGATTCGTTTGGACGCACAGATGAATGCCGCCACGAAGCCGGCGCGCCGCAAAGACGGTCGCCGACGGCGAGGATCGGATCGACTCGGGCTGCCGCAGTGCGGCAGTTGCCGCCGAAAACGCGGAGCGCCTGAGAGCCGGAGACCGACCGTCTCGCCTCTACGACGCGACCCTATTGTCTAGATCATCCTGAGCGGCGTGGCTCGCGTCGGCGGAGGGAAGATTCGGTCGATTTCCGCATGTAAGCTGGGCGAAAGATTCACGCCGAGGGCGTTGCGATTGTCCTGTACATGCGTGGGATCGCCTGCCTTGGGGATCGCCGCGACGTCGGTTTGCGCGAGCAGCCACGCCAGCGCGGTCTGCGCGGGTGTCGCGCCAATGCGCGCCGCGAGCGCGGCGAGCTGGCGATTGCGCAGGAGCCGCCCTTCGTCGAATGGGGAGTAGGCGATGACGGCAATGCGGTGCCGACGGCAAAGCGGGAGCAGATCCCATTCGATCCCGCGGCAGCGGAGGTGGTAGAGCACCTGATTGACCGCGCAATGCGTCCCGCCCGGCAGCGCGAGCAGTTCCTCCATATCGCTGCAATCGAAATTGGACACACCCCAGTCGACGATCCGCCCGTCCTCGCGCAACTGCTCGAAGCCGGCGACGGTTTCGGTGAGAGCGACCTCGCCTCGCCAGTGCAGCAGGTACAGATCGAGCCGATCGGTCTTGAGTCGAGCGAGACTGCGCTTGCAGGCGGCGACCACGCCGCGGCGGCTGGCGTGGTGCGGATAGACCTTGCTCACCAGAAACACCTGATCGCGGCGGCCGGCGATCGCCTCGCCGACAACCTTCTCCGCCCCGCCGTCGGCGTACATCTCGGCGGTGTCGATGAGGCTCATGCCGAGATCGAGCCCCTGGTGCAATGCCGAGACCTCGCGCGCACGATCGCGGGCGCGCTCCCCCATGCGCCAGGTGCCCATGCCCAGCGCAGGCATGCTCGCTCCCGAGCGCAGCGTCAGGCAGGCAATCGAGGATCGGACGGGCTTGGGCATACGATCAAGAGCTTGAGTTTTGGGTTGCCACATACTACCGGGGTTCGAGCGCCTTGCTGCGGCGTAGAATGCGCTGATGCCGCTCGACCGACCCGCGGCGTCGCTTGGCCCTACCCCGTCGGCCGTCGTGCGCGGCGCCTGTCCGCACGATTGCCCCGACACCTGCGCGCTTCTCGTGACGGTGCACAACGGGCGCGCGATCAAGATCGAAGGGGCGCCGGATCACCCCACGACGCGCGGGACGCTGTGCACGAAAGTCGCCCGCTATCTGGAGCGCACCTATTCCGGCGAGCGGTTGCTGCATCCGCTGCGACGCGCCGGACCCAAGGGCTCGCGCCGCTTCGAGCGCATCACCTGGGACGAAGCGCTGGACACGATCGCCGCGCGGTTCAAGGCGATCGCGGCGTCGGGCGACGGTCCGCAGGCGATCGTGCCCTACAGCTACGCCGGCACGATGGGCCTGCTGCAATACGGCTCGATGGACCGGCGCTTTTTTCACAAGCTCGGCGCATCGCTCCTCGACCGCACCATCTGCGCCACCGCCGGCAAGGCGGGCTACGTCGCCACGATCGGGGCGTTGATCGGCACCGATCTCGAGCAGTTCGAGAACGCCAAGCTGATCCTGATCTGGGGCTCGAATCCGGTCGTCTCCAACCTGCACTTGTGGAGCCGCGTGCAGGAGGCCAAGCGGCGTGGGGCCAAGCTCGTTGCGATCGATCCCTACTGCAGCCTCACCGCGCAGAAGTGCCACCGGCATCTCGCGCTCCTTCCCGGAACCGACGCGGCACTCGCGCTGGGCGTGATGCACGTGCTCATCGCCGAGGATCTGCTCGACCACGATTACATCGCGCGCTACACGCTCGGCTTCGATGCGCTCAAGGCACGCCTCGCCGAGTATCCGCCGCAGCGTGCCGCGGCGATCACCGGTCTCGCGGTCGACGACATCGTGGCGTTGGCGCGCGACTACGGGACGATCAAGCCGGCGGTGATCCGCTTGAACTACGGCATGCAGCGACATGCAGGCGGCGGGATGGCGATCCGGACCGCGGCGTGTCTGCCTGCGCTGGTGGGCGCCTGGCGCGATCCGGCGGGCGGCGCCCTGCTCTCGTCAAGCGGGGCGTATCCGATCGACAACAAGGCCCTCGAGCGTCCGGATCTGATCTGGAACCACCCGCGCACGATCAACATGTCGACTATCGGCGACGCGCTGCTCGAGGCGAAGGACCCGCCGCTTCGCGCCATCTACGTCTACAACTCGAATCCGGTCGCGGTCGCCCCGGAATCGGCGAAGGTCGTGGCTGGCTTCTCGCGCGAGGATCTGTTCTGCGTCGTGCACGACATCTTCCTCACCGATACCGCCGACTACGCCGACATCGTGCTGCCGGCCACCACCCAGCTCGAGCACCTCGACGTGCACTCTTCGTACGGACACCTCTACGTGCTGGCCAACAATCCGGCGATCGCCCCGGTCGGCGAAGCGAAGCCGAACACCGAGGTGTTTCGGCGCCTTGCGCAACGGATGGGATTCGACGAGCCGTGCTTTCGCGAGAGTGACGAGGACATCGCCCGCCATGCGTTCGCCGCGACGCATCCGCGGGCGCAAGGGCTCGACTGGGATCGGCTCAAGGTCGAGGGCTGGCAGCGGCTCGCCGTGCCCGCGCCCTTCGCGCCGTTCGCGCAGGGCAACTTTCCGACGCCTTCGGGGAAATGCGAGTTCTATTCCGAGACGCTCGCGCGGCGGGGTGTCGATCCGTTGCCCACCTACACGCCACCGCGCGAATCGGTCGCGAGCAACCCGGCGCTCGCCCGGCGCTATCCGCTGGCGATGATCTCGCCGCCTGCGCGCAATGCGCTCAACTCGTCCTTCGTCAACTTGCCGGTGTTCGCCGAGCGCGAGCCTACCCCGCGCCTCGAGATGCATCCGGACGACGCCGCGCTGCGAGGCATCGCGACCGGCGACCGCGTGCGCGTATTCAACGATCGCGGCGCGCTCGTGCTAACCGCCGAGGTCACCCGTCGCGCTCGCCCGGGTGTGGTGGTCGCACTGTCGATCTGGTGGCGCAAGCTCTCGCCGGACGGCACCAATGCCAACATGGTCACCGGGCAGGCGTTGACCGATCTGGGCCGCGCGGCGACGTTCTACGATTGCCTGGTCCAGGTCGCTCGAGAGTAGCCCGCGCTGAGCGATGTGTCGCGCGTCGGCCGCTACGCCGTCTTGCGCACCAGCCCGACCATGACCCCGAAGATCTCCAGCACGCCCTCGGGCCGGATCACGGGATAGCTCTTGTTCTCGGGACGCAGGATGAAGCGGCCGCGCTCGAGATCGAGCCGCTTGAGCGTAAATTGGTTGTCGACGATCGCCACCACGATGTCGCCGCGGCGCGCGGTGGCACGCTTTTCCACGACCGCCAGATCGCCGTCGAGAATGCCCGCCTCCTGCATCGAGTCGCCCTTGACGCGCACCAGGACCGTCTGCGAGGGCCGCTCGATGAGATAGTCGTCCAGCGTCAGCGCGTCGGCGGGCGCGTCGTCGATCGGTTCGGGCAGACCCGCGCGCACCGCAGTGTCGGCGATCGGCCGTGCGAAAAAGCGCCGCGTGGGCGCGAGCCGGCGGTCAGGCGTCGATTCGACGAACCCGGCGAGCTTCAACCGTGCCACCAGCGCCGCCACCGAGGATTTGGAGCGCAAGCCGAGCAGGCCGCCGATCGACGCGTACGAGGGCAGCGCATGATGCCGGGCGTAGTAGTCCTGCAGCGCCGAAAGATAGGAACGATCGTTCGACATACAGGTGTAGACTAGCGAACGATCGTTCGGACGTCAAGGCCATGCTCGCTCCTGCCGTCGCGTTTGTCGACGTCGAAACCACCGGTACGACCGCGGCCGAGGATCGGATCACGGAAGTCGGCATCGTCCAGGTTCTCGACGACGCGCACATCGTCGAGTGGAGCACGCTGGTCAATCCGGAGCGCGGCATCCCGCCGGCCATTCAGGCGCTCACCGGCATCACCGACGCCATGGTCGCCGGCGCGCCGACCTTTCGCGAGATCGCCGATGAGATCGCCGGGCGGATCGAAGGCTCGTTGTTCGTGGCGCACAACGCGCGCTTCGACTACGGGTTCCTGAAGCACGAGTTCGGGCGCCTCGGACGAGCCTTCACGACCCGAGTGCTATGCACGGTGAAGCTCTCGCGCCGCCTCTACCCCGACGGCGGGCGTCACCATCTCGACGCGCTGATCGAGCGCCATGCGCTGAGCGCGCGCGATCGCCATCGCGCGCTCGGCGATGCGCGCATCCTCTTCGCGTTCGTGCAGGCGCTCTACCGCGACCAGCCGCGGGCCGAAGTCGATGCCGCCGTCGCGCGCATCCTGCGCATCCCGAGTCTGCCGCCGCAGCTTCCCGCGAATGCGTTGGACGCGATCCCCGAAGCCCCTGGCGTCTATCGCTTCTACGGCCTGAACGCGTTGCCGCTCTACGTCGGCAAGAGCGTCAACCTGCGCGAGCGCGTCGCCTCGCACTTCTGCTGCGATTATCGCAGCGCCAACGATATGCGCTTGTCCGCGGAGATCACGCGCATCGAATTCGAGGAAACCGCCGGCGAGCTGGGCGCGCTGCTGCGCGAGTCGCGGCTGGTGAAGACGTTGCTGCCCGCGTACAACCAGCGCCTGCGGCGGCGCGCGGCGTTGGTTGCGCTGTCGATTGCCGCCGAACCCCGGCCGCCCGACTACGTGCGCTCGTCGGCGATCGATCCGGCGGCGCTCGACGATCTGTACGGACCGTTTGCTTCGCGGCGTCAGGCGCGCGAGACGTTGCGCCGGCTCGCCGGGAAAAATCGACTGTGCTGGAGCGCGCTCGGACTGGAGCGACGCAACGGCCCCTGCTTCGCGCGCCAGGTGGAAAAATGCGCGGGCGCTTGTTCGGGCGCGGAAACACCCGCAGTCCATCACGCGCGCCTGCGCGGGGCGCTCGCGCCGTACGCGCTCAAGCGCTGGCCGTATCGGGGAATGCTGGGCGTGCGCGAGATCTCGCTCACCGGCGAGCGCGCTGAGGTTCATGTCTTCCGCGACTGGTGCTGGCTCGCGACCACGCGCGACGAGGGCGAGCTGCAGGCCGTTCTCGAGGCACCGCCGCGCGTCGAGTTCGACCTCGACATCTATCGGCTCCTGGTCAGACGGCTTCCGCACGCGACGCTCGTGCCGCTCGCGGCACCGTCCACGGCTGACCGGCGTCACACCCTGTTACAACCGCGGCGTCAGCCCGAACCCGGGTCACGCCCGTTAGGGTCATCAAGGCGACGGAAGTCCACGCTTGGCGCGTGGACCGCCGACGCCGAGATCACTGTCCACCCGACAAGGAGCGAACAATGAACATGACCAGGACCGCGCTGCCGCTGGCCCTCGCGGCGATGCTCGCCGGCGGTGCATTCGCGCAAACGACCGGCAGCACCGTTCAGCGCAACGTCAAAGAGCAGGAGCGCATCGAACAGGGTCTGCAAGGCGGCAGCCTCAACACCCGCGAGGCGGCGCGGCTGGAAAAGCAGGAGGCTGCAGTCGACAGGATGCAGTCGAATGCGCTCAAGGACGGCAGCTTGAGCAACGCCGAGAAGGCCCGGCTGCAGCGGACGCAGAACCGGGTGAGCCGCGACATCTATCGACACAAGCACGACGCGCAGGTGGGCAGCCCGAATTCGGCGTCGTCGCGGCGGATGCAGGCCGACGTGCAGCGCGACGTCAACCAACAGGCGCGCATCGCGCAAGGCGTGCAATCTGGGGCGCTGACCAACCGCGAAACGGCAAACCTCGAGCGCGGACAGGCGCGCGTGAATCGTCGCGAAGCGCGAGCCGGCGCGGATGGTCGCGTCGGACCGCTCGAGCAACCACGCGTCCAGGCGCGCGAAAACGCTCAGAGCGGGCGCATCTTCCGCAAGAAGCACAACGGCGTGCCGAAGTCCTGAGAGCTTCGGGTTTCCCGCGTGAATCGCGACCCCGCGGCGCGGTTTGCTCGCCCTGCACGCCCCGCCTCGGCGGTGGCCGACGGGATCGGGCGCAGAGCGGCGATCAGCGGACGACCGGTGTCTTCGTGCGCTGCGGCCGCCGACGCTCGGTGACGGCACTGGCGAGCGAGGCGACAAAAAGACCCAGCGCGACGACAAGGGCGAGCTGTCCGAGCGCAGGCGCGTCCGCGGCGATCGCCGCGCCCCAGACGATGAGCGCGAGCAGAAAAACGAACGAGAAAGCGAGGATGTAACGAATCAAGGTGAGGACGCTCACGCGGATAACTTATGGTCCAACGAGCGGGGCCCGCCGGCAATCGGCCACGGGCTGAATTTTTTGTAAGCTGCGCGCGACGCTGCGTAGGAGCAGGTCGGACGCCTCGAGCGCCCGTAAGGCGCCGGCTTCTTCCTTGGCGGCTCGGCTCGGCTTCCCGGTTGTCCTACAACAAGATCAGCCGTCGTCTGATTGTGTCGGGCGCTGGAGACAGGATACTCACGGCATTTCCTAAGCCGAAAGAATTCCATGATCGGCGTCGTGATACCCGTCTACAACGAGGCGACGCTGCTAGGGGGTTGCCTTGAAGCCGTCCAGCGAGCCGGGCGGGATGCCGGGCTCGATGGCGAGCCCATTGAAGTTGTCGTCGTGCTGGACGCCTGCACCGACCGGTCCGCGGCCATCGCGGTGCGCCACCGCGCCCAGATCGTCTCGCTCGACGTGCACTGCGTCGGCGCGGCGCGCGCGCTCGGCGCGTCGTTCGCGCTCGATTCGGGCGCCCGCTGGCTCGCATTCACCGATGCCGACACGATCGTGCCGCCGCATTGGTTGAGCGCGCAGCTCGCCGCAGAAGCGGACGCGACGTGCGGCCCGGTCTGGATCGCCGACTGGTCGGAGCATCCGCCCGGGGTGCGCGAGCGCTTTCTGCGGCACTACGGCGCCGACGATGCTCGCCACGTCCACTGCGCGAATCTGGGTGTGTCGGCACGGGCGTATCACACGTGCGGCGGGTTCCCTCCCCTGCCGCACGGCGAAGACGCCGCCTTGGTGGCCGCGCTCACCGAACAGGGCGGCCGGGTGGCGTGGAACGCATCCCCGCGCGTGACGACGAGCGCGCGCTGGCAGAGCGCGATCGAGGGGGGCCTCGCCTCACGCCTGCGCGACTGGCGCGAGACGTGTCTGGCCGAGGCGCGCGCCGCCGCAGCGCTCGCGGCCTGAGCGCATCGCTGCGCCGCGATCCGCGCGACGCCGGTCTCGGCGCGTCGCGTGCAGCCGCGCTGCCGCTCGTAGGATTTCTCTCGCCGTCGATCGCCGCACGCCTTGACCCGTTCGCGCGGCGGTGCTACGGTCCCCATCCTGCGCTCGGGCTGGACCGGAGTCCGGGATGCGAGGTCGGCACGTACCCCGAGATTTTCCGGATTCGTCGGGTTCCCTTCTGTAAGGAAAGCGTGCCGCGCCGCGTGCGGCGCGTACGAGCGTGTGCTTGTCGCGCGCCAGGCTCGTCCCGAGTCTCGAGCGTAGACACAAAGGGTCCGCCCGACTCGAGCGGACCGGGAGCTGGTCGCCGTCTCCACCGTGGGGGATCCAAGCGGTCGACGGCGCGGGTGACGGGATGTGGGTATGCGGGTGCTGACGCGGTTGAAACGCTGGAACGTTGCTCTGCTCGGGGTGCTGCTGGCTGCAGTCGCGAGCGGCGCGATGATGGTGCGCGACAGCGATGCCCCGAGACGCGCCCTGGTCAATTCGATCTTCCTCAACGCCCGCCCCGTGCTCGACCCGTTCCTGGTCGAGCTCGAGGAGCGCACCTTCCGCTTCTTCTGGGATACCGCAAACCCGAAGAACGGCCTGATCCCGGATCGTTACCCCACGCCCTCGTTCTCGAGCATCGCCGCGGTGGGCTTCGGTCTGACCGCGTATCCCATCGGGGTCGAGCGCGGCTACGTGACCCGCGAGGCGGCGCGGCGGCGCGTGCTCACGACGCTGCGCTTCTTTCACGATGCCCCGCAGGGCCCCTCCGCGCGCGGCGTCTCCGGCTACAAAGGGTTCTTCTACCACTTCCTGGACATGAAGACCGGGGAGCGGTTCGACGACAGCGAGCTCTCCACGGTCGATACGGCGATCCTGCTCGCCGGCGTGCTGTTCAGCCAGTCGTACTTCAGCGGACCGGAGCGCGAGGAGGTCGAGATCCGCGCTCTCGCCGACGATATCTATCGCCGCGTCGACTGGACCTGGGCGCAGCCGCGGGCGCCGGCGATCAGCCTCGGCTGGACGCCCGAAGATGGTTTTCTGGAATACGATTGGCGCGGCTACAACGAAGCGATGCTGGTGTACCTGCTGGCGCTGGGCTCGCCGACGCATGCCGTCGGACCTCAGGCCTGGGCGGAATGGACCAGCACCTACGACAAGAGCTGGCGCACGGTGTTCGGCCAGGAGCTCCTGAGCTTTGCCCCGCTGTTCGGGCACCAGTACACGCAGGTGTGGGTGGATTTTCGCAAGCTCCAGGACGATTACATGCGCCGGCGCGGACTCGACTACTTCGAGAACAGCCGCCGGGCGATCTACGCGCAGCAGGCCTACGCGATCGCCAATCCGCTGCGCTGCGCCGATTACGGCGCGACGATCTGGGGGATCACGGCGAGCGACGGCCCCGCCGACATCGAGCTCGAGGACGCCAGCGGGAAGCGCCGGTTCCGAACCTACGCCGCCCGCGGCATGGACGCCCAGGACGATTGCACGCTCGCGCCGACGGCAGCCGTCGCATCGATTCCGTTCGCACCCGAATTGGCGATCCCGGCGGTGCTCGACATGTACCGCCGCTTCGGGAAATACATCTATTCCGACTACGGCTTCCTCGACGCCTTCAACCCGAGCTTCCGCTTCGACGTGCCGCTGCGTTACGGCCGCGCCGTCGCGGGGTTCGGCTGGGTCGACGGGGACTATCTCGGTATCGACCAGGGACCCATCGCCGCGATGATCGAGAACCACCGTACCGGGCTGGTCTGGCGCGTCATGAAGATGAATCCGCACGTGAGGCGAGGCCTGGAGCGCGCCGGTTTCTCGGGCGGGTGGCTGTCGGCGGCACAGTGACTCGCCCCGCGGCGCTCACGCCGTGGGGATGCCTAGCCCGCCTGATCGCCATCGGCGTCGTGCTGCTCGCCGCCGGCTGCGGCCCGCGTCCAGCGGGAGAAACGGTCGTCCGCTTCTGGGCCATGGGCCGCGAGGGCGAAGTCGTCGCCCAGCTCGTCCCCGAGTTCGAGCGAACGCACCCCGGCGTGCGCATCGAGGTCCAGCAGCTCCCGTGGAGCGCGGCGCACGAAAAGCTCCTCACGGCATTCGCCGGCGACGCGACCCCCGACGTGAGCCAGCTCGGCAACACCTGGATCCCGGAATTCGTCGCGCTGCACGCGCTCGAGCCGCTCGACGCCCGGCGGGCCGGCTCGCCGGCGATCGAGCGCAGCGATTATTTCCCCGGCATCTGGGACACCAACGTCGTCGACGGCAGGCTCTACGGGATTGCGTGGTATGTCGACACGCGGCTGCTGTTCTACCGCCGCGATGTGCTGGCGCAGGCCGGATTCGCAGCGCCGCCGCGATCGTGGAGCGAGTGGCAGCAGGCGCTCGCCGCGATCAAGCAGCGCGTGGGTCCCGATCGCTATTCGATCCTGCTGCCGCTGAACGAGTTCGAGCCACTGCTCGTTCTCGCCCTTGAGCAGGATGAGCCACTGCTTCGCGACGGCGGCCGCTGGGGCAATTTCGAAAGCGCGGGCTTCAAGCGCGCGCTCGCCTTCTATGTCGAGATGTTCCGGCGCGGCTGGGCGCCGCCGCTGACCAACGCCGAGGTTTCCAACGTCTGGAACGAGTTCGCGCGCGGCTACTTCTCGTTCTACATCACCGGACCGTGGAACATCGGCGAGTTCAAGCGCCGCTTGCCGCCGGCCCTGCAGCAGAGCTGGATGACCGCACCTCTTCCCGGGCCCGGCGGGCCGGGTGCATCGATTGCGGGCGGCTCGAGCCTCGTGCTCTTCGCCGCTTCGCGCGTCAAGGGCGCCGCCTGGCAATGGATCGAGTATCTCTCGCGGCCAGACGTGCAGAGCCGTTTTCACGATCTCACCGGCGATCTCCCGCCGCGTCGCGCCGCCTGGGCCGAGGGGCGATTGGCCGACGACGCTTACGCCCGCGCCTTCCGCGAGCAGCTCGAGCGCGTGAAGCCCGCGCCGAAGGTGCCCGAGTGGGAGCGCATCGCCAACGAGCTGCGGCTCGTCGCCGAGCGCACCGTGCACGGCGAGCTCACGATCGACCAGGCCGCCGCGGAGCTCGACCGCCGCGCCGATCGGATCCTCGAGAAGCGGCGGTGGATGCTCGTGCGCGAGAGCGCGCCGTGAGCGCCGTAGGGCCGCCCCAAGGCGCGAATTGCGCCCCCGCCTTTGGGGGCAGCGCAGCGGCCAAATTGGCCAATGAGGCCGCAAGCGTGGGGGTCCTTCCGTGAGGCGCAATCGCGCGGCCTGGTGGTTCGTCGGACCGGCGCTCGCCGTGATCGGCGTGTTCTTCTTCCTGCCGGTGCTCGCGGCGCTGGCGCTCTCGGTCACCGACTTCGATATCTACGCGCTCGCCGACCTGCGCAATCTGCGCCTGGTGGGGTTGCGCAACTACGTCGAGCTCTTGCAACGGCCGCTGTTCTGGCAAGCGCTCGGCAATACGCTCTACTTCGTCGTGGTCGGCGTCCCGCTGTCGATCGCGGTCTCGCTGGGCTCGGCGCTGCTCCTGAACTCGCCCGCGGCGCGCTTCAAGGCGTTCTTCCGCACCGCGCTGTTCGCGCCGGTGGTCACCACGCTGGTGGCCGCCGCCGTCGTCTGGCGCTACCTCTTCAACACGCGCTACGGCTGGCTCAACTACGCACTCGGCGCGATCGGCATCGCACCGATCGACTGGCTCGGCGATTCGCACTGGGCGATGCCGGCGATCATCGTCTTCGCGGTGTGGAAGAACTTCGGCTACAACATGATCATCCTACTCGCCGGATTGCAGGCGATTCCGGCGGAGCTCTACGAGGCGGCGCGCATCGACGGGGCATCGCTGTGGCGCCAGTTCCGCTACGTCACCCTGCCGATGCTCTCGCCCATGCTGGGCATGGTGAGCATCCTCACGGTGGCCGGCTACTTCCAGCTCTTCGCCGAGCCGTACGTGATGACCCAGGGCGGCCCGCTGCAGAGCACGGTGAGCGTGCTCTACCTCATGTACGACGAAGGCTTCAAGTGGTGGAACCTCGGCTCCGCATCCGCAGTGGCCTTCGTTCTGTTCTTGTTGATCTTCGGCGTGACCGCGGTGCAACTGCGCTGGATGAAGAGGAGCAGCCCGGCATGAAGCGCCGACTCGCCGCGCCCGTGGTGAACGCCCTGCTGCTCGGTGCGGCGCTCGTCACCGTGTTCCCGCTGCTGTGGATGGTCTCGGTATCGCTGATGGCGCCCGGCGAGGCGAGCGCGATCCCGCCGCCGCTCCTGCCCTCACAGGCGAGCCTGGGCAACTATCGCGAGCTCTTCGCGAACGGCGGCCTGTGGCGCTACCTCGCCAACAGCGTATTCCTGGCGACCGCCGCAACGCTCGCCTCGCTCGCGTTCAACGTCGCGGCCGGCTACGCCTTCGCCAAGCTGCGCTTCGCCGGGCGCGAGCGCATCTTCCGCGCGCTGCTCGGCGCGCTGGTGATCCCCGGCCAGGTGGCGATGGTGCCGCTGTTCCTGCTCTTGAAGCAGCTCGGGCTGGTAAACAGTTACGGCGGGGTGATCGTCCCCGCGCTGGCGAGCATCTTCGGCATCTTTCTCGTGCGCCAGTATGCGCTGTCGATTCCGAACGAGCTGCTCGAGGCCGCGCGCATCGACGGCGCGAGCGAGCTCCGCATCTTCCGCTCGGTCGTGCTCCCGGCGTTGAAGCCGATCATCGTCACCCTCGCGGTATTCACCTTGCTCGGCACCTGGAACGATTTCATGTGGCCGCTGATCGTGCTCACCGACAAGGATCTGTACACGCTGCCGGTCGCGCTGGCCGCGCTCGCGCGCGAGCACGTCCAGGACGACGAGCTGATGATGGCCGGCGCCGTGGTCACCATTCTGCCCGTGCTGCTGGTGTTCCTGTCGCTGCAGCGTTACTACCTGCAGGGTCTTCTGGCGGGCAGCGTGAAAGGATGACACGCCTGGGGGCGGCTTCGGCACGCCGCGCGCGCGGCGGCGCATCGCTCGCGGTGGCCGCGCTTGCCTTTGGGCTTGCGACGCCGGTCGTCGCGCAGCCGGCGGCACTCGCCGAGCCGCGCGTGCTCGACCGCTTCGAGTCTCCCGCCGCATGGCAGACCGCGGTGTCGGACGGCGTGCGCGCCTCGCTCGACCCGGCCGCCGGCCCCGCGGGACCCGCGCTGCGGCTCGATTTCGATCTCGGCGGAACGGCGGGGTACGCGGCCGCACGGCGCGCCCTGCCGATCGATCTGCCGCCGAACTACGAGATCACGTTCTATCTCCGCGCCGACGCGCCCGTGAACGAATTCCAGGTGAAGCTCGCCGACGCGAGCGGCGAGAACGTCTGGTGGTTCCGGCGGGCGGATTTCGAGTTTCCGCGCGCGTGGCGGCTCATGCGAATCAAGAAACGCCAGATCGAGTTCGCCTGGGGACCCACCGCGGACCGAACGCTGCGCCACGCCGCAACGATCGAGTTCGTCGTCGACGCGGGCCGCGGTGGCGGCAGCGGATCGGTGTACTTGAGCAATCTCGCCCTGCGCGAGCTGCCGCCGGACACCGGCGTCGTGCCGGCGCCCACCGCGCAAGCATCGTCGTCTCTGCCCGGCGGCGAGCCTGCCCTCGCCTTGGACGCAGACCCTAGCAGCGCGTGGGTGAGCGACCCTGCCGCCGGCAAGGCGCAGAGCTTCACCATCGACCTCGGGCAGACGCGCGAATTCGGCGGGCTCATGCTGCGTTGGCGGGAAGGCGCATTCGCTTCGCGCTACGACGTGCAGCTCTCGGAGGACGGCGAGCGCTGGCAGACGGTGCAGAGGGTCACCGACGGCAGCGGCGGCCCCGACGCGTTTCGGCTTCCCGACGCCGAAGCGCGGTTCATTCGGCTCTCGCTCCACGACGGTCCGGGCGATCGCTACCGGCTCGCCGAAGCGCAAATCAAGGATCTCGCCTTCGGCGCGACAGCCAACGCGTTCATCGCCGCGCTGGCGCGCGAGGCTCCGCGCGGCACCTATCCGCGCGGCTTTTCCGGCGAGCAGCCGTACTGGACGCTCGTCGGCATCGACGGCGGAGAGGAAACGGGGCTGCTCTCCGAGGACGGTGCGCTCGAGGTCGCGCGCGGCGGATTCGCGATCGAGCCGTTCGTCGTCGCCGATGCCCGCGTGTCGACCTGGGCCGACGTTCAAGCTGATCCCTTCCTCGTCGACGGCTACCTGCCGCTGCCCGGCGTGCGCTGGCGAGCGCCGCGCTGGGAGCTGCGCGTCACGGCCTTCGCCGTCGGCGAGCGCGCGCGCTCGCAGCTCGTGGCCCGTTACGACCTTACCAATCGCAGCGCAAGTCCAATGACGCTGACGCTCGCGCTCGCGGTGCGACCGTTTCAGGTCAATCCGCCGGCGCAGTTCCTGAACATCGCCGGCGGCGTCAGCGCCATTCGCGATATCGCCTGGGACGGCGGCGCGCTCGCCGTCAACGGCGCTCCTAGGGTCTTCCCGGTGCGATCCCCGCAGCGCGTCGGCGCTTTCTCCTTTCGCGCCGGACCCGTGCCCAAGATCCTCGCCGGACCCTGGCCCGAGACGCACCGCGTGCACGACGAGACCGGGTTCGCCTCCGCGGTGCTCGCCTACCGGCTCACGCTGGCTCCCCACGCGCGCCAGACGATCGGCATCGTCGTCCCGCTGTCGGGAGCGGCGATGACACCGGGGATCGACGCAGCATCGAGGCAGCGCCGAGAGGCGGCATGGCTCGACCACGAGGAGCGCGCGGTGGCCGCGACCTGGACGCGTAAGCTCAACCGCGTCCGCTTCGTGGTCCCCCACCAGGCGCAGCCGCTCATCGACACGCTGCGCACCGCGCTGGCGCATCTGCTCGTCACGCGCGACGGCCCGATCTTGCGGCCCGGAACGCGATCGTACGCGCGCTCGTGGATCCGCGACGGAGCGATGATCTCGGAATCGCTGCTGCGGCTCGACCATGGGTCCGTCGCGGCCGATTACCTGCGCTGGTACGCGCCGTATCAGTTCGACAACGGCAAGATCCCGTGTTGCGTCGACCGGCGCGGCGCGGATCCGGTGCCTGAAAACGACAGTCCCGGCGAGTTCCTTTTTCTCGCCGCCGAGATCTTCCGCTACACCGGCGATCGCGCCTTGCTCGAGGCGCTGTGGCCGCGCGTCGAGGCCGCCGCGCGCTACCTCGAAACGTTGCGACAGTCCGAGCGCACCGAAGCCGATCTCGCCTCACCGCAAAAGCGCGCGTTCTACGGCATGCTCCCGGCGTCGATCAGCCACGAAGGCTACGCCGCCAAACCGGTGCACTCGTACTGGGACGACTTCTGGGCCGCCAAGGGTTACGCCGCGGCGCAGGCAATCGCGCTCGCGCTTGGCCGCAACGAGGCGGCGTCGCGCTTCGCGGGCGAGCGCGATGAGTTCCGGCACGATCTCGCCGCGTCGCTGGACGCGACGCGCGCGGCGCACGGCATCGCCTATCTGCCGGGCTCGGCGGATCTCGGCGATTTCGATCCGACCTCGACCAGCGTCGCCTTCGCGCCGCGCGGAGAAGCGCAGGATCTGCCCGACGCGGCGGTCCAGGCGACCTACGAGCGCTACTGGCGCGAGTTCCGCGATCGGCGCGACGGGCGCGCCGCGTGGGACGATTACACGCCCTACGAGCTGCGCAACGTGGCGACCTTCGTGCGCCTGGGGTGGCGCGAGCGGGCGCACGAGCTCCTCGCCTTCTTCCTCGCCGGCCGGCGTCCCGAGGCGTGGAATCAATGGGCGGAAGTGGTCGGGCGCGATCCGAGGCAGCCGCGCTTCGTCGGCGACATGCCGCATGCGTGGGTCGCGTCCGATTTCATCGACTCGGTGGTCGATCTGTTCGCCTATGAGCGCGACGCCGACCAGGCGCTCGTGCTCGGCGCGGGCGTGCCGGCCGCGTGGCTCAAGGGACGCGGCGTCGCGATCGAGGGCTTACGCACGCCGTATGGCCCGCTGTCGTATTCGCTCCGGCAGCAAGGCTCGCGCACCCTGCTCCACCTCGCTTCGGGCGCGCGCGTTCCGCCGGGCGGATTCGTCCTCGTCTGGCCGGACGCACAGGCGCCGCGCTCGACCCGGATCAACGGCAAGCTCGCGAGCTGGCAGAATGGGCAGCTCGTTATCCGCGAACTCCCGGCTGAGGTCGTGGTCCAGCGATAAGCGAAAAGTCTTGAGCAAACGAGAGCACGTGTCGTCGACGATCGAATTTCCGGCCGGTTTCCTCTGGGGTGCCGCGACCTCCGCGTATCAGGTCGAAGGCTCGCCGCTCGCCGACGGTGCGGGACCGAGCATCTGGCAGCGGTTCACGCACACGCCGGGAATGGTCCGTGACGGCGACACCGGCGATGTCGCCTGCGACCATTACCGGCGCTACCGCGACGATGTCGCGCTGATGCACGCGCTCGGCTTGAAGGCGTATCGCTTCAGCGTCTCGTGGAGCCGGGTGCTTCCGCGCGGCCGCGGTCCGGTGAATGCGGCCGGTCTCGACTTCTACGACCGGCTGGTCGATGCGCTGCTGCACAACGGCATCGAGCCGGCGATCACGCTGTTCCACTGGGATCTGCCTGCCGCGCTCGACGATCTCGGCGGCTGGCTCAACCCGGACAGCGCATACTGGTTCGCCGACTACGCGTCGACGCTGTTTCGCAAGCTCGACGACCGGGTGAACCTGTGGGCCACCCTCAACGAGCCGTGGGTCGTCACCGACGGCGGCTACCTCCACGGCGCGCTCGCGCCCGGGCACCGCAATCGTTTCGAAGCGCCGATCGCCACCCACAACCTGCTGCGCGCGCACGGCGCCGCGGTGCAGGCCTACCGCGCCGAAGGCAGGCATCGCATCGGGCTGGTGGTGAACCTCGAGCCCAAGTATCCGGCTTCCGACGATGCCGCCGATCGCGCCGCTACCGCGCGCGCCGATGCGTACATGAACCGGCAGTACCTCGACCCGGTGTTTCTGAAGCGCTATCCGGACGAGCTCGCGGAGACTTTCGGCGAGGCCTGGCCCGCGTGGCCCGCCGAGGATTTCGCGCTCGTCGGCGAGCCGATCGACTTTCTCGGCGTCAACTACTACACGCGAAGCGTCACGCGCTTCGATCCGAACGCATGGCCGCTGCGTGCGGCGCCGGTCCGCCAGCCGCGTGCTACGTACACCGAGACCGGCTGGGAGGTCTTCGCGCAGGGGCTGACCGATATGCTCGTTCGCGTCAAAGAACGCTACGGCAACCCGCCGCTCTACGTCACCGAGAACGGCGCCGCGTTCTTCGACCCGCCGACCGCGGAGGGCGACCGGGTGCAGGATCCGCTGCGCATCGACTATCTCGCCAAGCATATCCGCGCGATCCACACGGCGATCCGAAGCGGCGTGGATCTGCGCGGCTATTTCGTCTGGTCGCTCCTCGACAATCTCGAATGGTCGCTCGGCTACTCCAAGCGCTTCGGGATCGTGCACGTCGACTTCGCCACCCAGAAGCGCACGCCCAAGGATAGCGCGCGTTTCTACGCGCAGGTCATCGCCACGAACGGCCAGGTGCTAAACGCGCGGAGCCTGTGACAGACCCGCCCGGACGAAACTCAACGGGGCAGGGAGATATCCATGAACGCCTCACAGCGTCGTAGCGAGGGATCGCATGAGATCGAGTTGGTCTCGACCTGCCAGTTGCGCACATTGACGTAGTACACCTCGCCCGGCGTCAAGCCCGGGATGCCGCCCGAAGCCGCGCCCAGCCCGAAGTAGCTGGTCGTCGCGATGCCATTGCTCTGTTCCAGCGGGCCGTTGTTGCCGGTCGGATCCACGGGCCGGAAATCACATGGAAAACGCGACAGGGTGGTCTGCCGCGCCGTGGGCGGACCACCGTACTCGGCCACGCTGATCGTGCCTGGCCCGGTGCTCGCTCCGCTCGGTGGAGCCGTGAGCTTCACGACCCACACTCCGTTCCACGCAAAGCCCGGATCGTCGGTGAACTCGCGCGATATGAGTCGGGTGCCCGTCCAGCCTTCGTCGGTATAGAGGTAGCTCGGAAACTCACCGCATAACCCGGGAGGCGGCGGCGCGCTCGATTGCCAATCGACGCGGAGCGACGCAACAGTGCTTCCCCCGGCGTTGGCGGCAGTGACCGAGTAGGTTTGCACTCCGGCAACCGGCGAGCGCGCCTCACATACGCTGGTCCCGCTCCCGCAGTTGGTCCAGGCGTAGCTCGTCGGCGTGTTGGCGCACGCCGCATCGAGAAGCAGCAGCGAATTCGCGACGGGGGCTACCGTGTTCGCCGTCACGATTATGCTGCACACCGGCGGCGGCGGGAGATTGCGCCAGTGCACGCTTACGGAGGCTGGCACGCTCGCTCCGCTCGCATTGCTCGCGACGACCGTATAGAGCTGGATGCCGGAGACGCTCGAGGTCGCAAGGCAGCGGCCACCGGTGCTCGAGCACCCGGTCCAGGCGAAGGTGGTCGGACTGCCCGTGCAATTGGAGTAAAGCGTGACCGTGGTCCCCACGTAAGGAGAGGTATCGCTCGCGGTCGGCGCGCACACCGGGACGCCGCTACCGGAGGAGGCGCCGGGCGAGCACATCGCGGTCGGCGCCGGTCCGGGACCGTAGCCTTCGGCGACGTAGCCCTTCGCCACCATCGCCAGCAAGACCGAGAGATCGGTCGTGTAGCGGTGATTCGAATCGACGCGCTGGTTCCAGGCGCGATAGATCGGAATGCTGTTGGCGGGACACTGGCCCGTGGCGAGGTCCGGGAGGAAGACCTCGAACACGTCGTCGCTTTCGAGCAGCCACGCGGTGGGGAAACGCTGCTCGACCTGCTGGCACTCGAGGACCGAAGCCGAGTAGAAATGCGAATCGAGGCCCGCGGCGGGGCTGCCGTAGAAGCGGCACACCGGGACGCTACCCGGCACGGCCGAGCCCGCAGCGTAGACGTTGAAGCTCAGTCCGGTGCGCACCCAGCCGGGAAAGGCTCCTCCGTCCAGCGCCGCGATCTCGGCGGGAAGCGCGGTGACGAAGTAGTGATCGAGGGCGGCGTCGTAATACTCGATCGCGGACACCAGCGCCGCGCCGGCCGGCCCGCTCGCACCCGCGAAAGCGATCGCGGCGAGCGCGAGGCGGCGAAACGCGTGCATGATGACAACGATCGGTAATCGTCCGGCCGAGCGGCGCGCCCACTATCGGCGAAACCCGGATCAATCGGTATCAGTGCGGGTCTGATTCGGCTGTAGGACGTGGGCTTACCCGGGACGAAATCGCCGACGCCGGGCGTCGCGCCGGCTCAAGCCCCTCGTTTTTCTCTAAGACAAGCTGAATGGATTCTCGCGGTACGGGCTGAACGGGACCGTCGCTTGAGTGCGCCAGACGCGACCAGCGGGGTGAGCACGACAGCCTGTCCACTGCCGGGTTTTCTTACAAAGCGCCCTTCGCCGCCACAATGCGTTTCCCTTAAGCCCGAGAAAAATAACGCGAAAGCTCGAATGGCTCGGGGATTGCTTACGTTCGGTCCGATGCAGCCAGGGGGCTGCGTGCAGGGGGATGAAAGCCATGATCGAGCAACGCGCGATCGCGCCGGGAGCCGATGCAGTACACCTGAGCTTCAACGAACACCGCCAACCCATTCTTCGCGGTGCGGGGCGGCGCTATCTTCTCGCCCGCGGGGATCAGCTTGCATTTGCGGCGGAAGTCGTGCGCTTCGGATTCGCGCCCGATGATTTCGCCCTGGAGATCGACCGGGTACGCGGCAACCGGGCGGGCGCTGCCGGCGGTCCGACCTTTACCGTTACCGTCGAGCACATTCGCAACGAGCGCTCGGCCACCTATCTCGGCGGCCCCGGTCGCTCCTGGGTCGCCGAATTCCTTATGGCGCTTATCGCCGGAGAGTTTGGCCAGCCGTAGAGCCCCTCAGGCTTACTGTCGCGTATGCGACGGAGGCACCTTGGGAGGTAGTCCTAGGCGGTGAGCTCGCGCCGGTGCCGCGGGCGCCGCATCGAGCCGCCGGGAGTTCTCGATCGCCTCGCCGACGCATCGGCGAGGCGATGGCCCGAACGCTTCTGCTTCGAGCGTGTGGTACCCTCCTCGCGGTCACGGTCCGCGGTTCAAGAGCTTGTTCGGTGTCTGGCGCGGGTTGTACCACTTGCAGAGGTTTGGCCTTGCCCTGCCCCACGCCGCGCCGCACTGCTCGTTCGCGTTCGAGCGTTCGCTCATTGCTGCTCGCCGCCATCGCCGGACTCGCCGCGTCGATCACCCACGCGGCGGACCCGCAGTCCTACACCGTCAGTATCGCGACCACCGGAAACGGTGCGCTCGATACCGCGCTCAAGGGCAGCTCTCAGCTCGAATCCTTGCGGGACACGGCTCCGGTCGGCCCCTTTGCGCTCATCGGGCGGGCGCAGCAGGATGTCGATCGCCTGCAGACCGTGCTGCAGGGCTTTGGCTACTATCAAGGACGCATCACGATCACGGTTGACGGGCGGGCATTGGACGATCCGGAGCTGCCGGCGGCAATCGAAGCTCTGCCCGCGGAATCGCGCGCTGCCGTCGCCGTCGCGGTCGACGCCGGTCCGCGCTATCAGCTCCGAAAAGTGTCGATCGAGGGGGAGCTGCCCGATGAGCTCCGCGGCCGGATCGGCATCGCACCGGGCGAACCGGCGGTCGCCGCCGACGTGCTCAAGGCGCAGCAGCGCCTGCTCACCGCGCTGCAGGAAGACGGCTACGCGCTCGCCACCGTCAGCGCCCCGGTCGCGTATGAAGATCCGGCGGCGCAGGCACTGGACATCACCTTCAACGTGCACGCCGGTCCGCGCGTCGACATCGGCGAGATCACCATCAGCGGCTTGCACGGCATCAACGAGAGCCTGGTGCGCGGCCGGTTGCTGGTCCATACCGGCGAGCGCTACGCCCCGAGCAAGATCGAGAAGGCGCGGGCTGACCTGCTCTCGCTCGGCGTCTTCGCGGGCGTGACGGTGCGCGCCGCGGGCGAGCTCGACGCGGCGGGCCGCGTCCCGCTCACGTTCGACGTCCAAGAGCGCTTGCGGCGCGCCGTCGGCGCTACGGCGGCCTATTCCACCGACCTGGGAGGCAGCGTCGGGGCGACCTGGTCGCACCGGAACCTCTTCGGCAACGCCGAGAAGCTCAATTTATCGGCCAGCGTGACGGGCGCAGGTGGCCGGGCGACGAATGGCCTGGGATACAACCTCACCGCGCAGTTCATCAAGCCCGAGTTCCGCGCCCGCGATCAGTCGCTCGAGCTCAACCTGGGGGCCATCAAGCAGAAGCTCGACGCGTACGATCAGGACGCCGTCACCGCGGGTGTCGCGCTCAACCGCAAGCTCTCCGATCTCTGGAGCGGCAGCGTGGGTCTCTCGGGCCAGGACGAGCGTATCGTGCAGCAGACGGTCCCACGCGACTACACGCTGCTCGGCGTGCCGCTCAACCTCAAGTACGACTCGACCGGCAAGATCAATCCCATCGAGGACGCGCTGCACGGCATGCGCGCATCGTTGACGGTGACCCCGATCGAATCGTTCAGCCACGGCAACAACGCCACTTTCGTCATCATTCAAGCCAACGCCGCCGCGTATGTCGATCTCGCCTCGCTCGGCTGGACCGCGCCGGGGCGCAGCGTCCTTGCGCTGCGTGGGCTGGTGGGCATGGCGCAGGGGGCATCGCTTTTCTCGCTACCGCCCGATCAGCGCTTCTACGGTGGGGGGAGCGCGACGGTCCGTGGTTACCGCTACCAATCGATCGGTCCCAAGTTCCCCGACGGGAAGCCCATCGGCGGAACCTCGATCGAAGCTGCAACTGTCGAGCTCCGAGAGCGTCTATTCGAAAACTTCGGCGCAGTCGCGTTCGTCGACGCGGGTCAAGTGGGCGAGAAGAGCACGCCGTTTCAAGGTGCGCCGCGCTTCGGCGCGGGTGTGGGCGTGCGCTACTACACCGCGATCGGCGCCATTCGCCTCGACGTGGCGGTGCCGCTCAACCGGCAGCCGGGCGACGACGTCTTCGAGCTCTACATCGGACTGGGGCAGGCATTCTGATGGGTAAGGCGGTCAAGATCGTAGCCTGGATCGCGGGCGTCCTGATCGTCGTGCCGGTCGTTCTGATCGCGCTCCTCTACGGCCTGGCGAGCGTGGACTGGGGACGGCGCCTAGCCGAACAGGCGATCGCGCAACTGAGCGGCGGGCAGGTCGTGCTGACCGGCGTGTCCGGGCAATTTCCCGACGACCTGCGCATCGCGCATGCCGAGCTTCGCGACGCGGGCTCGCCCTGGCTCGCCGCCGACGACGTCGCGCTTCGCTGGTCGCCTTTCGAGCTCGTGCGCGAGCGGCTCGAAGTGGCGCTGCTGCGCGCGGGTCGCGTGCAACTTCTACGCCAGCCTGCGCCGTCGACATCGCGCGAAGCGACCTCCGCGCCAGCCAAGCTGCCCGTGCGCGTCGACATCGCTCGCTTCGAGATCGATCGGCTGGAGATCGGCGCCCCGATCGCCGGTGCGGCCGCGTCGGTCGCGCTTCAGGGCGAGGTGCACGCGGCTTCGCTGCAGGACGCGGAAGTCGCGCTCAACGCGACCCGGCTGGACGCGCCCGGAACCTACAACCTCAGCGCGCGCCTCGATCCGGCCTACCTCAAGGCGAAGCTCGATGTCGACGAGCCGCCGCAGGGGCTGCTCGCCGGACTCGCCAAGCTGCCGGATCTTGGCGCGCTTTCGATCCAGGCGAGCATCGAGGGCCCGCGCAGCGCCGAAGCGATCCGCTTCACGGTCGCGGCGGGTCTGTTGCGCGCCAGCGGCCAAGGCACGCTGGACCTGCCCGGTCAGCGCGTGGATCTCGACGTGACGGCCAACGCGCCGGCGATGGCGCCGCGGCAGGACATCTCCTGGAAGCGCGTCGCGCTGCAGGCGCGTGTGCACGGGCCTTTCAGCGAGCCGGAGGCGGCGGGCCAGGTTCGCATCGAAGGACTGGTCGCCGGCGCGATGCAGCTTCGCAGCTTCAGCGCCGACCTCCAAGGCAGCCGCGGTTTGGTGAACATGCGCGCGGTGCTCGAGCGACTGCGCCTCCCCGGGCCGAAGCCGGACCTCCTCGCCTCCGCGCCGATCGATCTTCGCGCCGAGGCGAGGCTCGACGATCCGCTGCGACCGGTGAGCTTCGCGCTGTCGCACCCGCTCGTCTCCGCGCAGGGCCGCGCCACGACGCTCGGAGCGCTCGCCGGAGAAGTGACGGTGAACGCACCTGCGCTCGCGCCGTTCGCCGCCATCGCGGGCATCGACCTCAAGGGTCACACGAGGCTCAACGCCCAGTTCACGACGCGAGAGGGGGCGACCAAGGTCCAGCTCGAAGGCGTTGTGGCCGTGACGGGCGGCGCCTCCCCGCTTCCGGCGCTCGTCGGCGAGAGCGCGAGGCTCGCTGCTTCGGCGAGCTTCGCGCAAGAGGGCATCAGCCTCGAGAGCGCGCAACTCGACGGCAAGACGCTGCGCGCCTCGGCCAACGGCTCCGCGCGGCAGGGCATTCTGGACATGAACTGGAAGGTGGTGCTGTCCGATCTCGCGGTCGTGGCACCGGCCGTGTCCGGCCGCGTCGAAGCGCAGGGTCGCCTCCGCGGTTCGCAGGATAGCGTGGACCTGGTCGCCGACGCGACCGGCGAAGCGGCCACCCGCGGCTTCCCGCGCGGGCCGATCAAGGTTTCGGTCAGTCTGCAAGGGCTCCCGAGCGCACCGACGGGGCAGGTCGAAGCGCGCGGTAGCCTCGACGGCGCGCCGCTCGAGCTGGCCGTGGCGCTGCAGCGCAGCCGCGACGGCTCGCTCACCGGCACGATCGAGCGGGCAGACTGGAAGAGCGTGCACGCCGAAGGAAACATCGGCCTGCGCGCGAGCGACCGCCTGCCGCAAGGCGCCGTATCGGTGCGAATCGCGCGGCTGGAAGACTTGCAGCCGTGGATCGGGCAACCTTTGCAGGGCAGTGTGGTCGCCGATACGGCCTTGGTGCAGGCGGCGGGACGCGCGCAAGCCAGGATTCAACTGGACGCGCGCAGCCTCGTGCTGGGAGATGCGCGCGTAGAGCACCTGGCGGTATCGGGACGCGTCGACGATCCCACCACACGCCCGAAGGCGGCGTTGCAGTTGGCGGCCGACGGCATCGCCGCGAGCGGAATCGCAGGAAGCGCCAAGCTTCAAGCCGACGGTCCACCCGAGGCGCTGCGACTCGCGCTGTCCGCGGAGGTGAAGAACCTCGGCGGCGCCGGCGCGCAGATCACGACCACCGCGACGCTCGATGCGCCGGCGAGACAGATCGCGCTCGCCGCGCTGCAGGTCCGGTACAAAGGGCAGACCGCCGAGCTGCTCGCGCCGGCGCGCGTTGCGCTGAGCGAGGGCCTCGCCGTGGACCGCTTGCGCGTCGGCATGCAGCAAGCCGTGCTGGAAGCCTCCGGACGCATCTCGCCGACGCTGGAGCTCGCCGCCTCGCTACGCAACGTCACGCCCGAGCTCGCCAGGACCTTCGGCATCGATCTCCAGGCCGAAGGCACGCTCGCCGCCGATGCGCGGCTCACGGGTACGACGACGCGGCCGCGAGGCACGGTCCACCTGAGCGCCGACGGCGTGCGCATGCGGGCAGGCTCGGGTCGCAACCTGCCGCCGGCGAATCTGGTCGCAACCGCCGAGCTGGACGAGCAGTTTGCTCGCGTCGACGCGCGGCTTTCGGCGGGGAGCCGGATGCGAGTCAACGCGAGCGGCCGGGTGCCGTTCTCGGCGAGCGGCGCGCTCGAGGTGCGTGGCAACGGCACGCTCGATGCGGCCATCGTCAATCCGATCCTGGAGGTCAACGGGCGTCGCGTGAAGGGACAGGTCACGCTGGATCTCGCCGTGACCGGCACCCCTGCCGCGCCGCGGATCGACGGCAGCGCCAGGCTCGCTCAGGGCGAGATTCAGGACTACCCCCTGGGAGCGCACTTCACCGATGTGGAAGCGCTGCTGCAGGCGTCGGGCGATACCGTGCGCATCGAGCGTCTCACCGCGCGCGCCGGGCCCGGCACGATCTCCGCCAGCGGGACCGTCGGCGTGCTCGATCCGAGCCTTCCGGTGGACGTCAAACTGACCGCGCGCACCGCGCGCCCGCTCGCGAGCGATCTCCTGAGCGCGACAGTGGACCTGGACTTGACGCTGCGCGGCCAGGCAGCCACCCGCCTCGACGCCGCGGGCAAGATCGTCATCCAGCATGCCGAGATCACGATTCCGAATGCGCTGCCGCCCACGGTCGCCGTGCTCGACGTGCGTCGGCCCGGACAGAAGGCGCCGCCGCCCGCGCCCCCGCCGCCGCTCATCATCGGGCTCGATCTGGCGGTCGACGCGCCGCGCGCGGTGTTCGTCCGCGGACGCGGTCTGGATGCGGAGCTTGCCGGGGCGCTGCGCGTCAGCGGTACCACGGCGGCGCCGCAGATCGCGGGGGGTTTCGAGATGCGGCGCGGCACCTTCGACCTGGCAGGCACGACGCTCAACTTCACGAGCGGCAAGGTGAGCTTCAACGGCGCGGGGCTCACGCAGAAGATCGACCCGACGCTCGACTTCGAAGCGCGGAGCACCTCGAGCGGCATCACCGCCAAGCTCGCCGTGACCGGCTACGCCGACGCGCCGAAGATTGCGCTGACCAGCGTCCCCGACTTGCCGCAGGACGAGATCCTGGCCCGGCTCCTGTTCGGGACCAGCGTCAAGCAGCTCAGCGCGCTGCAGGTCGCCCAGATCGGCGCTGCGCTCGCTTCGCTCACGGGCGTGGGCAGCGGCGGACTCAACCCGCTGCTGGAAGCGCGCAAGAGCCTCGGCCTGGACCGGCTCTCGGTCGGCAGCACGAGCACGGGCGGGACCAACGTCGAAGCGGGGCGCTACGTCGCGAGCGGCATCTATGTCGGTGCGAAACAAAGCACGTCGGGCTCGACGCAAGCGAAGGTCGAGATCGATCTCACCAAGCATCTGAAGCTGCAAGCGACCGTGGGCACCGGCGGCACGACGGCGCAGGGCGCGACCCCGGACAACGATCCGGGCAGCAGCATCGGCGTGATCTACCAGTTCGAGTACTGAGCGCCGCGTTTCGCAGGCGTATCGTGAACGGCGTCGAACTACGCTCGAGCGTCAGTCAACCCTTACGGATTCCCGAAGGCGTATGCATGGGCTGCCGGAGCGCAGGTTGCTGCACCAGTGGCTGCACGAGCGGCTGTGCCAGCGGCTGCACCAAAGAGTGCGGCATGGGTTGCCGTACCGCGAAGTTGTGGCCACCGCGGACAGGATGGATGGGCTGCCGCACATTGGGCGCGCGCACAATCACGATGCTCGGATACGCCCACCACAGCCCACTGCAGCTTATCCAGCTTGGATCGCAGCCGCCATACGCCGGCGGTGGTGACGTGTTGACCGCCGCGTATTGCACGGGCGGCGGCGCGACATTGACCACGTATTGGATCGGCGGCGGCGCCGGGGTGGGCCGGTAATCCGGCGGTGGTCCTGACACGCTCGAAACCTCGACTTGGTTCTCGAGTTGTTGCACGCGCTCGGTGAGCGCCTGCACCTCTGCTCGGCGTGCTGCCTCGCGTGCAGCATCCTCGCGCGCCGTGGTCGATGGAGGGGGTGAGCGGACGATGTTGGTAACGCGGGCGCCATCTGGCGGTGCGAGATTGCTGACGTTGATCGTGCCGGAGGCGTCGACCCAGGTGTAGATGTCGGCGTGCGCGGAGCGCAGCCCCAACGTGCCGGCGAGAAGAACCGCCGGCAGAGCGATTCCGAGAGAAATTCGCGCGATCACGATCGACGTTCGATAGGCGCTTCTAGGCGCTTCAACCATTGTAGGCAATCCTGCCTGCGTTGGGTAGCGATGTTGCACGAGCGCTTCCGGCAACGCGGCGATGTTACATTCTGCAACAGCCGGCGTGATGTTCCCGGGCGAGCATCGACGCGAGGCGGGTCAGCGATGCTCTCCGCGAGGTCATCTGTAGCGTCAACAGGAGCTGCGCGCCAATCCTTCCCGGATCGATGATCCGCCTCAGGCTCGACGAACACCGAGCACTTCGCAGCGTGGCGTCGCGGCCGTCGGACGCCTTCCTACATGCAAATCGGCGCGCCGCTGATTCCCGAAGCGGCGCCGGCGGTCTACATTGCGTTCGTGTCGCATCGAGCGAAAGTGGTGCTTCAATGACCAATGACGAGAACGCATGGCCCGGGCATTGGCGGCGGTTCATCGTCGACGTGCTGATCGGAACGTCGACGATCGCTGTCGCGCTCGCAACCGGTGCCACGAGCGACATGCGCTACCTGCTGCTGATCGTCGGTGCAAGCGCGCTGGTTGCGATTGCATTAACGCTCGAGCCCCAATCCACACGTGGCGGCGCTACGCAATCGCCGCGCGTGCTCAACGAGGCAGACGCACCGACCCTGCTGGGTGCGCAGCGGAACCAGGGATTCGAGGCTCGGATCGCCGACGCCACCAGCGTGTGACGACTTTGGGCTGAAAGAGCTCGGGCTGGACGGAATCGCTCCCGCTGTTCGGATGACGCACGGCGGCGGAACGATCTGCTGACCGAGCATCCGCAAGGGCGATCGGGGTGAGCATTCCGCAGTCGCTCCTGGCGCGTGCGGATGAGCTGAGCATCCCGGCGCACTGATTTCATTTGCACCGCGGAATCGTAGAACCGGACGGCCGCGAGTGCGCGCCGCGTCTTGTCGCTTCCACGCTTTTCGCAAACGGGAGCCGCGCGGCTTGCTTACGGCGAGACCGGCGGCAGCGCGTCTGATTCAGCTGGCGTCCCCAAGGGGATTCGAACCCCTGTTACCGCCGTGAGATCGAGCCCCCACTCCGGTTTCACCAGTTAGCAGAGGATTTTTTGGTGGGCGGTCGCGGCCCGAGGTGGTGAAACAGGATCAGGTGTTTCCAGGCCGCGATCGCTCAGCAAAAAATCCTCTGCCTTATTCCGATCTCGGAATAACCGCCATAACTACGCCAGCACGCTCGCCCAGGCTGGCGCGGACCTGCTCACCATTTCCAAGCCGCTCGGGCACGCTGACACGCGCATCACAGCGCGCCATTATGCGCACCTGTGCGACCGGACCTTGGCGAAGGCGGTTAATGCCCTCTTGTCGGACTTCGGTGCCGTCGAGACAAGTAACGTTGCGGCGATTCGTTAACCGGTTGCGCTGACTAATCCAATGGATTATAATGCACCGTGCTGAACACCGTTGCAGAGTTGCCGGAGTACTGCGCTGCGCGGCTAAACTGCTCTCGGAAGGCGAGCGGCACGACATCGTAAGCTACCTGGCCGCGTTCCCGAAGGCAGGCGACGTGATAATCGGCACCGGCGGGGTTCGAAAGTTGCGCTGGGGCCGCGGCGGGCGCGGCAAGAGCGGCGTTCGGGTGATCTACTACTTCCACAGCGAGCGGATACCGCTTTACCTGCTCACCGTGTTTGGGAAAGGAGAGCGCTCGGATTTGACGCAGAAAGAGCGCAATGAGCTGGCCGGGTTAGTGGACACGCTGATCCGGGCCACATCGGAGAAACGGAAATGAGTAGGGCATTCGAGAGCATCAAGCGCGGCCTAAAACAAGCCGTCGCACACCAACGGGGAAAAGGGCGCGGCGTACGGCTTCATACGACCTCGCCGCTCGATATTCAGGCGCTGCGCCAAAGGGTTGGACTGACGCAAGAGGAGTTCGCGGCGCGCTTCGGCATCAGTCTTGGCACGCTGCGGCACTGGGAGCGCGGCGATCGTCGTCCGCACGGGACAGCGCTCGTGCTGTTGCAGGTCATCGACAGGAACCCTCGCGCGGTCCTCCAAGCCCTATCTTGAGCCGCCTAGCTA
>DASVPH010000067.1:0-30917 GCA_036382945.1 Casimicrobiaceae bacterium
TGCCGCGAGTAGCCGGTGGTGCGCTGCAGATAGCGGACGATCACGCCCTTGTCGGTGCGTTTGAGCCGGCGGTAGCCAAACCGGCGCACCACCGCCTCGATGTGCTGGTAACGGTCCCGGTCGTTGCCGCAGCCGCGAAACTCGACCTCCTGGGTGCCGTCGAGAAACTGCCGCAGCTGAACCAGCGTCACCAATTTCTGCTCGCTCATGTCGATCACCATGCCCCTGATGATCGATCCAGCACGCCGACAGCCGACTCATTTCAGACTCATACCTCGTTGGAAACACGGGCCTCCGTCCAGACTCATACCATATTGGAAAAGACTGCGCCTTGCGATACGGAACAGTTTCCGCATATAATTTAAAGCTTTTCCTGACGCGCTTCGCGCGCGCCGGGACTGTCGCCACCGCGGACGACCGACGGGCTTTCGAGAGGCTGGGGCTCCAAGGAAGGCCGCAGACAAAGGAGTTCCCAGCATGGCACACGAATTCACGGCATTTCCGCGCGGCGTCGAGGGCCGTGGAGCAAGCCGAAGGCTGCGCCGCTCCGGACGCGCACCGGGCATCGTCTACGGCGGCGCGGCCGAACCGCAGCCGATCGAGCTCGATCACAATGCGCTCGTGCACGCGTTGAAGAACGAGACGTTTCACTCGTCGATCCTGACGATGAAGCTCGACGGAGTGTCGCAACAGGTCCTGCTCCGCGACGTGCAAATGCATCCGTTTCGCCGCGAGATCCTGCACGTCGACTTTCAGCGCGTGGACCCGAACCGCCGCATCCACATGAAAGTCCCGCTGCACTTCGTCAACGGCGAGAACGCGCCCGCTGTGAAGCTCTCGGGGGCCATCATCAGCCACGTGCTGACCGAGGTCGACGTGTCGTGCCTGCCGAAGGACCTGCCGGGCTTCATCGAGGTCGATCTGTCCGCGCTTGAACTCAACCAGTCGATCCACGTCAACGACCTCAAGCTGCCCTCCGGAGTGACCGCGGTGACGCACGGTGGCATGAATCCGGTGGTGGCGAGCGCGATCATCCCAAAGATGATCGTCGAGGTCGAGGAAGTGGTTCCCGAGGCGGCGGCCGAAGCCGGCGCGCCCGAAGCCGAGGCCGCTGCAGCCGCTGCCGCGGCGGGCGGCGAAAAGGCGAGCGAGGGCGCAGAGAAGGGGGCCGAGAAAGGTCCGGAGAAAGGCGCCGAAAAGGGCGCCGACAAGGGCGCCGATCGCGGCTCTGCGAAAAAGGGCGACAAGAAGTAGCCGGACGCGGCCCGCCACAGAAGCCCGCCGGGCTCGAATCCGGCGGGCTTTTTGTTCGAGGCGCGCGGTCAAGGGACGTCTTTGGTCATGGCCTTTCCATTGCGCCTCATCGTAGGCCTGGGCAATCCCGGGCGCCAATACGTGGCCACACGCCACAATGCGGGCGCGTGGTTCGTCGAGCGGCTCGCCGAAGCGCTAGGGCTCGCGCTCGAGCCCGTGGCCCGCTTCCACAGCCTCGTTGCCCGCGGCCGCGCGAGCGACGGGGGCGATTTCAGGCTCGCCTTGCCGCGCACGTACATGAACGAAAGCGGGTCCGCCGTGGCCGCGTTCGCCCGCTTCTACCGCATCGCGCCGGCCGAGATTCTCGTCGCACACGACGAGCTCGACCTGAAGCCCGGCGGCGTCAAGCTCAAGCTCGGCGGCGGCAGTGCCGGGCACAACGGCCTCAAGGACATCGTGGCGCAACTGGGCGAAGGCGGTTTCTGGCGGTTGCGGCTGGGAATCGGGCACCCGCGCAACGCCGAACGCTCCGAACAGGAAGTCGTCGACTACGTCCTCCATCCGCCGCGGGCGGAAGAAAAAGCGCTGATCGACGATGCCCTCGGGCGCGCGCTCGCGATCTGGCCGCACCTCGCCGCAGGCGACACCGAGCGGGCGATGCTCGAGTTGCATACCCGACCGCGCCCGCCCATGTCCCCGCCCGCGGTTCGCGGCGCGAGCGGCAATTCGTGAGCCGCTGCGCGAGCGTCGGGAGCGATCGGGCATGAGCCTGCGCTGCGGCATCGTGGGACTGCCCAACGTCGGCAAGTCGACCTTGTTCAACGCGTTGACCAAGGCCGGCATCGCTGCCGAGAACTATCCGTTCTGCACGGTCGAGCCGAACGTCGGCGTGGTGGCCGTGCCCGACCCCAGGCTCGACGCGCTCGCAGCCATCGTGCGACCGGCACGAGTGGTTCCGGCGACCGTCGAATTCGTCGACATCGCGGGGCTCGTCGCCGGTGCATCCAAGGGCGAGGGGCTCGGCAACCTGTTCCTCGCCAACATCCGGGAGACCGATGCCGTGGCGCACGTCGTGCGCTGCTTCGCCGACGACAACGTTGCGCACGTCGCGGGCGCGATCGATCCGGTGTCGGACATCGAAACGATCAACACCGAGCTCGCGCTCGCCGACCTCGCCACGGTCGACAAGCAACTCGCCAAGTACGCCAAAGCGGCGCGGGCGGGCGGCGACAAGGAGGCGCAGCGCCTGGTCGCCGCGCTCGAGAAGGTCGCGGCAGCGCTGAACGAAGCCAGGCCTGCGCGTTCGGTCGACCTCTACCCGGAAGAGCGCGCGCTGCTGAAGCCCCTTTTCCTGCTGACGATGAAGCCGACGATGTACGTCGCCAACGTCGCCGAGCACGGTTTCGTGGACAATCCGTTGCTCCGTGCCGTGGAGGATCATGCTCGCGGCGAGGGCGCGCCGGTGGTGGCGATCTGCGCCGCGCTCGAGGCCCAGATCGCCGACCTCGAGCCTGCCGACAAGCAGGTATTCCTGGCCGACATGGGACTGGCCGAAGCGGGACTGGAACGTCTCATTCACGCGGGCTACAGGCTTCTCGGCCTGGAGACGTTCTTCACGGCGGGACCGAAGGAGGTGCGCGCCTGGACGCTCGCTCAGGGCAGCACCGCGCCGCAGGCGGCGAGCGTCATCCACACCGATTTCGAAAGAGGGTTCATCCGCGCCGAGGTGGTCGCGTATGCGGATTACATCGCCTGCAAGGGCGAGCACGGCGCGAAGGAAGCCGGTAAGATGCGACTGGAGGGTCGCGAGTACGTGGTCAGAGACGGTGATGTCATGCATTTTCGCTTCAACGTCTAGGTCCGGTTGGCCGACATCGCAGCTATTTTGCCTTGAGCCTCTCAATGCGCACGCTCGTCGTCGCGGCATCCTCCTCGCTGCTCCTTGCGAGCGCGTGCACGTCAATGCGGCCGAAGATCGAGCCGCCGCAGATCGCGCTCGAGTCGGTTCGCATCGTCAGGATCGCGGAGGCCAAGGCCGACATCTCGGTCGGCCTCAAGCTTGCCAACCGGAGCGACGTGCAGATCGCGATCGATACCCTCGAGCTCGATCTCGCGCTCGACGGCCGTCCGGCCGTCAGCGGCCGCAGCGTGCGCGTCGGCGCACTGCCGCCGGGCGGCGAGGCAAGGGTCGATCTGGGCGGGCGCGTCGACCTCGCGGCGGTGGCGAACGCGCTCATGACGCTCGGGTCGCAGTTGCCCGTGCCGTACGAGCTCAAGGGCACCGTCACGCTCGAGGACGGCACCGCGCTGGCGTTCTCGCGCAAGGGCGAAATACCGGTCGCGCGCTTCGATCGCGCGCTCGGTTCGCGGCCGTGATGACGCGGCGCTTGCGTTTCACCAAGATGCAGGGGCTCGGCAACGACTTCGTCGTGCTCGACGGCGTGCGCGAGAAGATCGAGCTCGGGCCGGCGACGATCCGGCGGCTCGCGGACCGGCACTTCGGCGTAGGCTGCGACCAGGTGCTGCTGGTGGAGAGCCCGACGCGAGCCGACGTCGACTTCCGCTATCGGATCTTCAACGCCGACGGCGGCGAGGTCGAGCAATGCGGCAATGGGGCGCGCTGCTTCGTCCAGTTCGTCCGCGCGCAGGGCTTGACCGACAAGCGCGCGATCCGCGTCGAAACCGCCGGCGGCATCATCGAGCCGACGCTGCGTGCCGACGGCCAGGTCACGGTCGACATGGGGAGGGCCTCGTTTCGCGCAGCCGACGTGCCTTTCGTCGGGGGCACCGGCGCGATCATCGAGCCGCTCGATCTGAACGGGAAGAGCGTCATGATCTCGGCGCTGTCGCTGGGCAACCCGCATGCGGTGCAAGTGGTCGACGACGTCGATGCCGCGCCGGTGACCACGCAGGGCCCGGCGATCGAGACGCACCCTCGGTTTCCGCGACGCGTGAACGCCGGCTACATGCAACAGATCGATCGCGCTAACATTCGCCTGCGCGTGTGGGAGCGCGGCGCGGGTGAGACGCTTTCCTGCGGGTCGGGCGCCTGCGCCGCCGCGGTCGCCGGCATCCGCCGCGGACTGCTCGACTCGCCGGTCACGGTCGAGACGCGTGGCGGCACGCTGACGGTCGCCTGGGTCGGCGCCGATGCGCCGGTCATGATGACCGGTCCCGCGGAAACGGTCTTCGAGGGGGAATGGCGCGTCCCGGAGCGATGACGACAATGGACGGGAATGAATCGATGGAAGCAAGCGCGGTCGCGGAGTATCTCAAAGAGCATCCTGCGTTCTTCGAGCAGTACGCGGATCTCCTGGCGGAGATCTTCGTGCCGCATCCGCACGGTGGACGCGCCATTCCGATCGCTGAGCGGCAGATCGTCACGCTGCGCGAGAAGAACGCGCAGCTCGAGACCAAGCTCCAGGAGCTGATCCAGTTCGGCAGCGAGAACGAGGCGATCGGCGAGAAGCTGCATCGCTCCACCCTGGCGTTGTTCGCCGCCCCGGACCTGGAGACCACCCTCGGCGTGCTCTATCACAGCCTGCAGGACGACTTCCGCCTGCCGCAGGTCGCGCTGCGGTTGTGGGGCAAGGTCCCGGAGCAATCGTACCTGCCGGAGCTCGCGGCAACGAGCCAGGAGCTGCGCGAATATGCGGCGGCGCTCGGCGAACCGTATTGCGGGATGCAGGCGCCGTTCGAATCGCGCGACTGGTTCGATGCGAACGCGACGCTCAAGTCGTTCGCGTTCCTGCCGCTGCGCACCGTGCACACCTTCGGGCTGCTGGGGCTGGCGAGCGATACGCCGGGACGCTTCTACGCGGGTATGGGGACGCTATACCTCACGCGCCTGGCCGAGCTCGCCAGCGTCGCGACGGCTCGCTTCCTCCCTCAGTCCTGACGCGATGGCCGCGCCGCGCCACGAGGTCATGACCGGAGCCTCGGGCGCCGACGCAGCGCTGCTCGCGGCCTACGCACAGCATCTCGCCACCCGGCCCCGGCGCACGCGCGAGGCCTACCTGCGCGATGTCGGGCTGCTCACCGCCCTGGCCGGCGGTACGGCGATCACGGCGCTATCGGCGGCGGCGCTGCGGCGGCTGCTGGCCATGTTGCACGCTCGCGGGCTCTCGGGACGCAGCCTCGCGCGCATCCTGTCGGGGTGGCGCGCATTCTATCGTTTCGCGCTCGAGCGCGATCCGGCCTTGAAGGACAATCCCTGCGCCGGCTTGAAGGCGCCGAAGTCGGTGCGGCGGCTGCCGGCGGCGCTCTCGCCGGACGAAGCGGTCCGCCTGGTCGCCATCGACGGTGAGGATCCGCTCGCCGTTCGCGATCGCGCGCTCTTCGAGCTCGCGTACTCGTCGGGACTGCGGCTCGCCGAGCTTGCCGGTCTCGACCTCGGAGCGGTCGACCTCGCGAGCGGCGAGGTGCGCGTATGGGGCAAGGGCGCCAAGGAGCGCATCGTGCCGGTCGGAGGCGCCGCGCGCGAGGCGATCCGGGCCTGGCTGTCCGTGCGCGAAACCCTGCCGGCAGTCGATCTGCAGGCGATGTTCCTGGCGCGCTCGGGCCGGCGCATCTCGCCCCGGGCGATCGAGTCGCGGCTTGCGGCGTGGGCGGTCAAGCGCGGCCTCGTCCGGCACGTGCACCCGCACATGCTGCGCCATTCCTTCGCCTCGCACGTGCTGCAATCCTCGGGCGACTTGCGCGCGGTGCAGGAAATGCTCGGCCATGCGAGCATCGCCAGCACACAGGTCTACACGCACCTCGACTTTCAGCACCTGGCGAAGGCCTACGACCAGGCGCATCCGCGGGCGAAGGCCCGAGCCAAGGCGGAGCCGTGCCGCCAAGACGCAAGGAGCGCAAAGAATCGGAAATAGCCGGATCCTCGAGGTGCCTTAGCGCGCTTCGCGGCTTTGCGCTAAAGCGGCTCTTTGCTCTTTCATTTCATCGTCGCCACACCCGGCAACCACGGGAGATCGGTGACACCCGGATCGATACCGCCTTGCTTGAGCAGCGTCGTAAGTTGCCCGCGATGGTGCGTGCCATGGTTGAACATGTGAATGGCGGCCACCGCTGCGGGCAGGCGCCGAGTGTTGCCGTCGACGAGGCTCGTGTAGGTCAGCGGAGCGGCGAGCCACTCAGCCGAAACGTTAGCGGCCCACTCCAGCATCGACTTGTCGGTCGCTTCGCGCTCGCGGGAGAGCTCGTCGAAGCTCGCAAACATGTCCGCCCCGAATGGCGGGTACGTGCAGGGCGATCCGACGATCCGGCCCAGCCACATGCGGTCGCCCCAAAGGGAGATGGTTGAGCGTCCCGTGGATCGAGCCGAAGAACGCGCCGCGGTCGCGCTTGCGCTCGACCTCGCTCATCTGTCCACACAGCGCGTAGAGCCGCTCGTTCATCCAGCGGTTGTAGCGCGCCATGAGCCGGCAGTACTCGGATGTGATCATGCGACGGGTTGGCGGCATTTTGATTCTAGCCGATCGGATCGGAACCAAGCCATGCGGGCTGATCGAGGGCGCGAAAAAGGGGGCGCTTGCCAAGCGCCCCCGATCGCCACTGAGGAGAAACCAGATCGAACGTCGCCAGCCCGACTACTCGACCCGTTCGCCGTGGAGACTCACATCGAGACCCTCGCGTTCCTCTTCTTCGGTAACGCGCAGGCCGATGACCATGTCGATGACCTTGAGGATGATGTAGCTGCCCACACCGCTCACGACCAGCGTGGTCAGGACTGCGCCGAGCTGGACCAG
Source organism: Casimicrobiaceae bacterium (assembly GCA_036382945.1). GTDB lineage: Bacteria > Pseudomonadota > Gammaproteobacteria > Burkholderiales > Casimicrobiaceae > PALSA-1003. Next base: position 7,002 of record DASVPH010000067.1, read on the forward strand.
CACGTTGCCCTCGAGTGCGCTGATCTCCTTGACGTTGAACACGCCCGTCAGGAGCGCGCCGACGATGCCGCCGACGGCGTGCACGCCGAAACAGTCCAGCGAATCGTCGTAGCCGAAGGCCTTCTTGACCGTCGTCGCCGCGAAGAAGCAGAGCACGCCCGCGGCGATGCCGATGACCAGCGCGCCGGTGGCGCCGACAAAGCCCGACGCGGGCGTGATCGCGACCAGGCCGGCGACCGCGCCCGAGGCGATGCCGAGCACCGAAGGCTTACCCTTGACCATCCATTCGGTGAACATCCAGGAGAGCGCCGCCACGGCGGTGGCGAACTGGGTCACGAACATCGCCATGCCCGCGCGGCCATCGGCGGCAACCGCCGAGCCTGCGTTGAAGCCAAACCAACCCACCCACAGCAGCGAGGCGCCGATGAGGGTAAAGGTCAGGTTGTGCGGCATCATCGCTTCTCTGCCGTAGCCGATGCGCTTGCCTAGCACCAGGGCGGCGACCAAGCCCGCGATGCCGGCGTTGATGTGCACGACCGTGCCGCCGGCGAAGTCGAGAACGCCCCTGCCGGCCCAAAAGCCCGAAGGCTCCCACATCATGTGCGCGATCGGCGCGTAGACCAGCACCGACCAAAGGCCCATGAACCAGAGCAGGGCGGAGAACTTCATCCGGTCGGCGAACGCGCCGGCGACCAGCGCCGGGGTGATGATCGCGAAGGTCATTTGATACGTCATGTAGACCGACTCCGGGATCGTCAATCCCAGGTGCGATGCCGTGAGCTTGCCGGCTTCCTTCATGAACACCATGCCGTTCAGAAAGAAGCGGTCGAAGCTGCCTATGAAGGGCCCGCCCTTGGTGAAGGCGATGCTGTAGCCGACGACCACCCACAGCACCGTAACGAGGCAGGTGATCGCGAAGCTCTGCATGAGCGTGGCGAGCACGTTCTTTTTGCGAACCATGCCCCCGTAGAAGAGCCCGAGGCCGGGGATCGTCATCAGCAGGACCAGCGCGGTCGAGGTGAGCATCCACGCCGTGTCGCCGCTGCTGATCTTGTCGGCCGCGATGAGCTGCGGCGTATCGGGTGCCGAGGGCGCAGCGGCGGCCTCGGCCTTGGCTGCCTCGCCGGGCTTGGCCTCGGCGGCCGGCGCGGCTGCGGATGGCGTGGCGGCGCTCTGGTCGGCCGCCTTCTCCTGCGCCACGACGGGCGCGGAAACGCTGAAGACGCCCAGCAGGGCGATCAACGCGAGCATTCGCTTCATGGTGTTCCCCTTAGAGGGCATCCGCGCCGGTCTCGCCGGTGCGAATGCGCACGACCTGTTCGAGGTCGAAAACGAAGATCTTGCCGTCGCCGATCTTCCCGGTGTTGGCCGCCTTCTCGATGGCTTCGATCACGCGATCGAGCAGGTCGTCCTTGATCGCCGCTTCGATCTTGACCTTGGGCAGGAAATCGACGACGTATTCGGCGCCGCGATATAGCTCGGTGTGCCCCTTCTGCCGGCCGAATCCCTTCACTTCCGTGACCGTGATCCCCTGCACGCCGATTGCCGACAGGGCCTCCCGGACCTCGTCGAGCTTGAACGGCTTGATGATCGCAGTAACCAATTTCATTTTTCGCCCCTCGGTGATTGCGCGGACTTCTGCAGTCGATACGCGCCGGACTAGAAAGTCTTCTGGACGAACACCGTCCCGGTCGACTTGCCGATGTTCTTGCCGGCGATCGTGTACACCGAGCCGTTGGCGTTGGTATCGGTGTAGTACGCCCCGAAGTTCCAGCCGTTGACGGCGTAGGTCACCCCAAGCTTCCAGTCGGTGTAGTCGAGCACGCTGTTGGAAACGCCGTTCGTGCTCCCCCGGTACTCCTGCCGCCCGACATGACCGTTCAAAGTCCACGCGTCGGTGAGCGGATAGTTGGCGGACAGATCGAGATACCAGGCGTTGTCGGGTACCCCGAAGGTGTTGTCGACGCTGTAGGAGTATTTGAGCGACAGCCATCTCCACGAGCCCGCGACGTACACCTCGGTCGTATCCGGATTCGTTGCTCCCGAAACGTAGCTGCCGGGGTAATAGTAGTAGAGCGCCCCGATATCCATTCCCCAGTCGTCGTTGAAGGCGTACTTCCACCCGCCGTAGATATCCCACTCGAGGCTGCATCCGTGCGAGCACAGTCCCGAGTCGTGCAACCAGCTGATGTTCGAGCCCCAGGTGCCGAGGTAGAGGCCGCTCTTGTGGGCGAAATCGAAGCCGCCCTGAAAGGCGGGCTTCTCGTCGCTCTGGGTCAGGCCGCGGAAGACGTACTGGCTGTAAACGCCGAAGTTGCCCGTCAAGGTGTAATCCGGCTCCGGCGCCTTGCCTATCGGAGCCTGCGCCAGGGCAGCGCCCGCGAATAAGCTCGTCAAAGCAGCGGCGAATATGCGATGCGAAAAGCGCTTGGTGATTTTCATGTGGTAATCCACGGGATCGTTATTAGAAATATGACTGACAACATCCAGCAGTTCTTATGCCATTGCACAAAGGCACGCAAAATCATGGTGTTGCATCGAATCAACCAAGATATGCGCGCATTCCGACGACGTTGATGCACTACTGTGGTGCGGTTCTATCGGCGATGGGCACGACAATAGGGCGCGCCTCGGCCGCATGGCCGACGAGCGCTGCCACCTGCCTTGCTAGACTTCGCTGAGCGCGTGCATGCACGCTTTGCCGACCCCGAGGAGATGCAATGCTCAATACCAAGACAGTGGATGATCTGGCGCGACGGATCAGCGCCGCCATCGCGAGCTCGCCCGCGAAGGACGTCGAGAAGAACGTCAAGGCGATGCTGCAAAGCGGCCTGCAGCGGCTGGACCTGGTGCCTCGGGAGGAATTCGAGATCCAGGCGCAAGTGCTGGCGCGGACTCGCGAGAAGCTCGAATCGCTCGAAGCGCGTGTGGCCGAGCTGGAGGCGCGGCGCGCATCCGCCCCACGCGCCAAAAGCAAGTAGAACCGCCGGCGGGCGACATTGGGCGCGAGTTGAGGGCAGCCATGCCTGTGGCCGTGCTCCACAGCCGGGCACTGTCCGGGCTCGACGCTCCGCCGGTCGCCGTCGAGGTCGATCTCGCCGCCGGCCTCCCCGCGTTCAATCTGGTCGGGCTGCCCGACACCGAAGTGAGGGAAAGCCGCGACCGCGTACGCGCCGCCTTGCAGAATGCAGCGTTCGAATTTCCGCGCCGGAAGATCACCGTCAACCTCGCGCCGGCCGATCTGCCAAAGGAATCCGCGCGGTTCGACCTGCCGATCGCATTGGGCATCCTCGCAGCGACGAGTCAGTTGCCCGCCGCTGCGCTCTCGGCTTACGAGTTTGCCGGAGAGCTTGCGCTTACTGGCGACTTGCGGCCGATCCGCGGCGCGCTGGCGATGACGCTCAAGGCGCATCGCGATGGGCGTGCGTTCGTGCTCCCGGCCGCAAGCGCGGAGGAGGCCGCGTTGGTGAGCGATGCGGTGGTCCATCCGGCGCGGAGCCTGCTCGCGGTATGCGCGCATCTGACCGGTCGCGAGAGGCTGCCGCGCTCGGTCGCCCCACGTCGCACGATCCACGACGAGGCGATGCCAGATCTCACCGAGGTTCGCGGCCAGGCCGGCGCGAAGCGCGCGCTCGAGGTGGCGGCGGCCGGCGGGCATAGCCTGCTCATGCTCGGGCCTCCCGGCACCGGCAAGTCGATGCTCGCGCAGCGGCTCCCGGGGCTCTTGCCGCCGATGTCCGAGGACGAGTCGCTCGAATCGGCCGCGTTGCACTCGCTCACCGGTCGCTTCCGTCCGGAGGACTGGGGCAAGCGCCCCTTGCGAGCGCCGCATCACACCGCCTCCGCGGCGGCGCTGGTCGGCGGGGGCAGCGATCCGCGTCCCGGCGAGATTTCACTGGCGCATCACGGCGTGCTGTTTCTCGACGAGTTGCCGGAATGGGATCGGAAGGTGCTCGAGGTGCTGCGCGAGCCCCTCGAGGCGGGGCGCATCCACATCTCGCGCGCCGCGCGTCAAGCCACGTTTCCGGCGCGTTTCCAATTCGTTGCCGCGATGAACCCGTGCCCTTGCGGGTATCTCGGGCATCCGAGCGGACGGTGCCGGTGCACGCCCGACCGGATCGCACGCTACCGGGATCGCATCTCGGGGCCGCTGCTCGATCGCATCGATCTGCAGATCGAGGTTCCGTCGCTACCGGCCGACGCGCTGCCGGTCGCGGCGGGGCGATGCGGCGAAACCAGCGCCGCGGTGCGGGCGCGCGTCGCGGCCGCAGCCGCGCGAGAGCGTGCTCGGCAGGGCAAGCCCAACGCACAGCTTCAACCCAGGGAGATCGAACGCATCTGCCGCCTGGACCGCGAAGGCGAGGCTCTGCTGCGCAGCGCGTTCGCGCGGCTGTCGCTCTCTGCACGCGCTTATCATAGGATTCTCAGGGTCGCGCGCACGATCGCCGATCTTGCAGGCGTCGAGGACCTCGCCGCGACGCATGTCGCCGAAGCGATCGGCTACCGGCGGTTCGACCGGGTCGGCTGATTTCGCGTCGAGCGAGCCCGAACGCCTATGATGGCACCATGGCCAAGCAGAGCGCTGGACTGTTGATGTTTCGTCGCTCGCCCGCGGGGCGGCTCCAGGTTCTCCTTGTGCATCCGGGCGGCCCGTTCTGGGCGAAGAAGGACTTCGGCGTCTGGACGATACCGAAAGGGGAGCATGACGGCTCGGAACCGGCGCTCGATGCCGCAAAGCGCGAGTTCAGCGAAGAGACCGGGTTCCCAATTTCCGGGCCGTTTGTTCCGCTGGGATCGCTGCAGCAGCCAAGCGGGAAGACGATCGCGGTGTGGGCCTTCGAGGCCGACTGCGATCCCGCGGCGCTCGCCAGCAACGCGTTTGAAATGGAATGGCCGCCACGGTCCGGTCGCAAGCAAGCGTTCGCGGAAGTCGATCGGGCGGGTTGGTTCACGCTGAGCGAAGCGCGCGAGAAGTTGATCGAGGGTCAGATCGGGTTCCTGGACGCGCTGGAAAAGGCGGTGGCGCACGACGCGCCGAGCGGGGGAGCGTCGGGAGGCGACGCTTCCGCGCAAGTCTCCGAAGACGCGCGGCGGCTAGGACGTTGGCGACGACGCGATCGGAGAGCATGAAAACGCTCGAAGGCTCGCCGCTCGGGAAGCGGACCGATTATCCGGAACGCTACGATCCGGCGCTCCTGTTCCCGATCGAGCGGTCGAGCTCGCGCGAGGCGCTGGGCTTAAGCAGCGTGCTTCCGTTTCGCGGTGTGGACGTGTGGACCGCCTACGAGCTTACCTGGCTCGACGCCGGCGGAAAGCCGGAAGCTGCCGTAGCCAGCATCCACGTCCCCGCCGCCTCCCCGCGGATCGTCGAATCGAAGTCGCTCAAGCTCTACCTGGGATCGTTCGCGCAGGAATCGGTGGCGCGCGCGAGCGAGCTTGCGCGCCGCATCGAGTCCGACCTCGGCCGCGCCTGCGGCGCCTGCGTTGCGGCCACGCTGACTCCGGTCACACGGATCGGAGCGCCGCGGCTCGCTTCGCTGCCCGGCGAATCGCTCGACGAGCTCGTTATCGCGACCGACGCTTACCGTCCCGAGCCGGCGTTTCTCGTGGCGGGAGGAAGCGCAGTGGACGAGACACTGCGCTCCGCGCTGTTTCGCTCGCGCTGCCCGGTCACCGGGCAGCCCGATCACGGCGACGTGATGGTCCGCTACCGAGGCGCGCGTATCGATCGCGCAGGGCTGCTCCGCTACCTGATTTCGTACCGCCAGCACGCGGCGTTCCACGAGAGCTGCATCGAACAGATCTTCGTCGACATCCTTCGCCGTTGCGCGCCCCGGGCGCTCAGCGTCTACGGACGCTTCCTGCGTCGCGGCGGGATCGACATCAACCCGTTTCGCACGAATTTCGAAGCGGGGCCGCCGGACGAGGTCCGCACGGCACGGCAGTAGCGGCGCGAGCAGCGAGAGGGGACCCGCGCGCGCAGCGCGTGGGGGTCGAGCGTCCGCGAGTCGCCGCTCGCGGCCAACGGGAGACGATGCGCACGCTCTTGCCCGTGCGAGGAGGCCGCGGCGCGAGCCCGAGTGTTTGTTGCATTGCGGTAAAATCCATCGGCGATGAACGCGATGAGTGATGCGCCGCCCTCCGAGGTCGACCTCGAAGCCCCGCGGCTGCGCGAGATTCCCTACAACTACACGTCGTTCTCGGATCGCGAAATCGTCATCCGTCTGCTCGGCGAGCCGCTGTGGGGTCTGCTCGAGGAGCTGCGCAGCGAGCGTCGCACCGGGCGCTCGGCGCGCATGCTCTTCGAGGTGCTCGGCGATATCTGGGTGGTCGATCGCAATCCGTACCTGCAGGACGACCTGCTCGACAATCCGCGCCGGCGCGACCTGCTGATCAGGGCGCTGCGCCATCGCTTGAGCGAGATCGAGAAGCGCTGCCTGTTGAGCCCGGACCCCGTGCGCGACGCGAAGGTCCGGCGGCTTCTCGCCGCCGCGCAGGCCGCCGTCGACCGCTTCGCCGGCGAGTTCGCCGAGGCGCGCGAGCTGCGCAAGCGAGCGCTCCGCGTGCTCTCGCGCCACACCCACAAGGACAACATCGCCTTCGACGGCTTGTCGCGTGTCTCGCACGTCACCGACGCGACCGACTGGCGGGTCGAATATCCGTTCGTGGTCCTGCACCCGGACGCCGAGACCGAGGTGCCGGCGCTCGTGCGCGGCTGTATCGAGCTGGGGCTCACCATCATCCCGCGCGGAGGCGGGACCGGCTACACGGGGGGCGCGGTGCCCCTCGACCGGCGCTCGGCGGTGATCAACACGGAAAAGCTCGAGCGGCTCTCCGCGGTCGAGCCCATCGTGCTGCCGGGCCGCACCCAACCGACGCCGACGATCGATGCCGGAGCGGGTGTCGTCACCCGGCACGTCATGGATGCGGCCGACGCGGCGGGGCTCGTGTTCGCGGTCGACCCGACCTCGGCGGACGCCTCCTGCATCGGCGGCAACGTCGCCGTGAACGCCGGCGGAAAGAAGGCCGTGCTCTGGGGCACGGCGCTCGACAATCTCGTCTCCTGGCGCATGGTCACGCCCGATGCGCAGTGGCTCGAGGTGACGCGGCTCGATCACAACTTAGGCAAGATCCACGATGCGCCCGTTGCCACGTTTGAGCTTGCGTACTATGCCGCCGATGGCAACGGGGCCATGGGCGCGCTCACGCGCAAGCAGACGCTCGCCATCCCCGGCGAGCGTTTTCGCAAAGCCGGACTGGGCAAGGACGTCACCGACAAATTCCTCGGCGGATTACCGGGCGTCCAGAAGGAAGGCTGCGACGGCATCATCACATCCGCGCGCTTTGTGCTGCATCGGATGCCGCCCGCGGTGCGCACGGTGTGCCTGGAGTTCTTCGGCCAGGTTCGCGACTCGACCCCGGCGATCGTCGAGATCAAGCGCTATCTCGACACCCGGCCCGGCGGCGCAACCTTGGCCGGGCTCGAGCACCTCGACGAGCGCTACGTCAAGGCGGTCGGTTACGCGACCAAGGCCAAGCGCCACGGCCGCCCGAAGATGGTGCTGATCGGCGACATCGTCGGCGAGGACGAGAACGCGGTGGCGCGCGCTGCGTCCGAGGTCGTGCGCCTGTGCAACGCCCGCGGGGCCGAGGGCTTCGTGGCCGTGTCGCCCGAGATGCGCAAGAAGTTCTGGCTCGACCGAGCGCGCACCGCGGCGATCGCCCGCCACACCAACGCCTTCAAGATCAACGAGGACGTGGTGATCCCGCTCGAGCGGCTGGGCGACTACACCGACGGGATCGAGCGCATCAACATCGAGCTCTCGATCGGCAACAAGCTCGCGCTCGCCGACGCGCTAGCGGCATTTTTCGCATCCCCGATGCCGGCGACGCTATGGGGCGCGGACGCCGAGGTCAGGCCCTCGCCGGACCAGCTCGAAGCGAAGCTCGACGAAGCGCGCGCGCTCCTCGCCGCCGTGCGGGCGCGCTGGCAGGAGCTCCTCGACCGGATCGACGAGACTTTCCCCGCGCTGCAGGAGCACTCGCTGGTCGTGTCGTGGAAGGCGGAGCTCAAGGCGCCGCTCGAGGAGTTCTTGGCGGGGCTCGCGTTCGCACCGATCCTGAAGCGCTGCAAGGACATTCATCGCGAGGTGTTGCACGGACGCGTGTTCGTGGCCCTGCACATGCACGCCGGCGACGGCAACGTCCACACCAACATTCCGGTGAACTCGGACGACTACGCCATGCTCAAGCGGGCGAGCGCGGCGGTGGCGCGCATCATGGCGCTGGCGCGCTCGCTGGGCGGCGTCATCTCGGGCGAGCACGGCGTCGGCATCACCAAGCTCGAGTATCTCGCACCCGAGGAGCTTTCGTCGTTCGTCGAGTACAAGCGCCGCGTGGATCCGGAAGGGCGATTCAATCGGCACAAGCTCCTGCCCGGTGCGGACCTCGCCCGCGCCTATACGCCGAGCTTCAACCTGATCGGTGCGGAGAGCCTGATCCTCGAGCAATCGGAGTTCGGCCGCATCTCGGATTCGATCAAGGATTGCCTGCGCTGCGGCAAGTGCAAGCCGGTGTGCGCCACACACGTGCCGCGGGCGACTCTGCTCTACAGCCCGCGCAACAAGATCCTCGCCACGTCGCTCTTGATCGAGGCTTTTCTGTACGAGGAGCAGACGCGCCGCGGCGTGAGCCTCAAGCACTTCGACGAGTTCGGCGACGTGGCCGATCACTGCACCGTGTGCCACAAGTGCGCGAACCCCTGCCCGGTGGACATCGACTTCGGCGACGTGTCGATCGCGATGCGCAACCTCTTGCGCAAGCAGGGCAGGAAGACGTTCAACGCCGGGACGGCGGCGGCAATGTTCTTCCTGAGCGCGAGCGATCCGGCGAAGATCAAGCTCGCGAGGGCGTTGATGATCGATTGGGGCTATCGAGCGCAGCGGGTCGCCTACCGCGTGGCGCGGCGCTTCGGCGTGGCGGGCGCCCAGACCCGGCGGCCGCCGGCGACCGTCGGCGCAGCGCCTCTCAAAGCGCAGGTGATCCACCTCATCAACAAGCCGATGCCCGGGGGCTTGCCCAAGCGCACCGCGCGGGCGCTAGTCGACATCGAGGATGCGACGATCGTTCCGATCATTCGCAATCCGGCGAGAGCTGCCGAAGACCAGGAGGCGGTGTTCTACTTTCCCGGCTGTGGCTCGGAGCGGTTGTTCTCGCAGGTGGGGCTCGCCACGCAGGCGATGCTCTACCACATCGGGGCGCAATGCGTGCTGCCGCCGGGGTATCTGTGCTGCGGCTACCCGCAGACCGCGGCGGGCAACCACGAGCGCGGGCAGCAGATCATCACCGACAATCGCGTCCTCTTCCACCGCGTGGCCAACACGCTCAACTATCTCGACATCCGCACGGTCATCGTGTCCTGCGGCACGTGCATGGATCAGCTCCAGAAGTACGAGTTCGAGCGGATCTTTCCCGGCTGCCGCCTGCTCGACATCCACGAATACCTGCTCGAGAAGGGCGTCAAGCTCGACGGCGTGACCGGCGTGCGCTACATGTACCACGATCCCTGCCACACGCCGATGAAGACCTACGCGCCGCAGAAAGTGGTCAGCGCGCTGATGGGCGCCGAGGTGACGCCGAACGAGCGCTGCTGCGGCGAATCGGGCACGCTGGCGATGGCGCGGCCCGACGTCTCCACCCAGGTCCGGTTCCGCAAGCAGGAGGAAATGCAGCGCGGCGCCGAGCGAGCGCGAGCCGATGGCTTCGCCGGTCCGGTCAAGGTGCTGACCTCCTGCCCCTCGTGCCTGCAGGGCTTGTCGCGCTTCAACGAGGACGCCGGCACCGAGGCGGACTACATCGTCGTCGAGATCGCCCGCCGCGTGCTGGGCGAGGGCTGGCTTCCGGCGTACGTCGGGGCCGTCAGTCGCGGCGGCATCGAGCGCGTACTGCTCTAGGTGGCGACGGCGGGTCGCTACCGCGCTCGCCCCACGAAGGCCGGGGCACGCATCGCGGACGCGAACAGTGCCGGCCCGACGTTGCCGGTCACGGCCGCTGCGTTGATCACGGGCTCGGCGAACTGCGCGCCGGCAAGGATCGAAACCGCGGCCAGCGCGATGCACAGTGCGTTGACGATCCACCGCCCCAGACGCGAGTGGCTGCCTCCTGCAAAAAAGAGCCCGCGACTGCGCGGCGTGCGCGCAGCGCGGGTCGGAGGCAACCGTCGAACCCGCGTCGAGTCGCCGTCGCTTTCGCGACCGGCAAGGCGCTCGGCGCCATCACGCGGGCGAGGGGATTCGAGTGAACGACGCATAGACCCTTCGGGTTGGATCATGGCTACTGCGATGCTCATGCCCGAAGAGTCTGGATCAAGGCCGTCGGAAAGGCCGCGGCAGATTGGGCTCGAAAATTGCCGAATATTCGCGGCGGGTTCCGCCCCGGAGGCAGTGCTGGCGGGCCGGGCGGCGGGCCGTGGCGACGCCCGTTTGTGCTATAAGATCATCGGGACCCCAGGGTACGGTTCACCAGAAACACCAGACCGGGGCGGTGGGAGCCTGGGCACACGGAGGGTCAGTGACCAACGACTTCACGCTCACCCAAGCCGGCGCCGAGCCGACCGCGCTCGCCTTCGCCGACGCCGAGGGCTGCGCTCGCTGGCTGCGCAGCCTGCCGCTGTCGAATGTCCCCAAGCACTACGAGGCGATCCGCGGTCAGCTGAAGAAGCTCTCCGAGGCGGATTTCACGCCTCGCGAGCGTGCCCGTTTGGCGGAGCTTTTCCGCGAGCCCGTTCTCTACCTTCACACCGAGCTCGCGCGGCGCTACGCCGGCAAACCGCAGCCGGCGACCGAGCGCGAGCTGGAAGCCTCGGAGCAAGCGCTCGCTCTGTGGCAAGCCCTCTGGAATCAATATTCGGCGTGTCTGAAGCCGCTGCTCGAGGGCGATCCCGAGCTCCAGGGCGTCAAGGCGAAGGTTATCCAGCGCGGGTTGTGGGTCGGCAAGCAATTGGTCCTCGTCTACGGGCTCGCCCGACGCTTGCCGGCGCCCACCGTATGGCAGGAGCTGCACGCCTACTATCGTCTGGCCGAGATCCTCGAGTGCACCGTGAGCGCGGTGTCGGACGAATTGATGCCCAACGCGGTCGGCATCTCCTGCTACTCGACGTATTCGCATGCGCTGCTCCTGCATCTGGCCGACCCGTGCGCGATGACCGTGCGGCAGATCGAGCTCACCGACCGGTGGCTCGCGATGTGGGCGCACAAGGTCTTTCCCTACGCGCAACAGCGCGAGACCGAGGGGCCGGTGATCGTGATCGATCTTGACGCGCCGGCGGGGGCGACGCTCGCGCCGGTGGCGCCGCGCCAGGCGAGCGACTCCACGCGCTTCGGCTACCCGGCCAAGCTCGCGACCAGCGTCCGCGGCCGGCTCAAGCGGTTGGCGGCCGGGGCCAACCCGGCCGAGCTCCAGCTCGGTCACGACTGCTCGGTCGAGGCGTGCAGTGCGCTCTTGACGCAGCTCGATTCGCATTGGTACGCGCCGACAAGGCAATCCGACCAGGCCACGCAAACGCGGCTCGATCTTTGCGTGGGCGGAATCGGCGCCGCGTACTTCCGCGTCGCCGGGCGCACCTTCAGCCGCCAGGATCCGCTGGGCCGGCTCTCCTATTACGGCACCCAGCACCTCGCCACCCTGGGGGCCCTCACCGACTACGATCGCAACAAGGAGGAAGCCGAGCGGAGCTGGGGATGGGAGCACTGGCAAGGCAGCTACGACGCGGAGCAAGCGACCGTCCGCCGCCTCGGCGGCGCGCACCACCGCTGGCATCTCGAGCAGCTCGTCATCGTCCGCGACGACGAGCGCGTTCGCTGTGGCTACGTCACCCGCGTCGCGCTCGACGGCCACGGCGAGCTCTGCGTGACGATGAAGCTCTGGGCCGGTGCCCCGACCGCGATCGCGGTGCGCGCGTTTACGACGATGCTCTCCGAAGATCCTCCCGTTCCCGCGATCCTGATCGGAACCACGCCTGACGAGAAAGCGACCATCATCGCGCCCCCGCGCACCTTCAACCCCGGGCGCATCCTGCGCTCGATCGACTCGGGTCCGGAAAGGCGGTTCCGGCTCACGCGGCTGGTGCGGCGGGGCGCGGATTTCGAGCGCGTCGCCTTCGAGGAAACGCCCGCCTGATTCCGGCCTTCGCCGGCCTTGCGCTCCGGCGGCGAGCGGCGCGCCGGAATCTCGCGCGAACACACGCAGTCCAAAGCTCATGGCGAACCGACTCGCAGGGGAAACGAGTCCCTATCTGCTTCAGCACGCTTCCAATCCCGTCGACTGGTATCCGTGGGGCGAAGAGGCGGTCGCGCTCGCGAAGGCACAGAACAAGCCGATTCTGCTCTCGATCGGCTACTCGGCCTGCCACTGGTGCCACGTCATGGCGCACGAATCCTTCGAGGACGAGCGCGTCGCGGCGCTGATGAACGAGCTGTTCGTCAACATCAAGGTCGACCGCGAGGAGCGCCCCGATCTGGATCAGATCTACCAGACGGCGCACGCGATGCTCACGCAAAGGAGCGGCGGGTGGCCGCTCACGATGTTCCTGACGCCCGATCAGGCGCCGTTCTTCGGCGGGACGTATTTTCCGAAGGAATCGCGCTACGGCCTCATCGGATTCGCCGAGCTGCTGCCGCGCGTCGCCGCGGCGTATCGCGAACAGGGAAGCGCCATCGCGGAGCAGAACGAGCGACTCAAGGCGGCGCTGGCGCTCACGAATCCGGATCCACCCGATGCGCGCGCCGCATTGCCTGCCGACGCGCCGGATCTCGGCTACGCTGCTCTCGGGCGCTCGTTCGATCCCACCGACGGCGGCTTCGGCGCGGCGCCGAAGTTTCCGCACCCGGTCGAGCTGGAGCTGTGCCTGCGCCGCTACGGCCGCAGAGGCGACTTAAGCGCGCTCGAGATCGTCACCATCACCCTCGAGCGCATGGCCGCCGGAGGCATCCACGACCAGCTCGGCGGCGGCTTCTGCCGCTACAGCGTCGATGGGCAGTGGACCATCCCGCACTTCGAGAAGATGCTCTACGACAATGCGGCGTTGCTTGCCCTTTACACCGACGCATGGCGCGCGACCGGCGAGAGCGCGTTCGAGCGCGCCGCGCGCGGGATCGCCGCTTGGGTGCTGCGCGACATGCGTTCGCCCGAGGGTGCGTTCTATTCCAGCGTCGACGCCGACAGCGAGCATGAAGAAGGCAGGTTCTACGTCTGGACCCCCGACGCGGTCCAGGCGCTGCTCAGCGCCGAAGAGTGGGCGGTCGCGCGCCGGCACTGGGGGCTCGACCAGCCCCCCAACTTCGAGCACGCGGCGTGGCATCTGCGCGTTGCCGTTGCGCTCGGCGAGGTCGCCCGCGAGCTCGCGATCGCGCCGGCCGATGCCCAAACGCGGCTCGATCGGGCGCGCGAGAAGCTCTTCGCCGCGCGCGAGCGGCGCGTGCACCCGGGCCGCGACGACAAGGTGCTCAGCGCCTGGAACGCGCTGATGATCGGCGCGCTCGCCCGCGCCGGGCGCGCGTTCGACAACGCGCAATGGCGCGAGGCAGCGCGCCGCGCCGCCGACTTTCTGCGCGGCGCTCTATGGCGCGACGGAAAGCTGCTCGCGACCTACAAGGACGGTCGCGCCCATCTCAACGCCTATCTGGACGATCACGCCTATCTGCTCGCCGCGCTTCTGGAGCTGATGCAGGCGGACTTTCGCCGGCAAGACCTCGACTGGGCGATCGCGACCGCCGACGCGCTGCTCACGCGCTTCGAGGACGCCGCCAGCGGCGGGTTCTTCTTCACCAGCCACGATCACGAAGCGCTGCTTCATCGCCCCAAGCCCGCGCACGACAGCGCGACCGCCGCGGGCAACGGCGTGGCCGCGCGGGCGCTCCTCGCGCTCGGGCACTGGCTGGGCGAGCCGCGCTACCTCGCGGCGGCGGAGCGCACGCTGCGCGCGTTCGCGAGCGAGCTTCGCGAGCGTCCGTCCGGCGTCGCCTCGCTTCTGGTCGCGCTCGAAGAGTGGCTCGCGCCGGGGACGACCGTGCTCTTTCGCGGCGAGCCGGCGGCCAGCGCGGCGTGGCAGCGCGCGATCGAGCGAACGTACCGACCGGGCGTGCGCACGCTGGACCTCGCCCGCGAAGGCGCGCTGCCGGGAGCGTTGGCGCGTTCGCATGAGGCCGCCGCAGGCGCGGCTACGGCGTGGGTGTGCAGCGGAGCGTCGTGCTTGCCGCCGATCCATACGCTGGAAGCGCTCGAGGCCGCTCTCGCCAACGCAGCATGAACCGCACTCGGTACTTGGCGGCGCCGCGTGGGTTGCGGTAGGATGACGGCCGATTTCCCCCCTGCTTCCCAATTGGAGATACGAATGAAGCGCTACGGCTTGCTGCTAGCCGCCGGCCTGTTCGTCGCGGGCGGCGCGAATGCCGCGCTCGACAACAAGGCGGGCGAAGCACTGATGAAAAAAGATGGTTGCGCCGCCTGTCACGCGATCGACAAGAAGCTCGTCGGCCCCGCCTATGAGGACGTCGCGGCGAAGTACAAGGGCGACGCCAGTGCGGCGGCCAAGCTCGTCGACAAGGTCAAGAAGGGTGGTTCAGGCGTGTGGGGCCCGATTCCGATGCCGCCGAATGCGCAGGTTTCCGACGCCGACATCAAGAATCTGGTCGACTGGATCCTGACGCTGAAGAAGTAGCAGCCCGAGCAGCGAGAGGGGACCCGCAAGCGGTGTTTGCTTGCGGGGGTCGAGCGTGCGCGAGTGGCTGCGGCGGCCGACGCGCGAGCTCACGCCTATGTAGTGGAGTCCAAGGAGGCCGCGAGCCCGAGCGAGCGAGAGGGGACCTGCAAGCGGTGTTTGCTTGCGGGGGTCGAGCGTGCGCGAGTGGCTGCGGCGGCCGACGCGCGAGCTCAGCCAAACGTTGACAGTCCAGAGAGGCCGCCGGCGCGAGTCTGCGGTTTTGACAACGCGCGTGCCCACCGGTAATCTGTCCTTTCCTGCGCAGGAGAGCGCGGCCCGGTCGAGAGGGGCCGCCGCCGAAGGCGTAACTCCCGCAATCGCTCAGGCACCCGGGACTGCGCGGGCGCACCAACCAATCTGGAGAGCGGTCGCTTAGGCAAGACGGCGACCCACCGAAGGGGCATCGGCGCAGGGCAAGCGCCGCAATCTCTCAGGTAAAAGGACAGACGGGGCGAAACCGATGTCGACGGCTTCGCCCTTTCTTGTCGCCTGGGAGAGCCCGTGGTCAAGCAGACTCCGCTCAACGCCGTGCATCGCGCCGCCGGCGCCAGGATGGTCGACTTTGGCGGCTGGGAGATGCCGGTCGCCTACGGCTCGCAGATCGAGGAGCACCACGCGGTGCGCCGCGACGCCGGTATGTTCGACGTCTCGCACATGCTTCCGCTCGACCTCTCCGGCGGCGGAGCGCGGACGTTGCTTCGCTACGCGCTCGCCAACGACGTCGACAAGCTCGCGCAGACCGGCAAGGCGCTCTACTCGTGCCTGCTTCGGCCCGACGGCGGCGTGCTCGACGACCTGATCGTGTATTGCATGGGCGAAGAGGCTTTTCGCCTCGTCGTCAACGCGGCGACCGCCGACAAGGACGTGGCGTGGGTCGCCGCGCTCGCTGCCGAGCGGGCACCCGGGCTCTCGCTCGCACCGCGCCGTGACCTGGCGATGATCGCCGTGCAGGGGCCGCACGCGCGCGAGAAGGTCTGGCAGGCGTTGCCCGGCAGCCGTGCGGCGTCCGAGTCGCTGAAGCCGTTTTTCGCGACCGCGTTCGACGGTTATTTCGTAGCGCGCACCGGATACACCGGCGAGGACGGCTTCGAGGTCATGCTGCCTGCCACCGGCGCGGCGTCGTTCTGGAACGCGCTCGCCGCCGCAGGCGTGCGCCCGTGCGGACTCGGCGCCCGCGACACGCTGAGGCTCGAGGCGGGCATGAACCTGTATGGCCAGGACATGACGGAGGCCGAGAATCCGCTCGAATCGGGGCTCGCCTGGACGGTCGACCTCGCGAGCGAGCGCGACTTCGTCGGCAGGGCGGCGCTCGTCGCCTCGCGACCTAAGCGCGCGCTGGTCGGGCTCGTGCTCCTCGACAAAGGCGGCGTGCTGCGCAGCCATCAGAAGGTCGTGACGGCGAAAGGCGACGGCGAGATCACCAGCGGCACCTTCTCGCCCACGCTCGGGAAATCGATCGCGCTCGCCCGCGTCCCGGTTGGCGTCGCAGCGGGTGACGGCGTCGGCGTGGAGATCCGCGACAAGCGGCTCGCGGCGCGCGTGGTCAAGCCGCCGTTCGTTCGCCACGGCACGATCCTCGTGAAAGAGTGAATCCCCACGGAGACGGACCATGAACGTACCGACGAACCTCAAGTACACGCCAAGCCACGAATGGATCCGGACCGAAGCCGACGGCACGATCAGCATCGGCATCACCGACCACGCGCAGGAGGCGCTCGGCGATCTCGTATTCATCGAGCTGCCCGCCATCGGCCGGCGTGCCAAGGCGGGCGAGGCGGTCGCGGTCGTCGAGTCGGTCAAGGCGGCATCGGACATCTACGCGCCGGTTGCCGGCGAGGTGGTCGCGGTCAATGTCGAGCTGGTCGACTCACCGGAAAAGGTGAACGCGGACGCGTACGCAAACTGGTTCTACAGGCTCAACCCCGCGAGCGCGGCCGACTTGGACCGGCTGCTCGACGCGGCGGCGTACGCGAAGATCGCGGCAGAGAGCTCGAGGTGACCTCGATGAAGATGAACGAGCTCAAGTCCGCTCCCGCGTCGGCGAGACGCCGATCGCTCGAGGAGCTCGAGCAGCACCGCGGCTTCGTCGATCGCCATATCGGCACGAGCGAGATCGACCAAACCGAGATGCTGAAAGCGCTCGGCTACGCTTCGCGCGCGGCACTGATCGATGCGGTGGTGCCGCCGTCGATCCGGTGCCGCGAGGCGCTGGCCCTCGCCCCGGCAAAGGGCGAACAGGAAGCCCTCGCTCTGCTCGAGGCGACGGCGCATAAGAACAAAGTCGTGAAGTCCTACATCGGACAAGGCTATTACGGAACCCTCACCCCCGGCGTGATCCTGCGCAACGTGCTCGAGGATCCGGCGTGGTACACCGCGTACACGCCGTATCAGCCGGAGATATCGCAAGGGCGTCTCGAGGCGCTGGTCAACTTCCAGACGATGATCTGCGATCTCACCGCGATGGCGATCGCGAACGCCTCGCTGCTCGACGAGGCGACCGCGGCCGCCGAGGCGATGGCGCTCGCGCATCGCGTGGGGAAGACCGATCGCACGACGATCTTCGTGGCCGACGAGGTCCTGCCGCAGACGATCGACGTGGTGCGCACGCGGGCAGCGCCGCTCGGGCTCTCGGTCGCGGTCGGCCCGGCTGCGCAGGCCGCGACCGCCGATTGCTTCGCCGCGCTGTTGCAGTATCCGGGTGCCGGCGGCGAGGTGCGCGACTACCGCGCGCTCGCCGCCGCGTTGCACGCGCGCGGCGCGCTGGTGCTCGTCGCCTCCGATCTGCTCGCGCTCACGCTCCTTGCTCCGCCGGGAGAGTGGGGTGCGGACGTCGTCGTCGGCTCGAGCCAGCGCTTCGGCGTGCCGATCGGCTTCGGCGGCCCGCACGCCGCGTTCTTCGCCACCCGTGACGAGTTCAAGCGCAGCCTTCCCGGCCGCCTGGTCGGCGTGACCGTCGACAGCCACGGACAGCCCGCGTACCGGCTCGCGCTGCAGACGCGCGAGCAGCACATCCGGCGCGAGAAGGCCACCTCGAACATCTGCACCGCGCAGGTGCTGCCTGCGGTGATCGCCTCGATGTACGCCGTCTACCACGGGCCGCACGGCCTCGCGACGATCGCGGCGCGGGTGCACCGCCTGACCGGCGTGCTCGCGGCGGGATTGAAGAAGCTCGCGCTCACTGTCGTCAACGACTCGTTCTTCGACACGCTGACGGTGGCCTCCCGAGGACGCACCGGCGAGATCCATGCTCGGTCGGCGGGCGAGGCGAACCTGCGGCACATCGACGCTTCGCACATCGGCGTCTCCCTCGACGAGACGACCGCGCGGGAGGACGTCTTGCGCCTGTGGCGGATTTTCGCGCCGGCGGGCGCCACACTGCCCGACTTCGCCGCGCTCGAGCGCGCCGTCGAGGACGCCTATCCGGCCGCGCTGCGCCGCACCTCGGCGTTCCTCACCCATCCGACCTTCAACCGCTATCACTCGGAAACCGAGATGCTGCGCTACCTGCGTCGGCTCGCCGAGCGCGACATCGCGCTCGACCGGGCGATGATCCCGCTGGGCTCATGCACGATGAAGCTCAACGCGTCGGCCGAGATGATCCCGATCACCTGGCCCGAGTTCGCGCACTTGCACCCCTTTGCGCCGGCCGATCAGACCGAAGGCTACCTGCAGATGATCGCCGAGCTGGAGTGCATGCTCTGCGCGGTCACGGGCTACGCGGCGGTGTCGTTGCAACCGAACGCCGGGTCGCAGGGCGAGTACGCGGGCCTGCTCATCATTCGCGCCTATCACGCGAGCCGGGGCGAGGGGCATCGCCACGTGTGCCTGATTCCGGCCTCGGCGCATGGCACCAATCCCGCCTCGGCGCAGATGGCCGGGATGCGCGTGGTCGTCGTAGCCTGCGACGGTCAGGGCAATGTCGACCTCGACGAGCTTCGGGCCAAGGCCGAGGCGCACCGCGACGATCTCGCCGCGATCATGGTGACCTATCCCTCGACCCACGGCGTATTCGAGGCCGGTATCCGCGACATCTGCGACATCGTGCACGCGCACGGCGGCCAGGTCTACGTCGACGGCGCAAACCTCAACGCGCTCGTGGGCCTGGCGGCGCCCGGCCAGTTCGGGGCGGATGTCTCGCACCTGAACCTGCACAAGAGCTTCTGCATCCCGCACGGCGGCGGCGGACCGGGCGTGGGTCCGGTCGCGGTCGGCGCGCACCTGGCGAAGTTCCTGCCGGGACATCGATACTTGGCGCGCGACGCGGCCGCCGACAAAGCGGGCGCGAATATCGGGCCGGTCTCTGCCGCACCGTACGGCAGCGCGAGCATCCTGCCGATTTCGTGGATGTACATCGCGATGATGGGCGCCGACGGATTGCGCGCCGCGACCGAGTCGGCAATCCTCGCCGCGAACTACATCGCCAAGCGGCTCGCGCCGCACTATCCGATCCTCTACACCGGTGCGGCCGGGCTCGTCGCCCACGAGTGCATCCTCGACCTGCGTCCGCTCAAGCAGACGAGCGAGGTCACCGTCGATGATGTCGCCAAGCGGCTCATCGACTACGGCTTCCACGCGCCCACGATGAGCTTTCCGGTCGCCGGCACGCTGATGATCGAGCCCACGGAGAGCGAATCGAAGGCCGAGCTCGACCGGTTCATCGACGCGATGATCGCGATCCGCGGGGAGATCCGGGCCATCGAGCAGGGCCGCATGGATCGCGCCGACAACCCGCTCAAGCACGCCCCCCACACCGCGGCGGCGCTGCTCAGCGCGGAGTGGAACCACGCCTACAGCCGCGGTGAGGCCGCGTATCCGCTGCCCTCGATCAGGGCCGACAAGTATTGGCCGCCCGTGGGTCGCGCCGACAACGTCTACGGCGACCGGAACCTCTTCTGCACCTGCGTTCCGGTGGCTCGCTACGCGTGAAGGTTCTCGTCCTCGGCGCCGGCGTCATCGGCACGACCGCGGCCTGGTTTCTGCGGGTGGCGGGACACGAAGTCACAGTGCTCGAGCGGCGGGACGCCGCGGGCGAGGAAACCTCGTTCGCCAACGGGGGTCAGATCTCGGTGTCGCACGTCGAGCCGTGGGCGAACCCGGCCGCGCCGCTCAAGATCCTGCGCTGGCTGGGGCAGCCCGACGCCCCGCTGCTGTTCCGGCCGCGTCTCGACGCTCGCCAGTGGCGCTGGGCAATGCAGTTCCTGTTCGAATGTCTGCCGTGGCGCACCCGGCGCAACATGCTGCAGATCCTGGCGATCAGCAAATACTCGGGCGCGGCGCTCTCCGACCTGCGCGCGGCCACCGGCATCGCGTACGACGAGCTGCAACGCGGCATCCTGCAGATCTATACCGACCGGGAGGGGTTCGACGACGCCGCACGCGCGGCGGAGCTCGTCCGGCGCTACGGCATCGCGCGCGAGGTGAAGACGCCGGCGGAGTGCGTGGCGCTGGAGCCGGCGCTCTCCGCTCGCCGCGACTGGATCGTCGGCGGCACCTACACCGCGACCGACGAGACCGGCGATGCACACAAGTTCACGCAGGCGCTGGCCGCGCTCGGCGCGAAGCGCGGCATTGCGTTTCGCTACGGCGTCACGGTCGAATCGATCGCGACCGCCGCCGGCGAGGTGTGCGGCGTGCGCGCGGTCAACGCGGAGAACCGCAAGGAAGTGCTAGCCGCCGACGCCTATGTGGTGTGCCTGTCGAGCTACACGCCTCGGCTCCTGGACCCGATCGGCGTGCCCACGCGCATCTATCCGGCGAAGGGTTACTCGGCCACGCTGCCGATCGTCGATCCCGCGCGGGCGCCGACGGTGAGCGTCACCGACGACGCCAAGAAAATCGTGTTCACGCGGCTCGGCGACCGGTTGCGGGCCGCGGGCACCGCGGAGCTCGCCGGGTACAACCTCGACCTCAACGCGGTGCGCTGCGAGGCGCTCACCCGGCGCGCGGTGGAATGGTTCGGCGAGGCCATTGCGCCCGCGCGCGCCGAATACTGGACAGGCTTAAGGCCGGCCACGCCCTCGAACGTGCCGCTGATCGGCAGGACGCGCTATCGCAACCTGTATGTCAACGCCGGCCATGGGACGCTGGGGTGGACGATGGCGGCGGGGTCGGGGAAAGCGCTTGCCGAAATCGTATCGGGCCGCACGCCCGAGGTCGGCTTCGCCTTTCTTTGAGCGCCTGAGCCATGCGGTTCGCTTGACGCTCGCGCGTGGGGATACGAATGCTCCCGCGATCGGTCGCGATCGCAACGCGGCAGATTCGTCGCTCGACGCAGGTATAATGCGGGGCCGCACGCCAGCTTTCCCGATGTTCCGTTCCCGTTCTCGCTTACTCTCGCTTCGGTTCGCGCTCGGTTTGGCGCTGGCGCTCGGCGCGGGCGAAGTGCTCGCGCAGGCGGCGCTGCCGGCCGCCGTGCCGCCGCCCGCGATCGCCGCCAAGGCCTACGTGCTGGTCGACACGCTGAGCGGCCAGACGCTCCTCGCGCAGAACGCCGACGAGCCGCGCGAGCCGGCCTCGCTCACCAAGCTGATGACGGCGTATCTCGTGTTCCGCGCGCTCAAGGACAAGGAGCTCACGCCGTCGCAGATGGTAACCGTGTCGGAGAAGGCCTGGCGCGCGGGGGGCTCGCGCATGTTCATCGAGCCGAGAAAAGCGGTTTCGGTCGACGAGCTCCTGCGCGGAGAGATCGTGCAGTCGGGCAACGACGCGGCGATCGCGCTCGCCGAGGCGGTCTCGGGCTCGGAAGAAGCGTTCGTCGCGCGCATGAACCAGGAGGCGGCGCGGCTGTCGATGAAGAACACCCATTTCGCCAACGCCACCGGGCTGCCCTCGCCGCAGCACGTCTCGACCGCCGCGGACCTCGCAAAAATCGCTGCCGCGATCATTCGCGATTTTCCGGAGTACTACCCGCTGTACGCGCTCAAGGAATACCGCTACAACAACATTACGCAACCCAACCGCAACCGTCTGCTGTGGACCGACCCCTTCGTCGACGGGATGAAAACGGGCTTCACCGAGGCTGCAGGCTACTCTCTGGTGGCTTCGGCGAAGCGCGGACCGAGGCGCCTGCTGTCGGTCGTGCTCGGCGCAGCCTCGGACGCGGCGCGCGCCATCGAATCGCAGAAGCTCTTGAACTACGGGTTCCAGTTCTACGATACGGTGCAGCTCTACCAGACCGGACGGCCGGTGAGCGCGCTCAAGGTCTGGAAAGGCGCCGCCGATTCGGTTGACGTCGGATTCGTCGCCGACCACTACATCAGCTTACCGAAGGGCCAGGCGTCGAAGCTCAAGCTCACGCTGGAGGCGATCGAGCCGCTGATCGCGCCGGTGACGCAGGGACAGCGGATCGGAGTGGTGAAGGTAACGCTCGATGATAAGCCGGTGGGCGAGTTTCCGCTGCAGGCCCTCGCCCAAGTCGCGCCAGCGGGCTTCTTCGGCCGGCTCTGGGGTACGGTGCGGTTGTGGTTTCGCTGACGGTTCAGGAAACGAGGCGACGATGACGGTCTATCTGAACGGCCAATTCCTCCCGATCGCCGACGCCAGGATCTCGGTGCTCGATCGCGGCTTCATCTACGGCGATGGCGTCTACGAGCTCGTGCCGGTCTATCGGCGCGAGCCCTACCGGCTGCGCCAGCATCTGGCGCGCCTGCAAAGGAGCCTCGACGGCATCCGGCTCGCCAACCCGCATCGTGACGCCGAATGGGAAACGATCATCCGCGAGCTCATCGCGTGCCAGAGCTTCGACGACCAGGGCGTGTATCTGCAGGTCACGCGCGGCGCCGCCAAGCGCGATCACGCCTTCCCGCCGAACGTTGCACCCACGGTCTTTCTGATGAGCAATCCGCTCGCGCTGCCCACGCGCGAGCAGGTCGACAACGGGGTGGCGGTCGTCACCGCCATCGACGAGCGCTGGCTGCACTGCGATCTGAAGACGATCTCGCTCCTCGGCAACGTGCTCGCGCGGCAGTTCGCGGTCGATCATGGCGCGGTCGAGACGGTGCTCTTTCGCAACGGCTATCTGACCGAGGCGTCGGCCTCCAACGTGCTCGTCTTGATAGGCGGGACGATCATTGCGCCGCCCAAGGACAACCTGATCCTGCCGGGAATCACCTACGATGCGACGCTGGAGCTCGCGCGCGAGGCGGACCTGCCGTTCGACATCCGGCCGGTGGCCCGCGAGGAAGCGCTCGCCGCGGACGAGATGTGGCTTTCCTCGTCGACCAAGGAGGTGCTCGCGGTGACGACGCTCGACGGTCGGCCGTTCGCCGGCGGCAAGCCGGGCGCGGTCTATCGGGAGATGTATCGGCTGTTCCAGGCGAGCAAGCCAGCACGCGTCGCCGTGTAACTCGTCTCTCGGCACCGTCAACGCTTCCGGCACGGTCCGGGCGCATGGCCGATGCGATACCGCCCGCCATGCCACAAGAGCGGCAGCACGCGGCGGTGCGCGGAGGCCACCACCTCGCCGATGAACAGCATGTGATCGCCCGCCGGGTGCAGCGCGTGATGGCGACATTCGAGCCACGCCGCGCAGCCCTCGATCAGCGGCGCGCCGGCTTCGCCGAGCCGAAACGCGACGCCGGCGAAGCGGTCGGTGTGCGGACGCGAGAAGCGCCGTGCCAGCTTGACCTGGTCGTGCCCGAGCACGTTGACCGCATAGGCCTCGGCAGCTTCGAACGCAGCGAGGCTGCGCGAGTGCAGCCCGAGGCTCCAGATGACGAGCGGCGGATCGAGCGAGACCGAATTGAACGAATTGGCGGTGAAGCCGACGAAGCCGTGCGGCGCGCGAGCGGTGATGATCGTCACCCCCGTCGCGAATTGCGCCAGCGCATCTCGGAACTGTCGCTCAGCGGCGGGACGGCGTTGGCGCGGAAGAGCTGTCGGCATCGTCGAGCACGGCGCCGTAGCTGGCGTCAGAAGTGCCGCCGCATCTTAGGGGGCAAGGGCGCGGCGTGTCAAAGCGCCGCTTAAGGTGCATGCCCGAGGCGTGCTCGGGCTCGCGGCCTCCTTGGACTCCACTACATAGGCGTGAGCTCGCGCGTCGGCCGCCGCAGCCACTCGCGCACGCTCGACCCCCGCAAGCAAACACCGCTTGCGGGTCCCCTCTCGCTCGCTCGGGCTCGCGGCCATGCGTGATCCCGCCGACCAGCGCCTCCGCGATG
>DASVPH010000068.1:0-12592 GCA_036382945.1 Casimicrobiaceae bacterium
ACTCTCCCGATAGGTGAGTTGGGCGAAGCCCATGCACAGAAACTGATCCAGACAGCTGAAGCTGCGTACGTTGAAATCGCCGCGGTATTTCCCGACCAATCTGCGAAAGGTGTGCCACGGCGCGTACTCCATGATCTGCGCAAACACCAACTTGCCAGCGTACATCGCTACCTCCCCGAAAAATCCGGGAAGGCTGCACGGAACTGCGTACCAAGTTCAAGTCGTTAACACCTTGACCAGCCCCGAATCCCGCGCCAGCTCTAGCTTTCGGGCTGATACCCGCCAAATCTGTCGGACACTACTAGTCTCCGGTCAAAGCCGAGAATCTTCATCAAGGACCGCGGGGCGGCTCGAGCCTTATTCGCGCCTTCAGCGCGCGTTATCGGTTCCTGGGCGTACCAAGAACCTTCCGACGTTCGAGCTCACTCTCGGGACGAGGGGTCGACAGCGTCCTGTATCACGATGTGCCGCTGATCGTTTGGCCGGCCTCCCTCGGCGGCGAGTAGATGACAGCGCTATGCCCTGAGTTCTACCCGACGCGAGGTCGCCCACCGCGCCGTCGGCGCGTTACGACCCGCGCGACCGCTCGCGCAGCGGGAACGCGCTCGCGTCGCCCGTTTAGATCACGGCTTCATGGCATGAGAAGCCCGCCGTTGACCTCGACGACCTGGCCGGTGACGTAGCCGCTCAATCGATCCGACAACAGGTACAGGAACGTGCCGACGCAGTCGTCCGGCTCGCCGATGCGGCCCATCGGGATCTGCGCCGCGGTCGCCTTGAGCTGCTCGGGTGACGTGACGCGGTCCTGCATGTCGGTCGCGATCACGCCCGGCGATATGACGTTGACGCGGATCTTCTCCTTCGCGAGCTCCTTCGCGAGCGAGCGCGAGAACGTCGACATGAACGCCTTCGCGCCCGCATACACAGCGGATCCGCCGCCACCGCCGGTGCGTGCGGCGATCGAGCTCACGTTGACGATCGTACCGCCGCCGCCCTGCTTGCGGAACTGGCGCACCGCGGCGCGGCACGCGGCGAACGTCGGACGGATGTTGATGGCGACGTGCCGCTCGAACAGCTCGTCGGGAAACGCCGCAATGTCGACGCGCGAGATCTGGTCTCCGGCGTTGTGGATCAGGATGTCGAGGCGACCGAACGCGCGCACCGCTTCATCCACGACACGGTCGAGCGCGTCGTCCTCGGCGATGTCCGCGGCGAACAGATGCGCGGCGCCGCCGGCGGCGCGGATGTCGGCCGCCACGCGCGCGGCTTGCGCGCTGCCGCTGCGGTAATGCACCACCACGTTCGCGCGGCACGCGCCCAACCCGCGCGCGACCGCGGCGCCGATGCCTCTGCTCGCGCCGGTAACGACACAGACCTTGCCGGCAAGCTCTTCGAAAGCCACGCTCGACCTCCGTGATCAAGCCGCCGCGACGCGCGCGACTTCGGGCGCGAGCAGGAACGGCAATGCGACGTCATGGAACGCTTCGGGCTGCTCGAGCTGCGGCGTGTGGCCGGCGTCCTCAATCACCGCGAGCCATGCGCCGGCGATGCGCTCGCGCATCAGCGCGCCGTGCTCGGGCGTTCGCGCGCGGTCGTGCCGGCCCTGGACGATCAGCGTCGGCACGCGGATCTCCGAAAGCCTCGACAGCGTGTTCGTTTGTGCGTTGGATCGCGCGGCGTCGATCGCCGCGCGATGCGACGCCGAAAGCGCGATGCCGCGCAGCGACGCGATTTCGCGCTCCGAAGGTCGCCGATGGAAGAATCCGTCGACGATCGGCGCAACCGTGGCTTCGTCCCACGGCGCGGCAGCGATCGCATCCGCCTTCGCGAGACCGGCCGCCGGATCGCCCATGACCGCGCCGGTGGCGACGAGCAGCAGGCGCTCGACGCGCTGCGGATGCCGCAGGGCGAGCTGCTGGGCGACGACGCCGCCCATCGAGCCGCCGACGAGGCGGATGACGTCGATCCCGCGAGCGTCCAGCAGGCGCACGATCGCATCGGCCATGTCGGCGATCGTGTACGGGCCGGGCTCGGACGCCGAACGCGCGAAGCCAGGCAGATCCGGGGCGAGCGCGTCCACGCCGTGCGCGTGCAGACGGTCGAGCGTCGGCGCCCAGTAGTCGGACGATTGGCAGAAGCCGTGCAGGCACACGACCGGCGGCCGCGTGCCCGCGTGCTCGAGAACGAAGAGCGCCATTATGCCGACGCCTTCTTCAGTTCCTGCGCCTTCTTCGCCGACGCGGCGAGCGCCTCGGCCGGCTTGATCTGCCGTAGCAGCACGCTTTGGATCTGCTGCTGCGTGTAGCGGTCCCACTCGTTGTACCACGTCGTGCTGATGTTCTCGCGCGCCCGCGCGTTCGCCATCTGCTGCTGCACGATCGGCAGCTCGTAGCCGGCCTGCTTCTGCGCCGCCTGGATGTCGGGATCGCTGTCGAGCGACTTGAACGGATAGCCGACGCCGTACTTGAGGAACCATGTCTTCGCCGCCGCGTATTCGCCCTTCGCGTTCTTGCCGCCGAGGTAGTAGATCAGCCGCCATGCGGCGTTGCGATCCTTCGCCTGCGAGCTGATCGCGTACAGCCGCGCCCAGCCCATCGGACCACCGTTGACGTCCTTCAATCCCGGGAAGCGCGTCATGCGGATGCCGCCGGCGCGCTTGCTGTATTGGGGATTGTTCGAGCGCGGGAACACGTTGCCGACGTTCGACGTGAACACGCCCTGGCCGGAGAGGAACGTGTCGCGCGCCTGCGTCTCGTCGAGCTCCAGCCCCTTGGGATCGAGGATCTCCCAGCTGTGCATCGCGTCGAGCATCCACTCGAGCACCATCAGCGCCGTCTTGTCCTCGTTCGGAAACACGGGCTCCATCGCCGGATTGAACAGATGCCCGCCGGAAGCGAACACCATCGACCAGAATTCGGACAGGCCGTCGACGTTCGTCTTGTAACCCTTGAGGATCGGATATTTCGCGATGCCCGCCCTCTTCACTTCGAGCGCGGCGCTCTTCAGCTGGTCGAGCGTCACCGGCGCGTCCTTGATGCCGGCCTTGTCGAGCGCCTTGCGGTCGTACAGGTACACGTAGATGTCGCCGTAGTACGGCGTGCCGTACTGCTTGCCCTTGTACTTCAACGCCTGGAGATCGAACGGGAAGAGGTCCTTGTTGAGCTCGTCGAGCTTCGGCAGCCCGTCGACCGGCTGGATCCATCCGGCATCGACCCATGCGCCGAGATTGGTGTCGCGCACGTAGAACGCGTCGGGCTGCGTGCCCGCGTTGAAGAGCGCCACCATCTTCTCGTTGTAGAGCTGGAGGTCGAGCGGCGTGTACTGCACCTGGATGTCCGGATTCTCGGCCACGAACTGCTTCACCAGGCCCTCGACGACCTGCGGCTCGAACGCCCATCCCGCGAAGCGCACCGTCGTCGCGGCACGCGCCGATGGCACGAGGACGGCGTTGCCGAGCGCGAGACCCGCGCCGGCGAGCGCCGAGGTTTTCAGGAATTGGCGGCGGGACATGGCCCGCCAGGCTTCGTCATTGCGCGACATCGCGGCTCTCCTCTGGGGTTGGTGAAATGGTAATGGTGTCGTCAGTGCTTCACGGCGCCGCTGGTGAGTCCCTGCACGATCAGGCGCTGGAACAGGAACGCGAGCGCGAGCGGCGGCACGATCGCGAGCACGCCGCTGGTCGCCATCAGCGTGCGCTCCGTGGTCACGTCGGTGGCGAAGCCCGCGACAACGACGGGCAACGTCTTGGCCGCCGTGGTGCTGGTGAGGATCACGGCGAACAGATAGTCGTTCCAGGCGGTCATGAACGCGAACATCGCGGCCGCGACGAGCCCAGGCATCGCGACCGGCAGCAGCACCTTGGTCAGCATCTGCAACCAGGTTGCGCCGTCCATGAACGCGGCTTCCTCGAGCGAGCGTGGAATCGTCTGGAAGTAGTTCTTCAGCAGCCAGATCGTGAACGGCAGCGTGAACGTCACGTAGGTGACGATCAGCGCCGACAGATGGTCGAGCATGCCGAGGTTCTTCAGCGTCAGGTACAGCGGCACGATGAGCGCGATGCCGGGCAAAATGCGCGAGCCGAGGTAGAGGCCGAGCAGCTGCCCGCGGCCGGCGAAGCGGAAGCGCGCGAGGCTGTAGCCGGTCAGCGTGCCTAGCACGAGGTTCAGCGCTGCGGTGCCGAGCGCGGCGAGCAGCGAATTGACCATGCCGGGCAGCGTTTCCTCCGCCGCGCGCGAGCCGACGATGGCGCGCGTGCCGGAAGGATTGAAGAACGTCGCGTAGTTCTCGAGCGTCGGGTGGCGTGGAATCCACTGCGGCGGCACCGACAGCGCGTCCTGCTCGTGCATGAAGCTCGTCAGCACCAGCCAGGAAAACGGTGCCAGGATGTACACGGCGACCGCAACCGCGGCGACAACGAGGAGCAGCTTGCGCCGCGTGCGGCGCGCGCCGCGGCCGACGAGCCAGCCGACGTAGGCGCTCATGCCTCGAAGTCCCCGCGACGGTACAGCACGCGGAAATACGCGAGCGCGAGCACGAGCGTGATCAGGCTCACGAGCCATGCGTAGGCGTTGCCCTGGCCGAAGTCGAGGCTGTCGAACGTCGTCAGGTACGTCTTCCACGTGAGCGTGGTCGTCGCCGTGCCCGGACCACCCGCGGTGAGTACGTAGATCACGTCGAACGCGCGGATCGCCGACATCGTCTGCAGGATCAGCACGACGAGCAGCGTCTGCGCGAGCCACGGCAGCGTCACGTGGCGGAAGAGCTGCAACGGTCCCGCGCCGTCGATGCGCGCCGCCTCGTAGAGCTCCGACGGAATGCGCTGCAGCGCCGCGAGCAGCAGGATGACTGCGAGTGGCAGCGAGTTCCACACGTCGGCGAAGACCAGCGCGAGCAGCGCCGAGGTCGGCGTCGACAGCCATCCTGCGTATTCCTTCAGCACGCCGAGGCTCACGAGCAGGCCGTTCAGCGCGCCGATCTTCGCGTCGTAGATCCATTGCCACATCAGGCCGTTGACCACCGGCGGGATGGCCCACGGCAGCAGCACCAGCGTGCGCACGAGCGCGCGGCCGGGAAACGACTGGTTCAGCAGGATCGCGATCAGGATGCCCAGCACGGCGACGATGCCGACGACGAGGACGGTGAACTCGACGGTGATCCAGAACGCCGACCGGAACTCGCTCGATTGAAGGATCGCCAGATAGTTCGACAGTCCGACGAAGTCGAACACTCGCGGGCGCTTCAGGTTGTACTTGTGCAGGCTGATCCAGGCCGAGTACGCGATCGGGTACGCGGCGAGCACGAAGATCGCGACGAGCGCCGGCGCGTTGAGCAGCCACGCGAAGCCCACGCGCTCGTAGCCGATGCGCTTTTGCCGCCCGACGCGCAGCGACGGCGGCCACAGGGAAGCCGACGGCGTCACCGCATCGTTTCCCGATGGAGAAACCGGCCGTTGCGCTCGGCGGTCGCGCCCTGTGGGCCGTATGCGATGCCGCCGGCCACCAGCACGTAGTCGATGCCTTCGGCGACGCGCGTCGGCTCCGCGTACGTCGAGCGGTCGATCACGCGCTTCGGGTCGACTACGACGAGGTCGGCGTGCGCTCCGACCTTGATCTCGCCCCGCTCCTTCAAGCCGAAGCGGCGCGCTGACAGTCCGGTCACGCGATGAACGGCTTCCTCGAGCGGAAAGAGGCCGACGTCGCGCGCGTAGTGCCCGAGCACGCGCGGAAAGGTTCCCCAGAGCCGCGGATGCGGATGGCGGTCGTGTGGCAGGCCGTCGGAGCCGATCATCGTCGCCTCGTAGCGCAGCACGCGCTGCACGTCGTCCTCCCGCATGTGGAAATAGCTGGCTCCGCCGGGCTGCAGCCGCTCGCACGCCTCCTTCTGCGTGCATGCCCATTCCTTTGCGATGTCGGCGAGCCAGCGGCCGGACATCTCCGGATACGGTTCGGACCAGCTCACCATGATGTCGATGACGCCGTCGACCATGTCGACGCGCAGCACGGTGGAGCCGGCCGCGTACGGATACGCGTCGAGGCCGATCGGCTGGCGCTTGCGCGCCGCGTCGATGTGCGCGAGCGTCTCAGGCGAGCGCCCCCAGTTCTCGGGACCCGCGCACTTGTGATGCGAGATGACGACGGGCAGACCGGCGTCGCGGCCCGCCGTGAACGCTTCGTCAAGCGCTTCGATGACGTGGCGGCCTTCGTCGCGGATGTGCGTCGAGTACATGCCGCCCGCTTCGGCGGTGACGCGCGCGAGCATCGTTACCTCGGCGACGTCGGCGGCCGCGTTCGTCGGATAGAACAGTCCCGAGCTGAAGCCGATCGCGCCCGCATCCATGCATTCGCGCGCGAGCTCGACCATCTTCGCCTGCTCGCGCGGCGTGGCCGGCCGATACGGATCGTCCATCGTCGCGACGCGAAGCGTCGAATGGCCGAACAGCGCGGCGACGTTCAGCGCCGGACGCGTCGCCTCCACCGCCCGCGCATACGCGCGCATCGTCGGGAACACGTGCTTGCCGGCGCCGCCAAGCAGGTTGAGCGGGGGCGGCACGTTCGGATGCACGAGCGGCGCGAGGCTGATGCCGCAATTGCCGATGACGACAGTCGTGACGCCCTGGCTGAGCTTCGGCAGCGCCTGCGGCGACGAGAGCACGTATTGGTCGTCGTGCGTGTGCACGTCGATGAAGCCGGGCGTCACGACGCGATCGGTCGCGTCGATCACGTGCGCGTCCTCGACCGCCAGACCGGCGCCGATCTCGCGAATGCGGCCGTCCTGTACGCGCACGTCGGCGCGATAACGGGGCGCGCCGGTTCCGTCGACAACGGCGCCGCCGCGCAGCAGGTAGTGATGGTTGTTCGACACGTTCGTTTCCTATTCGTTGCCTGGGTCGCGTTCGCTCTCGGACCACGCGCGGTGCAACGCGGGATGCACGTCGCTGTCGACACCGCGCTCGAGCAGCACCGCGTGCACACGCTTCAGCCGCTCGATCGCCGCCGGCCCGAGACGCAGGCCCACGCCGACCATCAGCATCTCGATCAGCACCTGTCCGGCGAGATACGCCTCCGTGCCGACGCGCATCGTCGCGTCCTCGGGAACGATCAGCGCGAGCGGGATCGTGCAGCGCTCGGCGAGCGGCGTCCTGGGTTGCGTGATCGCGATCACGGTCGCGCCCTGCTCGCGCGCGAGCTGCACCGCCTCGAGCAGAGTCGGCATGCGGCCGACATGCGAAATGGCGAGGACGACATCGCGCGGCGTCAGAGCCGCCGCCGCGGTGAGCTGCATGTGCGCATCGAAATAGGTGGCCGAGTCGAGGCCAAGACGCGCGAAGCGCGACTGCGCATCGTTCGCGAGGAACGTGGACACCAGACCCACGCTGAAGCACTCGATGCGTCTCGCGGTCGCGAGCTTGACGATCGCCTGCTCGACCGCGTGCGGCTCCAGCTGGCGCTCGAGGTTGGTCAGCACCGCGGCCGCGCCGTAGAGGATCTTGTGGATGAGGCTCGATGTGTCGTCCTGCGCGGTGACGGCGCGGTGCAGGTAAGGCGTGCCGATGGCGAGGCTCTGCGCGAGCTGCAGCTTGAAATCGGATACGCCTTCGTAGCCGAGCGTGCGGCAGAAGCGGACAACGGTCGGTGCGCTGACATTCGCTCGCCGTGCAATCTCCTCGACGGCGGCGCGAACGGTCCAATCCGGATCGGCGACGATTTCGTCGGCGACCCGCTGCTGCGCTTCGGGCAGGTCGGGCGTGATTGCGCGAATCCGCGCGAGCGGATCGGTGGTCGAGCGCGGAACGACGTGGAGGTTGTCCATCCTGTTCATGCGGCCGCGCGACGCGCGGCGACGGTCGCCTGCGAGACGTGTTCGGCGACGAGGCCGGTGAACGCGTCAGGGCACTCGAGGTTCGAAAGGTGAGCCGAAACGAGCTCGACGCGGCGGGCGCCGCCGATGTTTTGGGCGAGCCATTCACCCTGCTCGGGCGGCGTTGCGGCGTCGTGCCGGCCGGTGACGACCAGCGTCGGCACGCCAATGCGAGCGACGGCGTCTCGAAGGTCCGCATCGCGATTCGCGGCGCAGCAGCTCGTGTAGCCGCGGGCGGGCGTGCGCTCGAACATCGCCTTCAGGCGTGCGATCAGCGCGGGCGAGCGCGCGATGAACTGTGCAGTGAACCAGCGTGCGATCGCGGCGTCGGCGATCGCCGGCATGCCCTGCGCTTCGACGGTCGCGATGCGCGTGTTCCACATCCCGCGCGTGCCGACTCTAGCCGCCGTGTTGGCGAGCGCGAGCGATGCGATCCATTGCGGCGCGTGTGCTGCGAGCCAGATGCCGGTCATGCCGCCGAGCGACAATCCGCAGAAGTGCGCGCGCTCGATGTGCAGATGATGGAGCAGGCCGACGACGTCGCGGCCGAGATCGGCGATCGAAGAAGCGTGCGGCGGAATCGACGACGCGCCATGGCCGCGTGCGTCGTAGCGCAGCACGCGAAAGCGGCGCGCGAGCTCCGGCACTTGCGCGTCCCACATCCCGAGCGCGAGGCCGAGGCCGTGCGACAGCACGACCACCGGCGGGCAGGGCGCGCCTTCGAGCTCGTAGTGAAGACACACGTCGGTGAGTCGGGCGATGGGCATCGGGGACGCGCGTCAGAAGAACGTCCGCAGCGCGTCGACGACGGTGTAGTCGTCGTCGACTTCCATCAGCAACTGCCACTTGTCGAACGTGGTGCATGGATGCGAGATGCCGCAGCCGACGAGGTCGCCGACCTTCAGATCCGTGCCGGCCGGCACATGCAGGTACGCGTGCTGGTCGTTGAGCTTCTCGACTTTCCATTCGGCCGGCGCCGGCTGAACTGCGGTGTGCGCGTCCTCGCGATGCCACTTGAGCGGGCGCGGCATCTCGATGTCGTAGGAAACGTCGCGCCGGCCCATCGTCAGGATGGCCAGCCCCGGCTCGGGCCGGGATTGCACCTGGCTCCAGACTTCGAGCGCAGGCTGCAGCCCGGAACCGCTGCGCCACGGCTCGCCCGAGCGCGCGCGCACGCGCTCGAACAGCCGCTCGTAGTTGCCCGAGTCGTGCGTGACGTAACAGCCGCTGCGCAGGATCGTGCGCACCGGACGCGATAGTCGCTGCGGCAGCTCGCGCGCGACGATGTCGAACACAGTGGAGCCCCCGGCCGACAGCAGCACCTCGTCGCAGCCGAACAACCCTTCGTGGTCGCACGCCGCGCCCACCGCATGCACGCGGTCGACGAGCGCGTCCACATGGCGCTCGTCGCGCTCGGAATCACCGGTGATCGCGAGCCCTTCGTAGCATTCGATACCGGCGAGTTGCACCGTTCCGCTCGCCGCAATCGCGCGCGCGAGCTCCATCGCTTCGGCGATCGTGCGCGTGCCGGCACGGCCGCCCGCATGTCCGATCTCGAGCAGTGCGGCGAGCGGCCGGGCGGCCTCGTGCCGGCGCGCCGCCCCGACGACGCGCTCGAGCTGCGCGACCGAATCGACGAGTAAGCAGACGAGCAGGTCCGCGTGATCGCGCATCAGCGCGACGATCCGCGCGACGTCACCGACCGCGACGACCTGGTTCGCGATAATGACGCGACGAACGCCGATGTCGACACAAATGCCGAGCTGATGAACGTTGGCGACGGTCATGCCCCATGCGCCGTCCTCGAGCTGGCGCGCGAAGATCTGCGGGCACATCGTCGTCTTGCCATGCGGCGCGATCGCGACGCCGGTCGACTCGGTGAATGCGCGCATCCATGCCGAGTTGTGACGCGTCGCCGAGCGGCGCACGATCGCCAACGGGAACGGTAGATCGCCTCGAAGAACGTTCCAGCGTTGCCGGCCGATGTCGCGCAGGCGCATCGGCGGCGCCGCATGCGGAAAACCTTTGGTGCGCCGGTCGATGCTCGTGTCGAGGATCGAGGCGAGTTGTAGCGGCATGCACCGTAATTTAATTACAGAAGCGACGCAGGTTAGAACCGCGCGAACTAGTTGTCAAGCATCGCTCACATCGGCGCAACATGCTCGCAGGCCGCTGTTTTTGCTTCGACTTTCAGCAATCGACGGCGCCGCGAGCGCGACTTGGCATGGTCACTCGCATGAAATATTATTACCGGATACCTGTTACAACTCCGGGAGGCTAGGTCATGACCATCGAGCACTTCAACGACGCATCGCAGCCCGCGTCTCTGCCGTTCTCGGCCGCCGTGAGGGCCGGCGACTTGGTGTTCGTATCGGGCCAGGTCGCGAAGGGCGACGACGGCAACATGGTCGCCGGCGACATCGAAGCGCACACGCGACAGGCGTTGCGCAACGTCGAGCGTGCGCTCGCGCTTGCGGGCTGCACGCTGCACGAAGTCGTGAAGGTTACCGTGTGGCTTCAGGACACGGCCGACTTCGCGCGCTTCAACCGTGTGTATGCCGAGTTCTTTCCGGATCCGAAGCCCGCGCGCTCCACCACGCAGGCGAAGCTCGTGGTCGACTCGAAGGTCGAAATCGAAGCGATCGCGCTCAAGCGTTGACGAGCGAAGCGCCGGCCGGACGTCGCGATCCCGGCGCAGCAAGCGACGTCAGAGCGACGCGGACTCGATCGGGGAGATTTGGCGGCTACTCCGCGACAAGAGCGCGCACTCGGCGGAGACGCCCGAAGGGCTTGCTCATCGGGACCGCGCGACCAAAGGAGCGCCGCAGCATCGCGCTCGTGCAATGACGGGAGCCTCGCGCTGTCGTGCAGGCAGTTGCCGTACACGACAAGACTACAGGCAGCCGAGTAGTCTGCGGCCCATGCCGTCGTCCTACTTTTTGCGGAGCAAAGTCGAATTGCGAAGCAACATCGCTGCCACGAAACCGTCGAAAGCCGATGTAGATCGGCTCCCGGACGTCGGCTCGAGCTAGGGACGTGGGGACAGGGGCGCATTTCCTGCGCCCCCTCGCTCGTTTAATTGCCTTCCTTGTACGCTCGCTGCGGCCCGATGTTGCGGAATGTGTCAATGGGTTTGAGAGTGCGCCGGGAGACCGGCAAGGAGTAAGTGGTGCAAGTCCACTGCGATGAAGGTTTAGCGAACCGCATCGGCACCGAGCCGTGCGCAGGCAACCGCGAGGTGGCCGGCGAAGCGTCGGTAGGTGAGCATGCAGGCCAGCCATTGAGCCGCGAAAGTTATTCAGTTCTGGGTGCCGACGCCGTTCTCAAGGGGAAGGCAACACGGCGGGGCGCGCCATCGCGAGCGCCCCAGTCGACCCGGCGTGGTCGAAGACCCTGGCATGTATGGACGCTCCTTGCGCGGGAACCGGGAGATCTGCTGTCCATCCTGTGGGCAAGCCTGCCGCAGGATCGCTTCGGGAAGGCACGGAATGAGCTGGCCGCACTGCTCGATCGCGCGGGCGAGCCGTTCGACGGCGCGAGTATCGATCAGTCGGGTACTCGCATAGCGTAAGTCGACGCAGTGCAGATCGATGTCGCGACCCGTGGCCATGGCGCGACCCTAGCCGCCGCGGCGCGCTCTGCCTATGAAGTCCTCTCTTTGCAAGATCGCGAGGAACCCTCGTCGTGCTCTGAAAGCAAAGTAATTTCCACTGTCCACGCGTCCATCTTTGCAAGATCGCCCGCCGCCACCGGGCACAAGCGATAGGTCCCTGATCGAATGAGCGCTTCACGGCCGCACGCGTCCATCTTTGCAAGAGGGGCCTCGGCCCGGCGCCGATCCCGCTGGCGCTGCGCGAGGCGGTTGCGCTCGCAGTATTCGGGATGCTGGCGACGATAGCGCTGCCAATAATCGGGATGCCGGGCGACCCAGGCTGCTTGGGCACGCGCCTGGTTCAAGCGGTAGTCCTCATCGCTCGCACGCTTGGCCTGTTGCCATAGCCGCTTGCGCGCGCGCTGGCAGGCCGCGGCAGAACAGAACCGTTGTTCAGGAACTTGCGGATGCGGCCGGAACGCCTGGCCACAACATGCACAGGGCTTGCACTCCATGGGCGGTTCTCCGCGGAAGAACCGTCCACAGCCTGCACAACGAAATCAACGTACGACAATGCCGCCCGGTTGGCGCTGCCAGCGAACCAAGCTCAATTCAGTGCTGGGTCAATTTCCGTGAGCGGGGGCGGGTCAACTTCAGTGAGCGCCAAAGCGGTGGCGACGGGATCGGCAAGACGCTACGCGGCAAGGGCGTCAAGATCCTAGCCATCGTGGATCGCCACGGGTTACCGCTGTCGGTGAGCACGCACGCGGCGAACCATCATGAAGTCACGCTGGTGCAATTGAGCTTCGACTTTTACATGGTCGAAGCGAAGCCGCAGAACTTGATCGGCGATAAGGCGTACGACAGCGATGCGTTGGACGAGTCGCTGAAGCAGCAAGGGACTGAGATGATTGCGCCGCATCGCTCGAACCGAACGCTCAAGACGCAGGACGGGCGACGGTTACGCCGCTACGAACGACGATGGCTAGTGGAACGCCCAAGATCACTACTGTCCGGTTAAATGACCTGTGCCGAGCCCGAGATCAAGCATTGGCGCGGGTTGCAGGCCGATTTCGTTTGGTGCCGATTTGAACTTCGTTTGCCAAGAATGGCGTAGTTTCCCCGGGTTGACTGCCCCGAGGA
>DASVPH010000069.1:0-16950 GCA_036382945.1 Casimicrobiaceae bacterium
CATCCCGGACAGCATCACAACGCTTCCTTCTGTCCCTTCGTAACGCACTTTCTTTCGTCTCTTCCCGCTGCTGCTGCCAAAATGGGTCGTCACGGGCCGATCAACCGAAAAACGCGGACCCCAAGTCCGACGGACTGCTAGTTGCCGCACTGCGACGAGCTCACGATCCCCAAGCATACCATTGTCATAAACAAAGGTGTGTGACACAAACGCGCTGGCGCCCGAGCCCGGCTCGAGGCTCAGAGGCGCTTGACGGCCTCGAGGACCTCTTCCGCATGCCCGGGGACCTTGACGCCGCGCCACTCGCGCACCAGCGTCCCCTCGGCATCGATCAGGAAGGTGCCGCTCGATGCCCCGCACCTGCCGGCCGTACACGTTCTTCATCTTGATGTGGAAAGTGTGCAATCGGGCCGGCTGTGGCCGCAAACGCCGACTCCTCGAGAAAGAAGATAGGGCGCTCGACCACCCGCCGCCCCGAGTCGCGGAGAGCCCGAATGTAGATGTCGAACAAGCGCTCGGAGAGAAAGGCCAGCACCCGCCTCTGATAGCCGGCGGGCTTGGGCGCGATCTTGCGCTCGAGGGCGAAAAGGCAATCGAACCAGAAACGACACAGTCCATCGAAGTCGGCCCACCGCATGACGAACATGTTGTTGCCGCAAAACCCGTCGTCGCGGAGGTGCGCGACGACCTGTCGCACGAGGTGCGGGTGACGCGCGAGCACGCAATTCACCATCGCGAGATAGTGCTCGGCCACGTGCGCGCTCATGTACTGCTCCGCGTTCGCGGTGCCTTCTTCGGTCCTGCGGGTCACGACGATCGCTCCTTCGTCGAGGATCCGCGGGATAACGGATCGATCGGCGAAGCTCGATTGATGGCACGCCACGTCGCCTGGAGTACGCAGACGGGTCTCCCGCGACGAGCCCGCCGCGTCGTTCCGGAGATCGAAGTAACGCCGATAATGGCAGAATCCGACGCCCTCGAGGCCGGCGAGGTTCTTCCACACCCAGTAGATGGCCGTCATCTCCGAGAAATCGGGATTCCGGTCGGAGAGCGAATCCCCGGAATCGTCGCGCAGAACGCCCGCGGCGGCGGGCTCCTGCCCGTGAGCGCCGGCCAGGATTCGTCGGATACCGGGGATCTCGGGCATGCGGTCGCGGCGATGGCCGACGGCGAAGATTTCCGCGCATCCTCGCTGCGGCGCCTCGGGAGTCGCGCCTTCAGGGACCGACGACGGGGACGGCTGCGTCACCATCGGGCGGCTCGACGCGACGTTGATCACGAAGAGGTACGAATACGGCACGTCCCCGCTCGCCCGCCCGAGCGGCGATTCCAGAGCGAACTTCGCGTCGTGCAGATCGCGGAAACGCGTCAGGAACGGCTGGTTGTCCGCGAACAGCCCGGAATAGTGCTGGATGGAGCCTTCGTTGACGTGAACCGTGAACGGATGGCCGCTCTCCGCGATCATCTCGAGGAGATCGCCGAGCGAGGGGACGCCCTGCCGCAGGTGCTCCGCCAGCCAACCGGGAAGGGGGCGGCGCCGTCGGCCTAACTGCTCGGCGTACGCTGCGTCGCCCCAGGCGGCGAAGGCGCCGGCCGGTCCGCTGATGATCACGCGGCTGCGGGCGACCCGGATCAGCTCCCGGATGGCTCGCGGGCGCGCGCCGGCCGCAAGGTGCTCCAGCGTGTCGACGCAGACGACATCATCGAATGCGTTGGACGCAAGCGGCAGGCTGAGAATGGAGCCGCAGACCGGCTGGAGGAATGGCCCGACCGGCCCGGCGAAGGCGCGGTCCACGCCCACGATGCTGCGCTTCAAGTACCGCCCGATGCCCTCGGTTCCGCACCCGACCTCAAGAATGCGGCGATCGGGATCGGAGAGCTCCGGGCAGCGCTCAAAGAGCGCGGAGTAGCGGACCTTCCAGTTGATCATGGCCACCGACGCCGTTGGCCGGCGTCGCGGCTTCGCGGCCTCGCGCCAGGTGCGGGGCCGCCGCTGCGTGCCTCGGCAGGCCTTGAAAGACCCATCGCCTTGACCGGACCGATCCGAGAAACCGTGAGCGGGCTACAGCACCTTGACGGCCTCGAGGACCTCTTCCGCGTGTCCGGGGATCTTGACGCCGCGCCACTCGCGCACCAGCGTTCCCTCGGCATCGATCAGGAAGGTGCTGCGCTCGATCCCCCGTACCTTCTTGCCGTACATGTTCTTCATCTTGATGACGCCGAACTCTCTGCACAGCTTCTCGTCCGGGTCGGCGATGAGCTCGAAGGGGAAGCCCATCTTCGCCTTGAAGCTCTCGTGCGACTTCAAGCTGTCGCGCGACACCCCGACCACGACCGCGCCGGCCTTGTCGAATTTCTTGTGCAGGTCGCGGAACTGCGCGCCCTCCAGGGTGCATCCCGGCGTGTTGTCCTTGGGGTAGAAGTAGAGCACGAGCGGCCGTCCGCGTTGAGCCGAGAGCTTGAACGTGCCCCCGGTCGAAGGCGCGGCGAAGTCGGCCACTTTCCTGTCGAGCGTCACCATCGGGATCCCTTTCAGGCGGCCTGGGCGAGGTCGACGTCGGCGAGGAACTCCTCGCCCTGCTTGAGCAGCGTGCCCGTGCGGCCGGGCACGCCGCCGGGGCGCACCTCGCAGCGCGGCAGCGCGAAGCCCTGCAACGATTCGTAGAGGGTGCGCATCGCCACCAGTCGATAACCTTGCGCTTTCCAGCCCGCGAGCAGACGATCCAGGACACCGGCCAGGCGCATCCCCTCGAGCTCCGCATGGAGCGTGAACACGTGGCCGGCGAAGGTCGGGCTCGCGGGAGGCGACGCGGTCGATGCGAGCAGGCGCTCGGCGACGTTCGCTTCGGTCACGCCGTCGGTGCCGATCAATTCGTCGAGCGTGGGCAGCGTCGTCGGCAGTTGCGGGCAGCGAATGAGCTCCGCGTTCCACACCGGCAGGTGCGGGTGCGTCCCGCGCCCGTCGGAGCAGTAGTCGAAGCCGAGCGTCTGCGTGAGCCGCAGCGCGTGCGCGTTCATCTGCCAGCCCGCCGCGCCATGCGTTCGCGGCGCCTCCTTGAAGATGTCGGTGAAGCGCTTGCAGGCGAGCCCCATCTGCCTGCCCGTCCACTCGGCGCCTGCACTGTGGAGCCCGTCCTGCCACTTGACGTGATCCCAGGAGTGCACGCCGACCTCGAAGCCTTCGTCGCGCACGCGACGCATCAGGTCCCCGGCGCGGCGGCCGATGTCGGGACCCGGAAGCAGCGTGCCGTAGAGCAGCGTCTTGACCCCGTAGTGCTGCACGACCGAGGTCCGCTGCACCTTCGCGACGAAGCCCGGGCGGAAGACGCGGCGGATCGCGCGCCCCGTGTGGTCCGGGCCGACGCTGAACAGGAACGTCGCGCCGGCATCGTGCTGGCGCAGCATTTCGGCGAGGCGCGGAACGCCTTCGCGCGTGCCGCGCAGCGTGTCGACGTCGATCTTGAGGGCAAGCAGCATGCTTAGTTGTAGCACGGTGACGATGTGTCATTCCCGCGAACGCGGGAATCCGGTGGCTCTGTTCCGAACGCCGCTGGGTCCCCGCGTACGCGGGGACGACGAACGATCATGGCACGATTCGTACATACGCGCCATCGCGCCCATCGGACGGCTCACTCCACCAGCGCCCGCGCCTCGGCCACCTGCCCGCGATAGGCGTCGAAGATCCGCCGCAGCGACTCTTCCATCGTCACCACCGGCCGCCAGCCGAGATCTGCGCAGGTGTTGTCGATCTTCGGCACGCGGTTCTGCACGTCCTGGTAGCCCTTGCCGTAGTAGGCCTCCGCGCTGGTCTCGGTGAGCTTCACCCGCGCCGCGCTGTCCTTGTACTCGGGATAGGTCAGGGCGAGATCGAGCATCATCCGCGCCAGCGCGCGCACCGAATAGTTGTTGCTCGGGTTGCCGATGTTGTAGATCTTGCCGCTCGCCACGCCGCGCTCGTTGGCGATGATCTTCAGCAGCGCATCGATGCCGTCGTCGATGTAGGTGAAGGCGCGCTTCTGGGTGCCGCCGTCGACCAGCTTGATCTCCTCGCCGCGCACGATATGGCCGAGGAATTGGGTGATCACCCGGGAGCTGCCCTCCTTGGCGGTGTTGATCGAGTCGAGCCCCGCGCCGATCCAGTTGAAGGGACGGAACAGCGTGTAGTCGAGCCCCTGCTCCATGCCGTAGGCGTGGATGACCCGGTCCATGAGCTGCTTGGCGCAGGCGTAGATCCAGCGCGGCTTGGCGATGGGCCCCAGCACCAGGTCCGAGGCGTCGGCATCGAAGGCTTCGTCGCGGCACATGCCGTAGACCTCCGAGGTGGAAGGAAACACCACGCGCTTCTTGTGCCGCACGCAGGCGCGGACGATCGGCAGGTTGGCCTCGAAGTCGAGCTCGAACACGCGCAACGGTTCGCGCACGTACATCGCGGGCGTGGCGATCGCCACCAGCGGCAGCACCGTGTCGCATTTCTTGATGTGGTATTCGATCCACTCCCGGTTGATCGTGATGTCGCCCTCGAAGAAGTGGAAGCGCCTCTCGGACAGCAGATCCGCAATCCGATCGGTCTGCATGTCCATGCCGTAGATCTCCCAATCGGTGGCGGCGATGATGCGCTGGGAGAGGTGATGGCCGATGAAGCCGTTGACGCCGAGGATGAGGATTCTGCGCATGTAGGTGAAGGATAAGCACGCGGCCCACGCCCGCTCGCACTATTCTACGCTGTGCTGCTGGCGTGAACCGTCGTCGCCCCTTTGCCGTCATTCCCGCGCATGCGGGAATCCAGCGTCGTTCGCCGCAAAGCTCACTGGGTTCCCGCTTGGCCGTTCGAAACTTCGCCCTTCGGGCTGGTTTTCGCGGGGACGACCTTTCCGTCGCCAAGCCGCACAAGCTCCGTTCCGAATTGGGCGGTGAGCTCCGCCGCACCAACCAGCGCGCCATCGACCTCGAGCGCCAGGACGAGCAGCGTGCCGCCACCGCCGCAGGACGCGACGAGGCGACCTTGCTCGACGCGAAGCGACGGCGTCTTCGTCGCCGCGGCGGCGGCATCGAGCACGCGCGTGCGCAGGATGCGGGCCGGCTTGCCGCCGAGCGTGGTGCGAGCGCCGGGGTAGGGCGGAGCGACCGCGCGCACGAGATTGTGGATTTGCGCCGCACGCTTCGACCAGTCGATCACGCCGTCCTCGGGCTTGCGAGCGCCGCAGTAGCTCCCGAGGCGAAGATCCTGCGCCCGCCGCGGCGCGCTGCCGGCGATGAGCGCAGGCAGCACGCCGTCGAGCGCAAGCTCCGCCGCGACCGTGACCTTGTCGAGCACCTCCTTGGCGGTGTCGTCGGGAAGGATCGGCACGCTCGTCTGCGCCACGATATCGCCGTTGTCCGGCTTCTCGGTCATGTAGTGCAACGTGGCGCCGGTCTCGGTTTCGCCGTGGATGATCGCCCAGTTCACCGGCACCCGGCCGCGATACTTCGGGAGCAGCGAGCCGTGCATGTTGAGCGCGCCGCGCGAAGGCAGCGCGAGCAGCGGCGCCTTGAGCAGCAGGCGGTAGTAGAACGAGAAAAGGAAGTCGGGCGCGCAGAGGGCGATCCGCGCCATCGCGTCCGGCGTGTTCGGATCCGCGGGCGCGATGGTCGGGATGCCGTACTCGGCGGCGGTGCGCGCGACGCTGTCGAACCAGATCTCCTCGCGCGGAGCGTCTTCATGCGTGAGGACGAGCGGCACGTCGACGCCGTGGGCGAGCAGCACCTTGAGGCAGCGCACGCCGACGTTGTGATAGGCGAAGACGACGGCCTTGGCCATCGGGAGGGTTCACAAGGACACGCAGAGGCATAGAGAAGACTTCAGACGAGTCTTCTCTGTGTCTCGGTGTCTCCTTGTGGGTTAGGGCCTTCGCCGAGCACGGCGCGAATCATATACCGCGGCCGCTCGCGTACCTGCTGGTAGATGCGGCCGACGTATTCGCCGATGAGGCCGAGCCCGAAGAGCAGCATGCCGATCAGGAAGAAGGCGAGGATGTCGCGGTCCCATAGGGTCGCGAAACCCTCGCGCCAGCCGGCCCGGATCAGACGCTCGACGATCACGATGAGATAGGTGAGGACGGCGCCGGCCGACACGATCATGCCGAGCATCGACCCCAACTGCAGCGGCACCAGCGAGAAGCCGGTGACCAGATCGAAGTTGAGCCGGATCAGCTTGTAGAGCGAGTATTTCGATTCGCCGGCGGCGCGCTCGGCGTGCTCGACCTCGACTTCGGTCGGGCTGTGGGCGTAGGTGTAGGCGAGCGCCGGAATGAAGGTGCTGATCTCGCGCGAGGCGGCGATCGCGCGGACGATGTCGCGGCTGTAGGCGCGCAGCATGCAGCCCTGGTCGGTCATCTTGATGCGCGTGATGCGCTCGCGCAGCCGGTTCATCGCCTTGGAGGCGGCGCTGCGCCACCAGGAGTCGCGGCGCGCGCGTCGGATGCTGCCGACGTAATCGTGCCCGGCGTCCATGGCGGCGATGAGCTTGCCGATCTCCTCCGGCGGGTTCTGCAGATCGGCGTCGAGCGTGACCACGCGCTCGCCCCGACAGCGCTCGAAGGCGGCGATGATCGCCAGATGCTGGCCGAAATTGGCGTTGAACACGATCACCCGCGTGACTTCGGGCCGCTTCAGGTATTGGTCCTTGAGCAGCGCCCCGGAGCGGTCCCGGCTGCCGTCGTCGACGAAAATCAGCTCGTAGCTGCGGCCGAGCTTGTCGAGCGCGGGGTAGAGGCGGTCGAAGAGCGCCTGCAAGCCTTCCTCCTCGTTGTACACCGGGATGACGACCGACAGTTGCGGCGAGGCGGCGGTCATTTGCGTGCCGCGGCGAGCACGTCGGCGACCGCGGCGCAGACGCGATCGACGTCGGCCTCGGTCATGCCGACGTGCAGAGGTAGCGTGACGGTCTCCCGCGCGATGCGCTCGGCATTGGGAAACCGGCCCTCTCGGCCACCATAGCGGCGGCCGAGAGTGCACAAATGCAACGCTTCGTACGAAACTCCTGTGCCGATCCCACGGGCGTCGAGCGCTTCGCGGAAGGCCTGCCGCGAGATCGTCAGCCGATCGAGCGGCAGCAGAACGCAGAACATGTTCCAGGAATGATCGCCGTTACCGGCGTTCGGCTTGGGCGGCAGCAGGCACGGCGGATCGGTTTTCAGGCGGGCGAAGTAACGCTCCACCAGCGCCCGGCGCCGCGCCAGAAACTCGGGCAGGCGCTCGAGCTGGGCGCAGCCGATGCGCGCGTTGACGTCGGGCAGGTTGAACTTGCCGCCGGGGAACGCGACGTCGCGCGTCCGATCCGGCAAATACGTGATGCCGTGGAAGCGCAGCGCCTCGACGCGCTTCGCTTCGGCAGCGTCGTT
Source organism: Casimicrobiaceae bacterium (assembly GCA_036382945.1). GTDB lineage: Bacteria > Pseudomonadota > Gammaproteobacteria > Burkholderiales > Casimicrobiaceae > PALSA-1003. Next base: position 7,380 of record DASVPH010000069.1, read on the forward strand.
CACCGCGAGCGCCCCGCCCTCGATCGAGGTGATGTTCTTGTTGGGATGGAAGCTGAAGGTGGTCAGGTCGCCGAAAGCGCCGACGTTGCGGCCCTTCCAGCGCGAGCCCAGCACCAGCGCCGCATCCTCGATCACGCGCAGGCCGTGCCGGCGCGCGAGCGCGAAGAGCGCGTCCATGTCCACGAGCGAGCCGGGGAAATGCGTCGGCACGATGGCGCGGGTGCGCGGCGTGAGCGCCGCCTCGACCTGGGCGAGATCGAGGTTGCGGGTCGCGAGCTCGCAGTCGACGAACACCGGTGTCGCGCCGACTTTCACGATCATGTTGAGCACGGTGAAGAAGCTCTGCGCCGAGGTGATGACCTCGGCGCCCGGGCCGATGCCGCAGAGCTGCAACGCGACCTCGATCGCGGCGGTGGCCGAGGTCAGTGCCCGCACCGGACGGCCGCCGCAGAAGGCCGAGAGCTCGGTCTCGAACCTCTGCACCCAGGGCCCGCTCGCGATGTGACCGGAGCGCAGCACCTCGCCCACGCCCTCGATGGTCGCTTCGTCGAGGAGCGGGCTCGCGAACTTGAGATACGCAGGGCTCATCAAAGCACCCCCACAGCGGCGCTCATGACCGCGCCACCAGCCACACGCCGAGGATGATGAATCCGATCCCGGCCCAGCGCGACAGCGTCACGTCCTCGCCCAGGAGATAGTGCGCGGCGACCGCGTTGACGATGTAGCCCAGCGACAGCAGCGGATAGGCGATCGAGACGGGAACGCGAGACAAGCCGACGATCCACACGATCACGCTCACGACGTAGCAGCCCAAGCCCGCGACGATGTGCGGCTCGAGCGCCATGCGTCCGAATTGCGCCGGCCAATTCTGCGCGGAGATCGTGATGACGCCCAGCACGTTGGTGCCGGCCTTGAGCAGCAGTTGCGCCCCGGCGTTGAGCAGCACGCCCGCCAGGAGGAACGAGAACGCGGTCCAGGTCATCACCTTCGGCTCACGATGACCCGCCGCGGATCGCCGCCCAGCTCGACCATCGGCACGCCCTCGCGCCGCAATTTGTCGTATTCGTCCTGCTGCATCATCGCGTAGGCTTGATCGGCCGCCTCCCAGCGGCGCCGCCATTCGTCCACCGTGGCGATCGCCTTGTCCGGCTCGCTCTCGATCCCCATCGCCAGCTCATCCTGATAGTCCACCAGGACCACCGTCCGGCCGAGATAATACGGCAAGGTCTGATCGTACGTGCGGATCGTATAGAAGGGCACATCGGTCGACAGCGGTCCGTGCGCGGCGACGATCCGCGCGAGAATCGGGGCTGTCGAGCGCGACTCGGCCAGCTCGTCGTATCCGGTGGTGACGAGCTGAATCCATGCGAGCGCGGCCAAGGACAGCGCGACGAGCGCCGGCGTGCGTTTCCCCCGGGCGAGCCACCACCACGCCGCCGCGCCGCCGGCGAAGGCAACGCCGAAGGCGACCTTGATCCAGGTCCCGTACGCCAGCAGCGGACCGAGCGGTTGCCGCTCCTCGGCCAGCCGCGCCGCGATCCACGCGTATCCGAACAAGGCGAAGAGCGTGAGCAGGCCCATGACCACGACCAACGGAGCGATGAGCCGTGCGAGGGCAGCATCGGCGAGCCGCGTCCATTGCCAGCCGATCAGGAGCGCGAGCGCGGGGAAGATCGGCAGGATGTACGAAGGCAGCTTCGAGCCCGACGCACTGAAGAACACGAAGATGAAGCCGGCCCACACCAGCGCGAAGCGTTGCCAGTTGAAGCCGTTCGCCGCGGTGCGGGCTTCGGTCCATGCCCGCGCAGCAGCCCGGAAGAAGACGGTGAGCCAGGGAAGGATGCCGGCGATCAGGATCGGCACGAAGTACCACCACGGGCCGGGGCGCCGGGCCTCGCTGGTGAGGAAGCGGGTGAAATGCTCGCGGATGAAGAAGAACTCGAAGAATCCCGGGTTCTTGACCGACACGGCGACGAACCACGGCGCGGCAAGCGCGAGGAAGATCGCGCTGCCGGAGACAAGATGCAGCCTGCGCCACAGCGCCCAGTCGCGCTCGAGCAGGCTGTACAGAATGAGCGCGCCGCCGGGCAGCACGATGCCGATGAGCCCCTTGGACAAGGTCGCCAGCGCGAGCGCGGCCCATGCCGTCCACATCCAGGTGCGCCTCTCGCGTAGCGTCGCCTCGGCGCGCTGGGCGAGAAAGAGGCTGCCCAGACCGAGGCTCATCCACAGCGTGAGCCCCGAGTCGAGCGTGAGAATGTGCGCTTCGAGCGCGTACCCGATGCTGCCGGCGAGCACCGCGGCGCTCGCCAAGCCCAGCGCCGGGCCGCCGAGCCGCCCGCCCACGTAGCCGACAAAGAGCACGCCCAGAAAGCCGGCAAGCGCCGGCCACAGCCGCGCGGTCCACTGGCGGACGCCGAACGCCTCGTACGCCGCGGCGGTGATCCAGTATTGCAGCGCGGGCTTTTCGAAATACTTGATGCCGTCGAGCCGCGGCGTGAGCCAGTCGCCGGTGGCCACCATTTCGCGCGGAATCTCGGCGTAGCGGCCTTCGTCGGGATGCACCAGCCGCCGGTAGTCGAGATTCGAGAACCAGATGAGCGCGAAGGCGAGCAGCAGCGCCAGTGCCCCGCGCCGGGTGAGCGGTGAGGCAGACAGACCGGTGGGCGGCGAGGACATCGGCAAGCGCGCGATTCTACCGCGTTCCTCATCATCGCCGAACGGCGCCGGCGAGGGCTTCGTGCTGACTCGCGTGCACCGGACTTTAGCTCGATCGCGCATTGCCCTCGCCCGCTTACCGGAAAGGGGAGGGGGAGGGCAGGCATCGCAGCCGATTCAAATGGCGCCGGATGGGCGATACCATCGGAGCCACGAAGAGTCGGGACCCAACATGGACAAGTTCGATCGCGTCTTCCAGCTCCACAACATCCTGCGCGAGCGGCGCACCCCGATCTCCCGCGCGGAGCTCATGGAGAGGCTCGAATGCTCCGAGCCGACCGTTTATCGCCTGATTCGCGTCCTCAAGGATTACTTGAACGCGCCGATCGAGTGGAACGAGGATTTCGGAGGCTACGCTTACGCGCGTGAGGGCGATGGCGGCGCCTACGAGCTGCCGGGGTTGTGGTTCAATGCCCATGAGCTGCAGGCTTTGATGGTGTTCCACCGCCTGCTGAGCGAGCTGGAACCGGGGCTCCTCGGTGACTACTTGGCGCCGCTCTCCCGCCGGATCTCGGAATTGCTGCAGCACAAGCGCCTGGGCCTCTCGGAAGCCGCGACGCGCATCCGGCTCCTCAGCATGGCGGCGCGGCCGACGGGGGCGTGGTTCCAGCTCATCGCGAGCGCTACGCTCCAGCGGAAGAAGGTCCATCTGCAGTACCGTGGGCGTAGCCGCGACCGCGACACCGAGCGCATCGTCTCGCCGCAGCGCCTCACGCATTACCGCGACAACTGGTACCTCGACGCTTACTGTCACCTGCGCCAGGGTCTTCGCATCTTCGCGCTGGATCGCATCGGTGAGGCGCGCGCGCTCGACGCGGAAGCCGACAAGGTTCCGGAAGAGCAGCTCGACGATCACTACGCGAGCGCCTACGGCATCTTCGCCGGCAAGGCCAACAGGACGGCCGTGCTGCGGTTTAGCGCCGAGCGTGCGCGCTGGGTCGCCGACGAGCGGTGGCATCCGCAGCAAAAGGGACAGTTCCTGACCGACGGCCGCTACGAGCTGTCGTTTTCCTACCGGGACGATCGCGAGCTCATCATGGACATCCTGCGCCACGGTCCCCACGTGGAGGTGATATCGCCCGAGTCGCTGCGCGAGGAGGCGATGCGCCAGTTGAGCGCCGGGCTCGCGCAATATCGGCGCTGAACCCCAAGTGCACCCTCTTTCGTCGCCCCGGCTTTAGGCCGGGGCCCAAGTTGCTGAGGCGATACCAGCGCTGAGCGGCAACGGAATCCTCTTTCTCGCCCCGGCTTTAGGCCGGGGTTTTTCTCGTCGCCCCGGCTTTAGGCCGGGGCCCAAGGTGCTTCGGTGGTACGAGCGCTGAGCGGCAACTGCGTCGGCGCTGAGGCTCGGTCCGATATCGCGTTTTGATAGCCGGGCCCGGTAGCGTTCGGCTTTCGGTCGCAAAGCCAATCGAATTCGCGGCCGAGGATTCCGGCAAGAGGCCCGTACTTTAGGCAGCTCCAGCGCATGGCCGAGGTCGTCGTTGCAAGCGTTGCGCTCCTGGTGGGCGATATCGCGTCCAAGCGTTCTGAAGGCTCGTGAATGGCGCGATGTCCAGGTGAAGAGCGCGCGGGGCCAAACCGGCCCAAAGGGCTCGTCATGCCTCGCGGATGGTCCGCAACTTGCGATTCGGCGATCGGCATCGAGAGAGGAGCCTTCGCTTGGGATCTTGACAAGTACAGTAACAGTGTCATAATGCACTGTATGAAACACGTCGTCAAGGATTCCCGGCCATTCTCTCTGTCCGAGCTTTGCGCCTTGGCGGAATTGCCGATCAGGACAGTGCGCTACTACGTCCAGATCGGCCTGCTGGACCGCCCGATCGGCGAGACGCGCGCGGCCTACTACACGTCGCGCCACCTTGAGCAACTGCTGCAGATCCGCAAGTGGACGCAGGCGGGCGTGTCGCTGGACCGCATTCACGAGCTGCTCGCCGGAGGGGCGCCGCCGGTACCGCCCCGGCCGCGCGGAGCAGGCACGGTGGAGGTGTGGAGCCACATGGTCGTCGCGGACGGATTGGAGATCACCCTCGAGCCGGGGCGCGCGAGACTCTCGCCGGAGCAGGTGCGAGCGTTCTTTCAGGGAGTGCAGGCGGTCTACCGCCAGATCAAAGGAAAGGAATAGGTCATGGGCCACGAAGCAGCAGTGCTGAAGTCGATCGCAGGTGCAACGATGTCGCTCCTCGGCGTGGAGGCGCGAGGGAGAGTCGATGGGTTGCTGTTCGAGCTCGCCGTCGAGCAGCGCTACCGCAACGCGACCGCCACCAACGTCGAGGCCGTCTACACCTTTCCGCTGCCGTGGGGTGCGGCGCTGCTCGAGCTCGAGGTGCGTCTCGGCGAGAAGCTGCTGACGGGCGTCGTCGTCGAGAAGCGCGCCGCGGAGGCGCAATACGAGGAGGCGATCGATGAGGGCGACACGGCAATCATGCTCGAACGGGCCGGCGACGGCCTGTGCACCGTCAACCTCGGCAACCTCATGCCGGGCGAAGAGGCGACCATCCGCTACGTCTATGCGCAGACGCTGCGCTTCGAGCAAGGCAGTGTTCGCCTGACCGTTCCGACCGTCATCGCTCCGAGATATGGAAATCCCGCGGACGCCGGATCCCAGCCACACCAGGTCCCCTCGTCCGATTTCGACGTGGACTATCCGTTCACGCTCTCGATCGGGCTTTCCGGCCCGCTGGCGAAGGGGAGCATCGCGTCTCCTTCGCATCCCATCGCCGTGACCGCGACCGAGCGCGGAGTCGCGGCGGCGCTTGCGCGCACCGCTTCGCTCGACCGCGACTTCGTGCTCGCGATCGGAGCTCTGGCCTCGCAGTCAACTGCCGTGCTGGCGAAGGACGGCGAAGGCTACGTGGCGCTTGCGAGCTTCTGTGTCCCGGCGCCGGCATCTTCGAGCAAAGCGCCGCTGCGGCTCAAGCTCGTCGTCGACTGCTCGGGCTCCATGGCGGGGGACAGCATCGCTGCCGCGAAGCGCGCGCTGCATCGCATCCTCGAAGGGCTTCAATCGTCTGATCGGTTCAGTCTGTCGGTGTTCGGAAGCAATGTGCAGCACCTTGTGGGAACCCTGACCGAAGCGAGCGCCCCGGCCATCGCGAATGCGGCCAGCTTTGCGGGCAGGATCGATGCCAACATGGGTGGCACCGAGATGGAGGCGGCGCTCGAGTCGGTGTTCGAGATCGGCGGGGACGAAGGCGCGGCCGATGTCCTGCTGATGACCGACGGCGAGATCATGGCCGCGGACTCGCTGGTCGCGGCGGCGCGCCGCGCAGGACAGCGGCTGTTCGCCGTCGGCATCGGCAGCGCGCCGGCCGAGGCGGTGCTCCGCAAGCTCGCCGAGGCCACGGACGGGGCGTGCGAGTTCGTCGCGCCGGGGGAGGACGTTGAATCGGGCATCCTGCGCATGTTCGCCCGACTCCGCTCGCCGCGGATCGAGCGCGTCGACATAAGCTGGCCGCAGACGCCGCGGTGGACCACGCCGCTGCCGCGGGCGTTGTTCGGCGGCGAGACGATTCACGTTTATGCCGGGTTCGATGCGCTTCCGGCTGGAAATGCAACGGCGGCGCTCTGTCCGTCGTCCGGAGACGCGACCCCCCTGACCGCGTCCACCGCGCTTCCCGCACAGGCCGGCGACGAACCGCTGATTGCCCGCATGGCCGCACTCGCGCGGATGGCCGGAGCGGACGCCGAGACGCAGCTTCGCTTGGCGCTCGACTATCGGCTGCTCACCGATCGCACCAACTTCGTTGTCGTGCACGTCCGTGATGAAGAGCACAAAGCGAACGAGCTACCACAACTGCAGAAGATCGCTCAGATGCATGCGGCGGGATGGGGTGGGATGGGAAGCGTCACCGGTAGGCTTGCGCAGGCGCGGATTAGTCACCACATGGTTTCGCCTCTGCTTCTGAAAAGTGCGCACTCGATGAGCGTCTCAACGAGCCACAATGATCTGGAGTTCGTTGCAGAAGCGGCCGATTCTCGCGATGCGAGCATGCAGAGCCCCACTGCAGGCGCAACGGAGCCGGATCAGCGGGCCGTGTCGCAAGCGGACTGGACGGCCGTGCTTCGCGCGCTCGATGCTCGCTACACGGCATCCTGGCTCGGCCGGCTTCCGACAACACTGGCTGAGATCCGCGACCTCCGGATTCCTTCCGACGTTTGGCAGCAGATTGCCAGCTCATGCATGGCCGGAGCGAAGGAGCGTGTCGTCGTCTACGCATTCCTGGCCGCACTCGAGCCGTGGGCGGCCGCTGCCGGAGTGTCCCGGCAGTTCGCGCGCGCGCTGCGGCGCTTGTGCCGCGGGCCGCATGGTCACGCTTGGTTGCGCGAGCGGTTGGCCGATCTCGTCGGGAAGCCGGCGCCGCAGGAGATCAATGGCGACGTGCAGACGAATGAAGGGGTCACGCAGTAGCCGGAGCGATGCGTGCACGGAAATCTGAACGTGTAGCGAGGTGCACCCATGGCGACACTTGCAGCGACCCCTAACCTGAGCGGCCTCGCGCGGGCGATGGTGCAGCACGCCCTTCTTTCGGAGTACGACGCCGAGGCGATGCAGAGTCAGGCGCAGAGCGCCAACACAGGCTTTGTCGAGCAGTTGGTGTCGAGCCAACGGATGAGCGCCGCGCAGATCGCATTCTTCGCATCGCGAGCGTTCCGCACGCCGCTGCTGGACTTGAACAGTGTCGATGTCGCGTCGATCGACAGGAGCCTCATCGACCCCAAGCTCGCCGTCAGCCGTCGCGTTCTGCCGCTGCCTCCGACGAGATGCGCCAGCTCATCATGCGCAGCGCCAATGCGCTCGAGATCGCCGAGCAGGCGCAGAAGGAGGGCGGGAAGAACCTTCGCCAGTCCGGACTGCTGAAAGTCAAACAAGGGGTGACCTCGCTCGAGGAGATCGAGGCGGTCACCAACGAGTGAGCCTCTCCCTCTTGGCACGGCCTTTGCGACCGACTCGGCACGAACAGTAGTACGCACGTCCCGTCTCGCTGGGACGCGTGAATCGGCGAAATCTGACGCGTAGCGGCAGTGCGGCAGGGGGCTGCCGCCGCAATCCAGGAAGGAGCGTCCATGAAACGGTTAGGGATCGCGCTAATAGTCCTGTTCAGCGCTGGATTCGCTCAAGCTCAGCAGACCTGCCAGAAGATTGGCAATCAGGTGTTTTGCTCGGGCGGGAACTACGCCGGATCGCAGACTATCGGGAACCAGACGTACTACAACTACTACAAGCCTCAACAGGCGCAACGTCAGGGTCTGCCCTCGTCGTCGCAACAGATCGGAAGCATTCGCTACTACGACAACGGCGTCACTCGACAGTCCATCGGCAACATCGACTATTTCAGCAACGGCGTAACCAAGCAGAGGATCGGGAACATCGACTACTACAGCACCGGTAAGGTCTGCCGAACGATCGGCAACGTTCGATATTGCGACTAGCTAGCCGATCAAGGGTAAAGCGTGGCGAATCGCGATGGGCATGAATGGAACCCCTTCCCAGTCGTCGCCCCGGCGAAGGCCGGGGCCCAATGTGCTGAGCAATACGAGCGCGGAGCAGCAGCGGGATCGACTCAACGGCTTTAGTCCAATATCGCGTTTTGATAGCCGAGCCCGGTAGCATTCACGCTCCGGCAGCCCAAGCCGATAGAATTCGCGGGCCAAGGGTTCCGGCAGAGACCCACCGAGGGAGATGCGCCGCATGGCCGAAGTCGTCGTTGCAATCGCTGCGTTTGCCGTGGGCGCCGCGCTGGCATGGCTGCTGCGGGGCGCGAAGCTCGCGGAGCTCGAGACGAGGCTCGCCGAGGAGCGCAAGGCGGCCGAACAGAAGCTCTCGCTCCTGAACGACGCGCAGGCAGCGCTCTCCGACGCCTTCAAGGCGCTCTCGGCCGAGGCGCTCAGGAGCAACAATCAAGCGTTCCTCGACCTCGCGCAAACGAGGCTCGGAACCTTCCAGCAGAAAGCCGAGAGCGAGCTGGAAGCGCGGCAGAATGCCGTCGACGAGCTGGTGCGGCCGCTGCGCGAGTCATTGGCCCAAGTGGACGGGAAGCTCGGCGAGCTCGAGCGGGCGCGCGTTGCGGCGTACGCCGCGCTCAACGAACAGCTCAAGGGTCTGGTGGAAACACACCTGCCGCTGCTGCACAACGAGACCGCCAACCTGGTGAAGGCCCTGCGCCAGCCCACCGTGCGCGGGCGCTGGGGCGAGATCCAATTGCAGCGCGTGGTCGAGATGGCGGGCATGCTGGACCATTGCGACTTCATCGAGCAGGAGAGCCGCACTTCCGAGGACGGGCGGCTGCGCCCCGATCTCATCGTGCGGCTTCCCGGCGGGAAGCACATCGTCGTCGACGCCAAGGCTCCTCTGACGGCATACCTCAACGCCCTGGACGCCGCCGACGAAGCCGCGCAGCGCGCCTGCCTCGTCGATCACGCTCGACAAGTGCGCGAGCACATGGTCGCGCTGGGCCGCAAGGGCTACTGGGAACAGTTCGACCCGACGCCCGAGTTCGTCGTGCTCTTTCTTCCCGGAGAAATGTTCTTCAGCGCAGCGCTGCAGCAGGACCCGGCGCTGATCGAGTTCGGCGTCAACGAGCGCGTGATCCCGGCAACGCCGACCACGCTCATCGCGCTCCTGCGTGCCGTCGCGTATGGCTGGCGTCAGGAATCGATCGCGAAGAACGCTCAGGAGGTCGCCGATCTCGGCCGGCAGCTCTACGAGCGCATCGCCAAGCTCGGCGAGCACTGGGCGGGCGTGGGCGACAAGCTGGGCAAGGCGGTGGATGCCTACAATAGCGCGACGGCGACGCTCGAGTCGCGCGTGCTCGTCACGGCGCGCCGGTTGCGCGATCTCCAGGCGGCGCCC
>DASVPH010000070.1:0-78947 GCA_036382945.1 Casimicrobiaceae bacterium
GCGCATTGATGCCCCGGCGCGGTCGGCATGGCTAGGAACCCATGTCGCTTCGTGATTTCCGGCGCTTGATCGCCTCGCCCGTCAGGCGCTGCTCGGGGGCGCTCATCATCCTCGCGCTGACCGCGGCGCCGGCCGCCTTCGCCGCCGATCCGAACAAGGTGCTGCGCGTCGCCTTCGAGGCCGCGGAGACCGGCTTCGATCCGGTCAAGGTCACCGACAACTATTCCAGTCAGGTGATGCGCGCCGTCTACGAAGGCCTGCTCACCTACGACTACCTCGCGCGACCGGTCAAGCTCGTGCCGCAGACAGCCGAAGCGCTGCCCGAGGTCACCGACGGCGGCAAGACGTATCTCTTCAAGCTGCGTAAAGGCATCTACTTCCAGGCCGATCCCGCGTTCAAGGGACAGCGTCGCGAGCTGACCGCGGCGGACTACGCGTATTCGATCAAGCGCTTCGTCGACCCGGCCAACCGCTCACCGTGGCGCTTCCTGGTCGACGGCAAGATCGTCGGGCTGGACGCGCTCGCCAAGAAGGCCACGCCCGCCAAGCGCTTCGACTACGATGCCAAGGTGCCGGGGCTCGAGATCGTCGATCGCTATACGCTGCGCATCCGACTCGCCGCGCCCGACTACAACTTCGCCTACATCATGGCGATGCCGGCGATGTCCGCGGTGGCGCGCGAGGTCATCGAGGCCTACGCGGAGGACACCAATGCGCATCCGGTCGGCACGGGCCCCTATGTGCTCAAGAGCTGGACGCGCAAGGCCAAGATCGTGCTCGAGGCCAATCCGGACTATCGAGAGGTCGTCTGGGATTTCACGGGGTCAGGCGATCCGCGCGACCAGGCCGCGGTCGCGGCGATGAAGGGCAAGCGCATCCCGCAGATCGGACGCATCGAGATCAGCATCATCGAGGAAGAGCAATCGCGGTGGCTCGCCTTCCAGCGCGGCGAGATCGACTACATCGACCGCTTCGGGTCGTTCGCGCCGATCGCGATTCCCGGCAACAAGCTCGCTGCGGATCTCGCGGCCCGCGGCATCACCTGGGATCGCAGCGTCGAGCCCGAGATCACCTACACCTTCTTCAACCTGAAGGACCCGGTGCTCGGCGGGTACAGCAAGGAGAAGATCGCGCTGCGCCGGGCGATCATCCTTTCCTACAACATCGGCGAGGAGATCGAAGTCATCCGCAAGGGGCAGGCGATCGCCGACGAGGCCCCCGTGCCGCCGGGCGTGGTCGGCTACGACCCGACCTATCGGAGCCTCCTTCGCTACGATCCGCAGCTCGCGAACCAGTTGCTCGACTATTTCGGCTACAAGAAAGGCGCGGACGGGTTCCGCACTGATCCGGCCGGGAAGCCGCTCACCGTCGTGCTCACCTCGGAGCCGCAGGCGGTCAGCCGCGAATACGACGAGCTGTGGAAGAAGTCCCTCCAAGCGATCGGCCTGCGCTTCGAGGCGCGCAAGGGACCGTTCTCGGACAACCTCAAGGCGGCCGAGGCGTGTCAGCTCGCTATGTGGGGGGCGGCGTGGATCGCCGACTATCCGGACGGCGAGAACTTCATGCAGCTCCTCTACGGCCCGAATATTCACCAGAGCAACCAGGGCTGCTACGAGTCGGCCGCGTTCGACGCGATGTACGTGCGGATGAAGAACATGCCCGACTCGCCGGAGCGCAACCGCCTGTTCCTGCTCATGACCCGGCAGATGGAGGTCGACGGGGCATGGAAGCTGGGTGTGTCGCGTTATCGGAACGTGCTGGTCTATCCGCAGGTCAAGGGCTATCGCTACCACCCGATCCTGGTCAACGCGTGGGAGTACACGGATCTGGACCCGTCGCTGCGCAAGTGAGTGAGTTGAAAACAGGAGTCGCCAAGCCAATGCATCGAGCGCCGTTTAGCCGGCACGCGCCGTACGTGTTTCCCGTCGCGCTCATCGCGCTGGCGGTGGCGTCGCAACCGCTCGCGGCGGCCGATCCGAACAAGGTCATTCGCCAGGCGTTTCCCGCGGCGGAGACCGGCTTCGACCCGGCCGGCGCGCAGGACCTCTACTCCGGCACGATCGAGCAGGTGCTGTTCGACAGGCTGCTCACCTACGACTACCTGGCGCGGCCAGCCAAGCTGGTGCCGCTCGCGGCCGAAGCGCTGCCGCAGGTCAGCGACGACGGCAAGACCTACACGTTCAAGATCAAAAAAGGCATCTATTTCATTCCCGACCCGGCGTTCAAGGGGCGCAAGCGCGAGCTCGTCGCGGGGGACTTCGTCTATTCGCTCGAGCGGCTGATGGACCCCAAGCTGCGCTCGCCGTGGACGTGGCTGCTGGAGGACAAGATCATCGGCCTGGACGAGCTCGCTCAAGGCGCGAAGAAGGGCGCCAAGTTCGACTACGACAAGAAGATTCCGGGCCTCGAGGCGGTCGATCGCTACACGCTGCGCATCCGCTTGAAGCGCACCGACTACAACCTGCCGTTCGTGCTCGCCCACGAGCCCACCTCCGCCGTCGCGCGCGAGGTGATCGAGAAATACGCCGACGAATCCGGGCGCGCGATGTCGAATCCGGTCGGCACCGGGCCGTACATGCTCAAGGACTGGGTGCGCGCCTCGAAGATCGTCCTCGAGGCGAACCCCGGCTATCGCGGCTTCGTCTGGGATTTTAAGCCGGGCGCCGATCCCGAGGACAAGCGGCTCGTCGCCGAGATGAAGGGCAAGAAGATGCCCCAGGTCGGCCGGATCGAGGTGAGCATCATCGAGGAGGACCAGGCGCGACTGCTCGCCTTCGAGAAAGGCGAGCTCGACATCATGAACATGGAGGCGCCGCTGGCGCCGAACGTGCTCGACGGTGACAAACTCAAACCCGCGCTCGCCAGGCGCGGCGTGAAGCTCTCGCGCTTCGTCGACCCGGAGATCACCTATCACTACTGGAACCTGCAGGACCCGGTCGTCGGCGGGCTCGCCAAGGAGAAGATCGCGCTGCGCCGGGCGATGGCGATGGCGTTCAACGTCGACGACGAAATCCGGATCGTGCGCAACGGCCAGGCGGTCGAAGCGCAGTATCCCATTCCGCCCGGGGTGGTCGGCCACGACCCGAATTACCGCAGCAGCGTCAAGTTCGATCCCGCCGCCGCGAACGCGTTGCTCGACCGTTTCGGCTACAAGAAAGGCGCCGACGGCTTCCGGACGCTGCCCGACGGCAAGCCGCTCACGATCAAGTACACTTCCCGCCCCGACAGCCTCGGCCGGCAGCAGGACGAGCTCTGGGCCAAGGCGTTCGCCCTCCTCGGCATCCGGATGGAGGTGCAGAAGCTGCGCTTTCCCGATCAGCTCAAGGCCGAGAAGGAATGCAAGATCATGATGCGCACCGCCTCCTGGATCGCGGACTATCCGGACGGCGACAATTTCATGCAGCTTCTCTACAGCAAGAACATCCACCAGAGCAACAACGCCTGCGCGACGATTCCCGAGTACGACAGGCTCTACGAGCAAAGCATGCGGCTGCCGCCCTCGTCACCCGAGCGCGACAGGCTCTATCACGAGATGACGAAGATCATCGAGACCTATGCGCCGTGGCGGCTCGACATCAGCCGCTACCGCAACCAGATCGTGCAGCCGCAGGTTCTCGGGTACAAGAAGCACCCGATCCTTCAGTCCGAGTGGCAGTACATCGACGTGAGGCAGGGAAGCGGGGAAAGCGGTGGCGACGGCGGCACGGGCGAGAGTCACTGACCGAACGCTCAGTAACGGCGCAGCGATTCGGGGCGCGGCAGCGCGGCTCCGATGGAGGTGAGCGATGTATGCCTACATCATCCGGCGGGTCTGGCAGATGGTTCCGACCATCCTCGGGGTCATCGTGCTCGTCTTCGTCCTTTTCAACTGGGTCGGCGGCGATCCCGCGTACGTGCTGGCGGGCAAGATCTCCAGCGCCGAGCAGATCGCCAACATCCGCAAGCAGCTCGGCGTCGATCAGCCGGCTTACGTGCAGCTCTGGATCTTCGTGAAGCAGGTCGTGACCGTCGATTTCGGCGCGAGCTGGAGCACCAACGAGGCGGTTTCGCATATCCTCGCCACGCGGCTGGGCCCGTCGCTGACGCTGCTCGTCCCCTGGCTCATTCTCTCCACGCTGATCTCGATCGGGCTCGCGCTGGCGGTCGCCTACGTGCGCGGCTCGCTCACCGACCGGGCGGTCATGATCTCCTGCACGGTCGGGCTCTCGATCTCGATCCTGGTCTACATCATCGTCTTCCAGTACGTCTTCGCCTACAAGCTCGGCTGGTTCCCGGTGCAGGGCTGGGGCGAGGGCTTTCGCGATAACCTCTTCGTGTATTCGTCGCTTCCGATCCTGATCCTCCTGGTGGTGAGCATCGCGCCCGACCTGCGGCTGTTCCGCACCTTCGTGCTGGACGAGATCAATCAGGACTACGTCCGGACCGGCCGGGCCAAAGGGCTATCCGAGAACCGCATCATGTGGCTGCACGTGCTGCGCAACGCCTCGATCCCGATCATCACCCAAGTGATGTCCCAGCTTCCGGGCCTGCTGATCGGCGCGTTCCTGGTCGAGCGCTTCTTCTCGATCCCGGGCATCGGCCGCGAGGTGATCCTCGCCGTGGAGCGCAGCGACTTCCCGGTCATCAAGGCGATCACGGTCTACGTCGCGGTCGCGACCATGGTCTTCAACCTGCTCGCCGACCTGATGTACAAGGCGGTCGATCCGCGCGTGCAGCTCAAGTAGGAGGCCGGCCATGCCCTTCGACGTACAGCCGCATGCGGTATCCCCGGGGCTGTGGGCGCTCGCCTGGAAGCGCCTGCGCGCCGACCGTGTGGCGATGGTCTCGCTCGCGATCGTCGCGCTGTTCCTGGTGCAGATGATCTTGTCGAGCACCGGGCTCATCGCCAAGGACTGGGCGAAGGAGGTCGGCGTCAACTACGCGCCGCCGACCTTCATGGGTCCGGAAGAAGCCGCGCCCGCGCCGAGCGCTGCGACGGGCGCTCCGGCGGCGGCTTCCGTCTCCGACCAGCCGACCGAGCTGCCGATCGAGGATCCGCTCGCCGACGCGCTCGCCGCGATCCGCAAGCAGAACGCGGCCGCGCAACCCGCTGCTCCGGAGACGGGCGCGGAGAGCAAGACGGTCGATCCGCTGGCGGAGATCATGGCGGAGATCAAGAGCAAGGAAGTTGCGGGCGGGACGGCGACCGAGACGCGTGCGGCGACGCTGCCGTTCGGCGGCGACAAGTGGGGCCGCGACGTGCTCAAGAAGGTGATCAAGGGCTCGCAGACCTCGATCTTCGTGGGCCTCGCGGCGGCAGTCGTCGCGACCTTCCTGGGCACGGTCTTCGGCGCGGTGGCGGGCTACTACGGCAAATGGCTCGACGACTTCTTCAACTGGTTCTACAGCATCTTTACCGCGATTCCCTACCTGCTGCTGATCCTCGCGGTCGCGGCGGTGCTGCAGCAGAAGGGCACGATGACCATCGTGCTCATCCTCGGGCTCACCGGCTGGACCGGCACCTTCCGTCTGATCCGCGGCGAATACTTGAAGCACAAGGGGCGCGAGTACGTCCAGGCGGCCGACGCCATCGGCGCCTCGAACGCCCGCCGGATGTTCATCCATATCTTTCCGAACGTCAGCCACATCGTGCTGGTCCAGCTCTCGATTTACACCGTCGCGTTCATCAAGGCCGAGGTGATCCTGTCGTTCCTCGGCTTCGGGGTGCCGGTCGACGTCGTGTCGTGGGGCTCGATGCTGAACGAGGCGCAGAACGAGCTGATCCTCGGCAAGTGGTGGCAGCTCGCGGCGGCAGGAACCTTCATGGCGGTGCTGGTGACCGCGTTCAGTCTTTTCACCGACGCGCTGCGCGATGCCCTGGATCCGAAGTTGAGATGACGCGGATGTCCAACAGCAAGACCCGAAGGGTCGCGGCGATTGGGGACGGCTGCGTCATCCCGAGCGAGCGCGGAGCGCGAGGCCCGGGATCCAAGTTCAAGATCACCTTGGGCCCCGGCCGCAGCCTGCCCCGGAGTGCTTGAATCCGGGGCCGGGGCGACGATCACATAGAGGACGCGACACGATAACAATGGAACCGCTCGTCTCCATCCGCAACCTCCGGGTCAACTTCCGGCTGGACAAGCACACGACCTTCGAGGCCGTCAAGGGTGTGAGCTTCGACATCCCGAGCAACGCCACCGTCGCGCTGGTGGGCGAGTCGGGCAGCGGCAAGTCGGTGACCTCGCTGGCGATCCTGGGCCTTTTGCCCAAGGAGAACGCCAGCGTCCTTCCGGGGAGCGAGATCCGCTACGGCGGCCGCAACCTGGTGGGTCTCGATCAACTGGAGCTGCGCAAGCTCCGCGGCGCCGACATCTCGATGATCTTCCAGGAGCCGATGACCTCGCTCAACCCCGTGTTCACGGTCGGCTTCCAGTTGGGCGAGGTGCTGCGCCTGCACATGGGCCTCGCGCCGAGGGAGGCGAAGAAGCGTGCCATCGCACTCCTCGACGAGGTCGGCATCCCCGATCCGAAGTACAAGATCAACGCCTTTCCTTCGCAGATGTCGGGAGGGCAGCAGCAGCGGGTGATGATCGCGATGGCGATCGCCTGCGAGCCGAAGCTCTTGATCGCCGACGAGCCGACCACCGCGCTCGACGTCACGATCCAGAAGCAGATCCTGGACTTGATCGCGGCTCTGCAGCAGCGGCACCAGATGTCGGTGCTGTTCATCACCCACGACCTCGCGGTGGTCGGCGACATCGCCGATTACGTCGTGGTGATGCGCGACGGCGAGATCCGCGAGCAGGGCCCGGCCAAGGCCGTGTTCGAGCGCCCGCAGGACGCCTACACCAAGGCGCTGCTGCAGTGCCGCCCGCGGCTCGACCGGCGGCCGGTGCGGCTGCCGGTGATCGAGGATTTCATGAACGGCGGCGGGCGCGCGATGAACCTCGCCGAGCGCAAGCGCGGCGTCCAAGCGACCGATCCGATCATTCTCGAGGTGCGCAACCTCGGGAAGGATTTCTACACCCGCGAGGGCCTTTTCGGGCGACGGAAGTTCGAAGCGGTGAAGAACGTGTCGTTCAAGCTGCCCAAGGGCAAGACCCTCGGGCTGGTCGGCGAGTCGGGCTCGGGCAAGACCACCGTGGGCCTCACGCTGATGCGCTTGCACGAAGCCTCTTCCGGCGAGGCGCGGTTCGAGGGACGCGACATCCTATCGATGAGCGCGCGCGAGTTCATGGACTACAAGCGGCGCATCCAGATCATCTTCCAGAACCCGTACGCGTCGCTCAACCCGCGGATGATCATCGGCCAGATCCTGACCGAGCCGATGCTGATCCACGGCATCGGCTCGAGCGCGCAGGAGCGCGTCCATCTCGCCTTCGAGATGCTGGCCAAGGTGGGCCTGCCGGAGGTGTCGTTCTACAAATATCCGCACGAGTTCTCGGGCGGTCAGCGGCAACGCATCGCGATCGCGCGCTGCTTGACGCTCAAGCCCGACATCCTGATCTGCGACGAGTCGGTGTCCGCGCTCGACGTGTCGGTGCAGGCGCAAGTGCTCAATCTGCTGCAGGACCTGCAGGACGAGTTTCACCTCTCGTACATCTTCATCTCGCACGATCTCGCCGTGGTGAAGTACATCTCGGATCAGGTGATGGTGATGAACCAGGGCGAGATCATCGAGATCGCCGACTCCGACGAGATCTACCGCCATCCCAGAGAGCCGTACACGAAGAAGCTCATCTCCGCGATTCCCAGGGGCTGGCACCACGGTGCAGGTTGAGCGAGGTCAGCGGCTTCTCGGCGTGCCTCCCGGCTACAACGTAAACGCCATCTCGCGCACGACCGCGCCCGGGAGCCGCATGCTGCTCACGTTGCGGTGGCGATAGGTGTCGCTGTTGACCAGCAGCTCGCGCTCCGCGGTGAGCCCGAGGAGCTCTCGCCCGAACAACCGGAAGACGCTGTCGTCGAAGCGCATCACGTCGACGGGCGCCGCGATCTTGCCACCCTCCACCCAGAACGAGGCGAAGCGCGTCATGCCGGTGAGCCGGCACGCGGTGCGATCCGAGAAATTGAGATACCAGAGGTTGCCGATGTAGAGCCCCGTGTCGAGGAGCGCGAGCGCGTCGGCGGCCGACAGGCTGCCGCAGCGCATGTCGAGCGACTCCGGCATCTCGGAGGCGTTGGCGCCGTTGTGCGGGAGCGCGAATTCACGTGCGGTGCGCGGGTTGACGAGCGCGCCCACCATCCGCCCCTCGGCGACGAGCGGCACCTCGGGAGGCCTGGCGAAGCCCTCCTCCTGGAACGCCGGCGCGATGCCTTCGTCGGTCTTCTCGCTGAAGCCCACCGCCGGGTCGAGCGCGATCGCCTGGTCCTTCAGCCGGAACAGGCAACTCTGTCGCGTCTCGAGCGCGCGCCCGGAAAAACCTCCCCAGCAGAGCATGCCGGCGATCTCCTCCATCGCGCTGGGCGTGAGGTACGCGCGATAGCGGCCCTGCTCGATCGAGCGCGACGACCGCGCGAGGAGCGCCAGCCGTTCGCGCGCCTCGGCCATCCTGACCGCGAACGCAGCGCCATCCCAGACGAACCCGCCGTAGGCGCTCTTCACCGCCTTGTCCGCACGGTGATAAAGGCTCCATTGCAGGTTGAAGCTCGCCACCTCATGCCAGTTGCGCTGGCCGAGCGAATTGGCGAAGCCGCGATACACCGGGCCGCCCGCGTACAACCCGACCAGATCGAGTCCCTGCGCCGCATCGAGGACCGTCTCGACGACCGCCTCGGCGGATGGGAGCGAGCCGCTGCGGACCGTGCGGCTGCCGACCACCTCGGTCGCATAGCTCAAGTGCGGATCTTCGGGAAGTGTGGCGATCGTCGTGCGCAGCCGCGCCAGCGCGGCGAGGACGGCCAAGCGGTCGCGCGCGAGATCGCCCGCCACCGTCAGGCTCTGCTCGGCGTGCCGGCTGCCATCGATCAAGTGCAGCCGCAGATAGCACTGGGTGACGGTGCCGGGCTGGCGCACCTTGCCGCGGTTGAGCCGCACGAAGTCGGAGGTCTCCGCCTCGAGCCGACAAGTGTAGACCTCACCCGGGGCGAGCGAGCGGTCGAGGAGCCCGGCGACATCGTTGAAATACGTTTCCATGGTCGAGGCGCTCATCATGCCTCTCCGCCGAAGACATCGACCGAGGTGAAGACGCACGCGGGTGCCGCATGGCCCACGCGGATCACCTGCGAGGGCTCGCCTTTGCCGCAGTAGGGGGTGCCCAGGACTTGCACGGTCGAGGCATCGCCGACTCGCGCGAGGCTGCGCCAGAAGTTGGCCGAGATGCCGCGGTAGTTCGGGTTCTTCACCACGGTCGTCAGGCGGCCGTTCTCGATCAGCCGGCCCCACTCGCACCCGAACTGGAACTTGTTACGCGAATCGTCGATCGACCAGGAGCTGTTCGTGCTCATCAGCACCCCGTGCTCGATGCCCGCGATCATGGCCTCGAGCGTCGCCTCGCCCGGTTCGAGGTTGATGTTCGCCATGCGATCGATCGGCGGGCGGTTCCAGTTGTCGGCGCGCGAGTTGGCTACGCCCGGGAGCCGCGCGCGTGCCTGCGAGATCGCTCCGCCCAACGGCCGCTCCAGGATGCCGTTGCGGATGAGATACGCCTTCTTCGCGGGCGTTCCGTCGTCGTCGAACGCGTAGCTCGCGAGCTCCTCGGGACGCGTCGGATCGAAGGTGACATTGAGAAGCTCCGACCCGTAGCGATAGGTCCCGAACATGTCGAGCGTGACGAAGCTCGTCCCGGCGAAGTTGCGCTCGTCGCCGAGGATGCGATCGAGCTCGAGGGGGTGCCCGATCGATTCGTGGATCTGCAGGATGACCTGGTCGGCCAGCAGGAGCACGTCCATCGTGCCGCTGGGACAGTTCGGCGCGCAGAGCAGCTGCAGCGCCTCATCGGCCACACGGCGGCCGCTGCCGACGAACTCGAAGCGCTCGAGCATCGCCTCGCCGCCCTGCTGCGCCAGGCCGCGGTAGCCGTTGAGGGTACGCGTTTGCGTATCGCCGTCGGCGTGCGCGGTGACGGCGATCCCCGGCATGACGAAACGGTAGCGCTGCACGACGTCGCCGCCGGCGCTGGTGAGATAGCGATGCTCGGCGGTTCGCGTCTCGACGGTCGCTTCCCAGTCGACGATGCGCGGGTCGCAGCCCGCCTGCCGGGATTCCTCGCATAGCATGTCATACCACTCGCGCTGCGACCGGCCGGCAGCGTCGATATCGGGCGAGGCATAAGCGCCCCGCGGCGCGGGTCGAGGCAGGGCGCGGAAATCGATCAGCGAGCGGGGCGCGGTCGCACGCGCCCATGCGGTGGCGCGGTCGAGCGCCGCCTGAAGCCCGGAGGGCGACAGATCGCCCGTCGCCGCGTACCCGCAGCCGCCGCCGGCGTAGACGGTCAGCATGGCGCCGCGGTCGGCGATCAACTCGGGGGGCTGGGGCACGTTCTTGCGTACGCCATAGCACTCGGCCCGCTCTTCGACGACGCGCAGCGACCAGAAGTCGGCGTCGCCGTGCAGCCTGGAAAATGCGCTTGCGATGATGTCCACGTGGAGTCCTGATGCACTGCAGCAAAGACGTCGGGCTGCGCCTGGAAAAGATCGAATTATCGCCCGAACAGGATGCAGGCGCACTCCCGTTCATGGGGGCGTCCAGCCATTCTCGAACAGCGCTAGCGATTCTCGAACAGCGCTCGGGCGGCCAGGTTCTCGAGAGCGGAGCCGGTCACCCGACTGATCCGCCAGTCCGGCAGAACGGTCGCGCCCAGCGATTGGTAGAACCCGATTGCGGATGCATTCCAGTCGAGCACCGCCCACTCGAAGCGCCCGCACCCGCGCTCCACGGCGAGGCGCGCCAGATGGACCAGGAGAGCACGCCCGTAACCGCGTCGCCGCGATCCGGGGCGCACGAACAAGTCTTCGAGATACAGCCCCTTGCGGCCGAGGAACGTCGAGAAATTATGAAAAAACAAGGCGAAGGCAACGGGCGACGCACCCTCCCAGCCGAGCACGACTTCGGCGGCCGGGCGCTCGCCAAAGAGCGCCGTGCGCAGCCCTGCCTCGGTCGCGACACAGAGATGACGGAGGTTTTCGTACTCCGCCAGCGCCTCGATCATCTCGAGAATCTGCCCGGCGTCCTCCTGCGTCGCCGGCAGGATGCGAAATTGCGGTGGTCGTGCCACCGCTCACCCTGTTCGCAAGCCGACCGCTAACACGCCGCGTTCCACATCGCTCGGTTTCGCGTCGAGCCCGCCACGTCGCTGCTCGCACGAAGCGACGGCGCCGCGCGCGATGTTGCGAGTCGTTTGGCGGCTCGGAATCGTCGCGTTGCACATTTCCGAGCTGCGCCGCGAGTCGCCGATTTGTGCATTGCGCACCAACGTCATTGGCAGATTTGCAACAGGGCAGCGATGCGGATTGTAACCAAGGCGATCATTTTGTTGCGGCCCGAATTGTGGCTGTTGTACCGTTGCAATTGTGTCCGTGGGCTAAACCACAGAATTTTATCTCGCGGGTCCAATTTCTTCTGGGGATTTCCAGCTTTGAAAACCTGAAATAGGTTGTTGCGTTTTGTCGACCGCACGGTTCGCATTAGACGGCTAGCAATGACAAACGTGGTTGTAACCTTTCAACCGATTGGGGGTTCACGATGAAGAGGATGCATAGGAAAAAGCTGTCGCTTGCACTCACGCAGGCGCTTGGCGCCGGGATTTTCGTCGGATTGGCGGCACCGGCGGCCTATGGACAGCAACCTGCTCCCGCACCCGCCGCGCCGGGCGGCTACCAGGAGAAGATCACCGTCACGGGCACACGCATCCCATCGCCGAACCTGGAGAGCACCAGCCCCATCGCCATCATCACGCCGGCGGATATCAAGCTGACGCAACCCGTATCCATCGAGAACCTGATCAATGGCATGCCGCAGGTTACTCCCGACATGGGGAACAACGCTTCCAACGGCGCCACCGGGACGGCTACCGTGGACCTGCGGGGGCTGGGTCCGAACCGCACGCTGGTGCTCATCAACGGGCGGCGCCTGCCTGCGGGCGATCCAACCTACTTCGCGACCGACATCAACGCGATCCCGCTTCCGCTGATCCAGCGGGTCGACATCTATACCGGCGGGGCTTCCGCGGTCTACGGCTCCGACGCGGTCGCCGGGGTGGTGAACTTCATCATGAACGACCGGTTCCAGGGCGTGCAGTTCGACGTCGGCCACAGCTTCTACAACCACCAGCAGGGCAACGGCCTCGCCAGCGTTATCGCAGCGCGTGCGGCGACCAACCCGCAACAGTTCAAGGTGCCCGGCGACGTCGATTCCGACGGCGAGGTCGAGAACTACAGCGTGACCATGGGCGGCGACTTCGCCAACGGCAGAGGCAATGCCTCGGTTTTCCTGGGCTACACCCGGTCGCACCCGGTGTTGCAGCGCGACCGCGACTACAGCGCGTGCGCGACCGGGACGAGCGCAACCGGCTTCACCTGCGCCGGGTCGTCGACGAGCTTTCCCGGGCGCTTCATCGACTTGAACACGGGCAACTCGTTTACCATCGCCGACAGCGCCGGCAATGTGCGGCCCTTCAGTTCCGGGACCGACCTGTTCAACTTCGGCCCGTACAACTATTACCAGCGCCCCGACGAGCGCTATCTCGCCGACTTCTTCGCGCACTACGACGTCGGCCCGTGGATGCGCGCCTACACCGAGTTCCAGTTCATGGATGACCGCACGCTGGCGCAAATCGCGCCGAGCGGCGATTTCGGCAACGAGGCGATCCTCTCCGACGGGAATCCCCTGCTCTCGGCGTCGTTCAAGTCTGCGTTCGGCATCACCCCGTCGACCCCGGGCGATCTTTTGATCTTGCGCCGCAACATCGAAGGCGGCGGACGGGTCGACGACCGGCGCCATACCTCGTACCGCGGAGTGCTCGGCTTCAAAGGCGAGCTCCCCTTCGCACCTGGCTGGGATTACGACCTCTGGTACCAGCAGGGGAAGGTCGTCTATCAGGAATCCTACCTGAACGACTTCTCGAGCATCCGGATCGCGCGCGCCCTGGATGTCGTGAGCGACCCGGCGACCGGCCAGCCTGCCTGCGCCTCGGCGGTCAACGGCACCGACCCGGCCTGCGTGCCCTGGAATATCTTCCAGTTGGGAGGGGTCACTCCGGCAGCGCTGAACTACTTGCAGACGCCGGGCTTGCAGAAGGGCTTCACGGAGCAAAGCGTGGTCGGCGCGACGGTGTCGGGCGACCTCGGGACGTACGGCTGGAAACTCCCCTGGGCCAAGGACGGCATCGGGGTCGCGTTCGGCGCCGAGCGCCGGGTCGAGAAGTTGGAATTGACGACCGACCTCGAGTTCTCGAGCGGCGACCTCGCCGGTCAGGGCGGGCCGACGCTGCCTCTCAACGGTCGGTATACGGTGAAGGAGGCCTACACCGAAGTTAAGGTCCCACTGATCCAGGATCGTCCGTGGGCCCAGCTCGTGAGCGTGAATGGCAGCTACCGGTACTCGGACTACAGCACCGGCAAGACCACCAACACCTATGGGATCGGCGCCGAGTGGGCACCGGTCAAAGAGGCCCGGTTTCGCGGCAGCTACCAGAAGGCCGTGCGCGCCGCGAACATCATCGAGCTGTTCCAGGCGCAGGGGTTCAACCTCTTCGAGATGGCGCAGGACCCCTGCGGGCTTAGTAACGGCGGCGGCGGACCCACGGCGACGGTGGAGCAGTGCGCGAGAACCGGGCTTCCCGCCAGCCTGTATGGGAGCCCCGTGCTCACCAACCCGGCGGGCCAGTACAACTTTCTGCAGGGCGGCAACCCGGCTTTGGATCCGGAGCGAGCGAAGACCTATACGCTCGGGGTCGTGCTCCAGCCGATGCCCAATCTGACCGCGTCGGTCGACTACTTCAGTATCAAGATCGACGGTGGCATCAGCATCATTGACTCGTCGCTGGCCGTCACCCAGTGCATCGCCTCGGGCCAGTTCTGCAACCTCATTCATCGCGATGCGAATGGCTCGCTGTGGCTGCCCAACGGCGGGTTCGTGACCGGCACGAACGTCAACCTGTCGAAGGAGAAGACCTCCGGTGTGGACATCACGGCCAACTACACCCAGCCCCTCGGGGCCTGGGGCAGCCTCGGCGTCAACTTCGCCGGCACCTGGCTCAAGGAACTCGTGACCGAGCCGGTTCCGGGTCTGGGCGACTACAACTGCGCCGGCCTGTACGGCACCACGTGCGGCCAGCCCGCGCCGAAGTGGGCGCACCGGCTCCGGGGGACCTGGTCCACTCCCTGGAACGTCGACCTCGCGCTGACGTGGCGGCACATCGATTCGGTCGATGTGGAGCTGAGCAGCGGGAACCCGCTGCTGGCGGGCGATTTCGATCCCGTCGTCAAGACCCTTTCGGCACGGGACTACTTCGACCTCGCTGGGTCGTGGGCGATGACCAAGAACTTCACATTGTGGGCAGGCGTCAACAACCTGTTCGACAAGGACCCGCCGATCACCAGTTCGAGCATCGCTGGCCCGTCGAACTTCGGCAACGGGAACACCTATCCGCAGCTCTACGATGCCCTCGGCCGGCGCATCTTCGTGAGCCTGACCGCCAAGTTCTAATCCGAAAGGGCGGATTCGAGGGATCGACGGCGAGCTTCGGCTCGCCGTCTTTTTTGAGCGCTCAGGCAAAGTTCGAACGGGGTCAGGCAAGGCTGGGCTTTGCCGGCGCTGCGGGTCCCGCGGCCTGCCGGAGCGGGAGCATCCGAGGGTCCGGGATACGCTACCATTGCGCTCCAAAGCGAGTCTGAGCGAGGCCCGAACCGTGTTCCTGAAGATCAAGAGCCTGCTGACGCCTTCCGAGACCGCGCGGCTCAAGGCGCTCAGCCTCGAGTTGCGCTTCGTCGAGGGCAGGGTATCCAACCCGGCGAACCAGACCAAAGACAATCTGCAGGCCGATGCCACGGATCCGAAATACGCCGAATCCGTTCAGATCGTGAGCGGCGCGCTGGCGCGCTCGCGCGAGTTCATCGACTTCGCCATGCCGAAACACGTCGCACCTCCCCTGCTGTGCCGCTACACGCCGGGCATGAAATACGGAGCGCACGCGGATGCGGCGCTGATCCAGCTCGGCAATTTCCGCCTGCGCTCGGACCTTTCCTGCACGGTCTTCGTCAACGAACCTTCCGCCTACGAGGGAGGCGAGCTGTCGATCGTGCAAGGCAACCAGGCGATCGGCTTCAAGAGCGAGGCGGGCGATGCCATCGTCTACCCTTCGACGACGCTGCACGAGGTTCTCCCCGTGCGTTCCGGCGAGCGCCTGGTCGCGATCACCTTCATCGAGAGCTGCATCGCCGATCAGCACCAGCGAACGCAGGTCT
Source organism: Casimicrobiaceae bacterium (assembly GCA_036382945.1). GTDB lineage: Bacteria > Pseudomonadota > Gammaproteobacteria > Burkholderiales > Casimicrobiaceae > PALSA-1003. The sequence goes on from DASVPH010000070.1 coordinate 15,385, forward strand.
ACGAGCTCAATGAAATCGCCGCGCTCGAGGGGCTTTCGATGAAATGGGAGAGCCGCGTGCGGCTCGACGTGGTGCGCCAGAATCTGCTACGCATGTGGTCGACTTGAGCCGCCTGCGCCGTTGACCATCTCGGCCACGGAAGGGTCCGATCGCGCCTGCTGCTCGAGCCAGGCCATGCCCTTGCGGATCTCCTCACGGTTGCGACGCCGCGAGTCGCTCAGGATTTCCGCACGAAGGCTCGGCGAGTAGGCGTGCTCGGGCGCCTTGGAGTAGCGCGTCAGCACGGGACTGCGTTCCATCTGCGCCAGGTACCGGGCGTCGGCGCAGAGCCCGAAGTGGCGGAGAATCCGGCCCATGCTTTCCGCGACGGTCGAAAGAAACGGATCGAAGTCCAGCGCGATGACCCTTCCGGCGAATCGCACCACCGCCTCGCGCTGCGTCCAGGATTCCGCGAGCCAGCTCATCGCCGCCAACTCGCCGATCGATAGCGTATGCAAAGGGGCGAACGCTGCACCCATGCGTGAGTGCAAGCGACGCATGCGCTCGGGTCCGTGGCCGCGCAGGTCGGTGGGCGAATTCTGCCCGGCCAGGAGTGTGGCCAGGTAAGGTTCGGCGCGCAGGTTCATATAGATTGCGCGCGACCCTGGATTGGCCGCCAGGATCGGCGCGGCCAAGCGCCCGGCACTGCTCGTCGCTTTCACCACGACGCTGCGCGTCGCGCCGTAACCGCGACTCCAGAGCCGCATGAACATCGCCAGCGTAGAGTCGAACTCGCTGTTGCTCAAAAGCGAGTCGGATCGGCCCAAGGCGTCGCCGGCCTCGGCGAGTGTCCTGAGCGGCAAGGGCTCCCGCAAGGACAGCACCTCGCCCGTCTCATCGAGCAAGCGGCTTACGAGGGTCGAGCCGACATGACCGGTATGAAAGATGAAGTGGATGGGGCGCGCATTCGCGACGAGCTGCGAGGCTTCGGCGGCACGGCTGAGCGGAACCCACGCGCCCTTCGTCTGCAGGCCCAGGATCCGGTCGTCCAGGAAACTTGCCGAGCGATAGGCGCCCGCGTCGAACTGCACCAGCAGCACCATCCGGCTGTTCAAGTCGATCTTCTGCGGATAGGCATCGGGCGAGCCGGGCAAGCGGGCCAGCAGATCGTCCGCAAGCGAGGTGGGCTCTCCGAGTGTCATCGGGAATCGAATTGAACTTTGCAGGCAGTAAGCCGGGGGTATGTCCGAAACGCAAGTTTAGCGCGGCGCCTTGGAATGTCCGCCGGCCAAGGGCTGTTGCTACTGGGATCGGACCCTGGAACGGCTGTGTCGCGGACTCGGTCTTATGGTCGGTGTAGGATTAACAGACGCAACGGTGCATGGGCGCTTTGCCATGCAGCAAGGATAGGAGGCACTATGAGCGCTCGCTCGCTTTTCGTCGTCGTCCTCGCGGCCCTCGGTGCGACCCTGGCGGTTGCGTCCTACGCGGCTGCTCCGCCGCCGGCCGAAGGGCTGGTGGCGGTGCGATCCTGGAACCTCGACGAGCTCTACCTGCGTCCGAATGCGGATCTGGCGAGCTATCGCAAGATCGTGATCGACCCGGTGCAGGTCGCGTTCCGCAAGGACTGGAACAGGGATTTCGTCGACCCGCATGCTTCGGTTCGGCGGCTCTCGCAGGACGACGTTCGGCGGATCGCCGATGACACCGCGTCCGGCCTTCAAAACGCGATCGCCGACACGTTCAGGGCGCGAGGCTACGAAATCGTCGCCGCCCCGGGTCCCGGGGTGCTGCGCCTCTCCCCGGGTGTAACCGAACTCTACGTCAACGCCGCCGAAGAGCTGCAGCCCGGCGGGACCACCAAGTCCTTTACCAAGGACGCCGGGGAGGCGACGCTCGTTCTGGAGGTGCGTGACGCAGCGAGCGGAACGCTCCTCGGGCGCGTGGTCGACCGACGCACGATCCGCGAAACCAGGGGCACCCAGATCGGGGACCTGATCAGGACCGGCCGCGTTTCAAGCAACTTCTGGTTTGATGAAACCTTTCGGCGCTGGGCGGCGGCTTTTGTCCGGGAACTCGAAGCCACCAAGAAATCCTGAGACGCCCGGGCAGCGGCGAGCGTTGCCCGACGCAGCGTTCGCCGGCTGAGCTAAATCTGCCAGGCGGTCTGCTCCCCGCGGTGGGCGTCGATGGCCTCGAACAGGGTGCTCACGAGCCCACGCTCCTCCCTCGTCAGCTCCGGGCGCCAGATCTCGAAGAGCAGGATCGCGCGTAACTGCTCGCTGCCGTTCCACGCTTCGTGCTCTATGGTGTCGTCGAAAACCCACGCTTTGCCTTCGACCGGCGTGCGCGTGTCGTTGCCCACGCGGAAGCCGCAAGCGCGGGGGACGATCAGCGGCAGGTGGCAGATCAGGCGGGTATTGACGAAACCGGTGTGCGGCGGGATCCGGGCGCCCGGGCGCAACACCGAGAACAGGACGGAGGGCGAACGGCTCTTCACGTGGGCGAGCGGAACCGCGGAGAGCGCGTTCATGGTCGCCGGACAGCGCGCGGCATTCTCGGCCACGACCTTCCCCTCTTGCCAGAGGTAGAACGCGCTCCAGGCGGGATTATTCAGCATGCCCTGCTGCTCGTTGTGCGGTCGTCGAGGATCACCCTGGACATACGGCTTGAGCTGCGACGGGTCTTTGAGCACCTCGAGCAACTCGGTGCGGATGTCCGCGGTGGCGGCCTCGATCCGGTCGAGCCACGGGAAGGCGTTCCGGTCATAGAACTGAACCTGGGGCAGCTCGGGGAAGTAGTAATACAGCGGCTGCTGGTAATAGATCTTCTTCTTGCCGAAGAGGATGTCGAGCGAGCGCAGGAAGCGTTCGGCCTCCGGCCGGGCGGCGAGACCCTGACCGATGACCCGCTCCCTCAGGTGGGTTTCGAACTCGGTGGCGTAACGCTCGCACATGCTCCGGGCCCGCGCGAGCTCGTTGCGCAGGTCAAGCGGGAGCTGGTCGGCAGGCGGGGCCGCCTTGACGGCAGCCATATAAAACGAGGAGGCGGCGCGTTGGTCGCCCTCGAGCGCCAGGTGGTCGGCCTTGAGGATCAGGGCGAGAAGGTTGCGCGGCTCGAGCGCCAGTGCCCTGTCCACGGCGGCATGGGCAGCCGCATACTCCTTGAGGCTCCGGCATGCGTAGGCCAGCCCGAGGCAGGTCGCAGCATCGGCCGCGCCGGCCGCGACGACCTGCTCGAATGACTCCCGCGCCGCGTGTGCGTCACCCCTGCGCAGGGCCTGGGCGCCGGCCTGTGTCAGCGCGCGCGCGTCGATGGTGGGCTGCATACGGGTCACCGCATCAGATTTTGCCTGGGACTGCTTTGCTGCAGGAAATTCGCCTGTCCCGCCTATCATCGCGCCCGCTCTCCTGATCCGCAACCACGCCCGCCCAGTCAGAACCCGCGCGGACGGAAAATGTGCTAAAAAGACGCGCTGCAAAGCGCCGGCGCCGATGGTTCCGGTTGGCTTTCGGCCCCTTGGAAAAGAGGCCGCTCATTTCGCGCCCCTCTCTTTCCCGACATCGAGGATCGATCGATGCAAAAAAATTTTGCCGCCGCCCTGCTCGTGACCGGGTTGAGCATCGCGCAGCTCGCATGGGCCCAGGACAAGATCGCCGATGTGACCGATATGGATGCGCTGCGCGCTGCCGTCCGCGCCGACAAGAAGGCGTTCGTCGCCTCGACGCTCAAGCTGACGGCCATCGAGGCGAAAAGATTCTGGCCGATCTACGAGAACTACCAGCGGGTTCTCGATGCGACCACTCGGCGGCGGACCGTCGCGCTGGAAGGCCTGATTGCCCGCGACAAGCCCGTATCCGACCTCTACGCGAGGAATCTCGTCAACGAGCTGATCGCCGCCGATGAAGAAGAAATCCGGGCGCGCAGGGCGCTGTCCAACCGCCTGATGCGGGGCGTGCCGACCCGGGTGCTGCCGCTGAAGAAAGCGGCGCGCTATCTCCAGCTCGAATCGAAGATTCGGGCCATGCAAGCCTACGACATCGCCTTCAATATCCCTTTGCTCCGATAGCGACCGGCGCCCGGCTTTTGCCCGGAGCGCACATAGCATCGCGTGTGCTCCCATAAGCCTGCGTTTGTGCGGCCGCACAACGGGCCAGGTGCATCCAGATCGGGCCGACATCGCGTATCCTTCGGGTGATCGGCTCAGGCTCAAGTGGACTTTTCGGTGTTTTTGTGTAGAATCCTGCGACTTTCGCGCGAGAGCTTGGCCCCGTCCCCTCGGCGGGGCCAATGTGTTTTGGCGTTGGCCCGCAAGCGACTCCGGGCAAGCGTAGAGCGGCCATCGAGCCGCACGCGGGGGGAACAGCGAAGCGTCGCCACTCGTTTGCGCCGACACGTCGAATCCTTGAGCCACGCTCTTGCCGGATAACCATTCTGTCTGGAGACCATATGACGAAGATGACCCGTTTCGCGGCCTGGGCCATGGTATTGTTGATCGCCATGCCCGCGGCGCTTGTCCCGTTCGCAGCGTGGGCGCAAGCGCAGCAGCCGGCGCCGAGCGCGCCCGCCGCATCCCAGGACGCGACCGCCCAGGCCGGCTCACCGGCGGCGCCTCCTGCGACGGCCGGCGTGCGTACGACGCAGGTGGTCGAGAACCCCTATGGGCTCGAAGCCTTGTGGCGAGGCGGCGATGTCGTCTCCAAGGGCACGATCGCGATCCTCGTCATCATGTCGATCGGAAGCTGGTACATCATCGTCACCAAGGTGTACGAGCAGTCCAAGATGGGCCGGCAGGCGCGTGCGGCGAGCAAGAAGTTCTGGAGCGCGCCTTCGGTCCGCCAAGGCACCGATAGCTTGAAGACCAATAGTCCCTACCGCTTCATCGCGGAATCCGGGCTCGAGGCGTCGACCAAGCACACCGGGTTGCTCGGCAACGTCGACCTCAACACCTGGATCAGCATGTCGATCCAGCGCGCGATCGAGAACGTGCAGAGCCGCACTCAGGACGGGCTCGCCTTTCTCGCCACCGTCGGCTCGACCGCCCCGTTCGTGGGCCTGTTCGGGACGGTGTGGGGGATCTACAACGCGCTCACCGCGATCGGCATCGCCGGGCAGGCGTCGATCGACAAGGTGGCCGGGCCGGTCGGCGAGGCGCTGATCATGACGGCGATGGGTCTGGCCGTGGCCGTGCCAGCGGTGCTCGGCTACAACTGGCTGGTGCGCCGGAACAAGACCGCGATGGAACAGGTGCGCAGCTTCGGCGCCGATCTGCATGCGGTGCTGTTGAGCGCACCGAAAACAGGCGCCACGCACGGGCAGGTCACAAGCGCGCACGCGCAGGCCACGGTCAGAGGCTAGACCATGGCGATGACTGTCGGTCCGGCCGACGGCGAGGAAGACGAGGTCGTCTCCACGATCAACACCACGCCGCTCGTCGACGTGATGCTGGTGCTGCTCATCATCTTCCTGATCACCATTCCGGTGGTCACGACCTCGATTCCGGTGCAATTGCCGAAGGAGCGCAACGAGGTCCGCGAAACCAAGCCCGAGAACATCACGCTCTCGGTCGACGAGGCGGGGCGCATCTACTGGAACGACCTTCGGATCCCGACCACTTCCGCGCTGATCGAGCGCTTGAAGAAGGTCTCCGTGCTCACGCCGCAGCCCGAGGTGCAGATCCGCGGCGACGGTCGCGCGCGCTACGAGGGCGTCGGGCGAATCATTTACGCGGTCCAGCGCGCGGGGATCGCGAAAGTCGGCTTCATCACCGAGCCGCCGATTCGCGGCGGCGGCTAAGATGGACCTGTCTCACCACTCTTCGAGGAACGCGTCATGGCAATGAACGTGGGTCCGAGTATCACCGCGCGCGAGCCTGACGTGATGATCGACATCAACACCACGCCGCTCATCGACGTGATGCTGGTGCTGCTGGTCATGCTGATCATCACGCTGCCGATCCAGTTGCACTCGGTCAACCTCAACATGCCGACCGGCAACCCGCCGCCGCCCAAGGTGCTGCCCGAAGTGGTGAAGATCGACATCGATTCGAGCGACACCGTCTACTGGAACGGCTTGGCGGTGCCCGATCGGGCAACACTCGAAGACCGGCTTCGGGCCGCCGCCACGCAGGCCCCTCAGCCCGAGGTGCATCTGCGCCCGGACAAGGGCTCGAGGTACGCCGTGGCCGCAGGGGTGATGGCCTCGGCGCAGCGCCTCGGGCTCACCAAGATCGGCATCGTCGGCAGCGAGCAGTTCATTGAGGAATAGCGGCGCGAGCCCGCAGCGAGGGGCCCCGCGAGCTTTAGCGAAGCGGGGATCGCGCGTGGCGAGTCGACGCAAGCGCCCGACACGCGAAGGTGAGTGCGGCATGGGAGTTAACAAGGAGGGAGTGGCGCGAGCCCGCAGCGAGGGGCCCCGCGAGCTTTAGCGAAGCGGGGATCGCGCGTGGCGAGTCGACGCAAGCGTCCAACTCGCAAAGGTGAGACGGGCTTGGAGTTAACAAGGAGGGCGCCCCGGGGCGCGCGCCCGCGGGTGACCGGAGTCGAGACACGATGGACTATGCACGCCGACAGAGAGATCCAGCCAGGCACGCGATCGGGATCGCCTTCGTGATCCTGGTGCACGCGCTGGTCATCTACGGCTTGGTGACGGGGCTTGCGCGCAAGGCGGTCGAGGTGATCAAGAAGCCGCTCACCGCCACGATCGTCGAGGAGCTCAAGGCGCCGCCGCCCCCGCCGCCGCCGCCCAAGAAAATCGAGCTTCCGAAGATCCCGCCGCCGCCGATGCCCTATGTTCCGCCGCCGGACATACCGGTGCCGACGATATCCTCGGAGCCAGTGATCGCAGCGATCACGCCCACGCCTCCGCCTGCTCCGCCTGTTATCGCGCCGCCGGCGCCGCCGCCGCCACCACCGCCGGCGAAGCCGGCGGTCGTGAAGAACATCGTCCCGATCTCCAGGTCCGATCTGGAATACCCGCGCGAAGCGCAGCGCAAGGAGATCGAAGGCACGCTATTGGCGCATGTCTCCATCGACGAAAACGGCAACGTGACCGACGTGAAAATCCTCGAAGCGAGGCCGCCGCAGAGTTTGCGCTACTTCGAGGCGGCGACGAAAAACGCGCTGATGAAGTGGAAGTTCTCCGCCACCGGACAGAAGTTCATCGGAGAAATCGAGGTGGAGTACAAGCTGCAGTAGGCCCGCGGACGCGCGGGACGCCGCCAACTCCAGGCGGCGTTTTTTTGGTCGCCGCTTACCGGCCCCGACCGACCGCGGGACGCGACCGCTACTCTTCGCGCAGCGCGTAGAGGAGCGTGCTCCAGGTGAACGCACCGAGCACAGCTACGGCAACGGCGATTCGCGACAAGGTCAGAGGCTGCCCGAAGAGCGTCGCCACGAGGCCCCGGAAAACATCGTAGAACAATTCCGGCAGCGCAGCCGCGGCGGCGCTGCCGGCGATCACCCACAGCAGCGCAACGACCGGGCGACGCCAAACCGGAAGTGCCGCCGGTTGCGGCAGGCGCTCCAGGACGCGGGCGGTGAAGCCGTCGTCGGTCACATAGGAAGCCGCGTGGTTGCCGGCATCGGCGCGAAGCGCTGCCTCGAGCCACTCGTCGCTGCCTTGTGTCGGATTCTCTTGCAGGGTCACGCTTCCGGCCCCCAGCCCGCCAATCGCGCCTTGAGCTTCTGTTTGGCGCGCAGGATGTGCGTCTTCACCGTCCCGACCGGACAGCCCAAGACGTACGCGGCCTCCTCGTGCGACAGGTCATTATGGTAGCACTGGACGATGACGGCACGCTCGGCCTCGGACAGGGTGGCCATCGCGCGCGCCAAGTCGATGTTGAGTGCAGCGCCGCGCGCAACGGGGATGGTGTCGTCCTCCGCGGCTGCCGCGAAATCGTCAGGGTCGGCGCCTTCGCGCAGCGGCAGCTCTTTGGTCTTTCGCGTGTCCGCCAGGAACGCGTTGTAGGCGATCCGGTAGAGCCACGTGGAGAACTTCGCCTCCTGCCGGAACGATCTCAGGTTGCGGTACGCGAGCAAGAAAGTCTCCTGTGCCAGGTCGTCGGCCCGGGCATGATCGCCGCCGGTGAGTTTGCGTAACGTCGCGCGAACCGCGGATTGATGCCGCCGCACCAGCTCGCCGAACGCGTGCCGATCGTCGTGAACCAGGACGCGGGCGATGAGTTGCGCATCGTTGGCCGCGGAGGACGACATGAGCGGGGGACCCGGGCGCGCATCAGCCTCCGCTCGCTCCGGGGGTGGTGTCGTTGCTTCCGGCTCGGGCTCTCGTTTCGTCGAGTTGCCGGCCCTCGAGCCACCACAACACGACATAGCCGACGCCGACGAACAGTAGGATCAAGCCAACCCAGCTCGCCTCTCGATCCGAGACCAGCCAGTAGAAGGAGAACGCCAGTCCGATCATGGACAGGATCACGCCTTTGCGCAGGTCCGACCAGACCACGCGCTTGCGCAGCGCCATGGCCTGCTGATAGACCTGGGGCGCGACGCTGGCGGGCGGCTCGCTCGCGGCGATGGCGGCCGCTGCCTGCCCCGGCGGCACCACGCCCTTTTCGGCCAGTGCCAGCATCGCCTCGTTCTGCAAACGGGCCTTGCGCAGCTTGTACCAGATGATGCCGACCAGCAGCACGATGGGCGTCAGGAAGATGGAGCCCACGACGAGAAAGACGAGGCCGATCACCCACGGCGTGTTCTGTAGCATCTCATTGCTAAAGGGATCGAAGTCGTGGTCGGTGTCGATGCGCACGCGCGGTTTCCCGGTGTCGGCCTTGCCTTCGTTTCCGGACGCTGCATCGTCCTTCGCCGCCGCCGTGGTGACGTGCACCGCCGGCGGAAACGCCGTGATTTTCACGCTCGTGTCGTTGGCGACCGGCGGCGCCGCGTCCGCCGCATGGCCCCCAGGTGCCAGCAGAAAGAGCGCCAGCCCGAACAGGCGAAGCGATGCGGCGAGCGTGAGCGGCGGCGGGCTCCGGCGTTGACATGCGTAGCGCATGGGGCCTCCCTGTTGTCGGCTCTCGGGCCCTTAGATGGGCTACAACCCCATTCCGGATTCGGTTTGTTGCACGCTGCCAGGCCGAAAAAGGGGGCGAAAACCCCATGCTATCATTGCCGCGACGCAGTAGAGGGGGTGGGAAATGACGGTCGGATTTGCCGTTTTTGCTTCTGGCCCTGAACGGTATTGCGTGAGAAGTCGCGTCCGACCCCTTTCCCCGCCGTCGGTGTTGCGCCAGTGATCGCTCCCGTACCGCGTCTCCTCGCCGCTGCCGCGCTCATGGCCGTGCTTTGGGTTGGATCTGCGCGCGCTGGCGAGGAGCCGGTGACGCTCAACTTCGTCAACGCCGACATCGAAGCGGTGGTGAAGGCGGTCGCGGAGATGACGGGACGCAATTTCATCCTGGATCCGCGCGTCAAGGGCGTGATCAACATCATTTCCGCGCGCCCCGTTCCGGCGAGCCTGGTCTATCCGACCCTGCTCTCGGCGCTGCGGCTGCAGGGGTACGCCGCGGTCGACACCGACGGCATCACCAAGATCGTCCCCGAAGCCGATGCGAAGCAGCACGGCTCGCCGGTGATCGCGGGCCCGGTCGCAGGCGGCGGCGACCGGCTGGTGACCGAGGTCTACGCGTTGAAGAACGAATCGGCGGCCCAGCTCGTGAACGTCCTGCGGCCGCTGATCACCCCCAACAACAGCATCGCTGCGGTGCCGACCGGCAACGCGCTGGTCATCACCGACTATGCCGACAACCTGAAGCGCATCGACCGCATCATCGCCTCGCTCGACGTGCCCTCGGCGGGCGAGCCGATCGTCGTTGCCTTGCGCAACGCCTCGGCGCTCGATCTGGTGCAGGTCGTCAACCGCCTGCTCGCCGAGACGGGCGCCCCCGGCGCCGCGCCCGATCCGCAGCAGCGCGTGACGGTGGTGGCCGACCCGCGCTCCAACAGCCTCCTGGTCCGCGCCGAGAATCCTACGCGATTGGCGCGCGTGCGCTCGCTCATCGAGCAGCTCGACACACCCGGGCGTCCCGGCGGCAACATCTTCATCATCTATCTCAAGAACGCGGAAGCCGTGCGGGTCGCACAGACGCTGCGCGCGCTGCTCTCCGGCGGCAGCGAAACGGCCGGCACCCAGAGCACGCTGGCGCTCACCCCTACGGCGTCGCTGAACGTGAGCGCCGCGGCAACGCCTACCGTGGCGACCACCCCGACGGCCGCGCCGCAGATCACGGCTTCGGTCGGCACGACCGGCGGCGCGGTCGCATTCAGCGCCGGCGGGGCGACCATCCAGGCCGACCCCGCGAACAATGCCTTGATCGTGATGGCGCCGGAGCCGATCTACAACAACATCCGCGCGGTAGTGGAAAAGCTCGACATCCGCCGCGCGCAGGTCTATATCGAGGCGCTGATCGTCGAGGTCACCGCCGACAAGGCCAACGAGTTCGGCATCCAATGGAACCTTCTCAATGCGGGCAAGTTCAACAGCAACTCGACCCAGGTCGGCGGCGGAACGAACTTCGGCACGCGCGGCAGCGGCACCAACATCATCGATGCGCAGACGAACCTGAGCGCGGTGGGCCAGGGGCTGAACCTCGGCATCATCAAGGGAACGATCACCATTCCGGGCATCGGCACGATCACCAACCTGGCTTTGCTGGCGCGCGCGTTGGCGACCGACAGCACGACCAACATCCTGTCCACCCCGAATCTGCTGACGCTCGACAACGAGCAGGCGAAGATCGTCGTTGCGGAGAATGTGCCGTTCATCACCGGCCAGTATGCGCAGACCGGTTCCACGACCACCGTCACGCCGTTCCAGACCATCGAGCGCAAGGACGTGGGCCTGATCCTGACGGTGAAGCCGCAGATCACCGAGGGCGGCAGCATCCGGCTCGCGATCTACGAGGAGGTCTCGCGCGTCCAGGATACGACCAACGCAGCCGGCATCATCACCAACAAGCGCTCGCTGGAGTCGACGGTGATCGTCGATGACGGCCAGATCGTCGTCCTGGGCGGCCTGATCCAGGACAGCCTGACCGACAACGCGAGCAAGATTCCGGTGGCAGGCGATATCCCGTTGGTCGGCTCACTGTTTCGCTACGACAACCGGCAGCGGACGAAGACCAACCTGATGGTGTTCCTGAAGCCGACGGTCGTGCGCTCCAGCAGCGCGACCACTTCGCTCACCACCGACCGCTACGATTACATCATCGGCGAGCAGGAGAGGCTCAAGCCTGCCGAGCGGCCGTTCTGGCCCGATGCCAACGTGCCGCTGCTGCCGATGCTCCCGGTCCCGCCGACCTCGGGGTCGGCCCCGCAAAGCGGAGCGCAGCCTAAACCGCGATAGCGATCGCCCCATGCCGGTCCCCGGTTCGGTCTCCACGACGAGCGCCCCTGTGGCTCGGAGCCTCACGCAGCGCATCTCGTACGCTTTCGCTCGCGCGCACGGCGTGCTGCCCCTCGCCGACGACGGCGAAGCGGTGCACGTGCTGGCGCGCAGCGACGCTTCGCTCGAGGGCATCGCCGAGCTCAAGCGCGTGCTGCAACGGCCGCTCAAGACGACGACGGTGAACGCGGAGCGCTTCGCCGCCGAGCTCGCCAACGCCTACAACCAGGCCTCTCCGGTGACGCAATTCGCGGAGGACTTCTCGCGCGATACCGACCTCGCGCGGCTGCTGCAGGACATCCCGAAGGCGGAGGACCTGCTCGGGCCGACCTCCGACGCGCCGGTGATCCGCATGATCAACGCACTGCTGCTGCAGGCGCTGCGCGAGCGTGCGTCCGACCTGCACTTCGAGCCCTACGAGGCGCGCTCGGTGGTGCGCTTCCGCGTCGACGGCGTTCTGCACGATGTCATCGAGCCGCCGCGCGCACTGCATGCGGCGCTGGTGTCCAGGCTCAAGGTGATGGCGAGCCTCGACATCGCCGAGAAGCGCCTGCCGCAGGACGGGCGGATGGCGCTCAAGCTCGGCGACAAGAGCGTGGACGTGCGGGTATCCACACTGCCGACGGGACCGGGCGAGCGCGTGGTGCTGCGGCTGCTCGACAAGGATGCGGCGCGTCTCGATCTCGCCGCGCTCGGGATGAGCGAGGCCACGCTCGCCGCGATCGATCGGCTGATCCGCGAGCCGCACGGGATCATCCTCGTCACCGGGCCGACGGGCTCGGGCAAGACGACCACGCTCTATGCGGCGATGTCGCGCCTGGACCGCGGGCGGCTCAACATCATGACGGTCGAGGATCCGATCGAGTTCGCGCTGGACGGAGTGGGCCAGACGCAGGTCAATCCGCGGATCGAGCTCAACTTCGCGCGGGCGCTGCGCTCGATCCTGCGCCAGGATCCGGACATCATCATGGTCGGCGAGATCCGCGACCTGGAGACCGCACAGATCGCGGTGCAGGCGAGCCTCACCGGACATCTGGTGCTGGCGACGCTGCACACCAACGACGCGGTGAGCGCGGTGACCCGGCTCGCCGACATGGGCGTGGAGCCTTACCTCCTCGCCTCGAGCCTGCTGGGCGTGCTCGCGCAGCGGCTCGTGCGGCGCCTGTGCGCGCACTGCCGGGAAGCCGTCGCGCCGACCGCAGGCGAGGCGGCCGTGCTCGGGCAACTCGGATTGCCGCGCACGACCCGCCTGTGGCGCGCGGCAGGCTGCAGCGCCTGCGGCCATTCGGGTTACCGCGGACGCACGGGAATCTACGAGCTCGTACTCGTCGACGAGGGCCTGCGGCGCCTGATCCACGATCGCAGCGGGGAGCCGGCGCTACGCGAGGCCGCCGGGCGGGCCGGCGTGCGAACGCTCGCGGTCGACGGCGCGCGCTGGCTCGTCGAGGGCACGACCTCGCTCGCCGAGCTCCTGCGTGTAACCGGCGCGGCGAACGGCGGCGACGCAGAGTAGTCGAGGTCACCGAGCTAATCGAGCGACCGACCCATGGCCCGCGCCCCCCGATCGTTCCTGCTCGAGCAACTGCGCGCCCAGGCCGACGCGGTCGCGGCCAAGCGCATCCAGCAGCTCAAGCTCTCGCGCGAGCTGATCGACCGCATCGATCAGCGCATGCACGCCGTGTTCCAGTATTTCGACGAGGCGTGCAAGCTGCTGCAGGTCATCTCGCCGCCGGTCGAGCGCTCCTTCGAGCTGCCGCACGTGGTCCGCTTCGAGGGGCTCCATCTGGAGAAGGCCTCGGTCATGTTCCGCAAACAGCGACTGCAGGACCGGGACGTGTACGACTACGTCGTCGTCTACTACAGCCTCGCGGGGCCGCCGCTGGCGCCGCTGCGCGTGGCGATCCGGCGCTCGCCGGAGGTCGAGCGCGCGCTCGTCTCCGCGCACATCGAGTTCACCTGCGACACCGACTCCGGCGTGAACACGGGCGCGACCTACAACGTGATCCGCGTCAAGCCGGGGCTGCGCTGCGAGGCGCGGTTCGATCCGGATTTCGAGAACGGACGGATCGTGGTCACGTTGCGCAACGTCGATCGCTTCGAGCCGGTGATCCTCGACTTCGAGACCGCGGCGCTGGACACGCAGGCTCTCGACGATCTGGTGAACCTGATGCTCGCCAAGCCCAGCCAGTTTCTGCTGCGCGCTCCGTTGCGCGGCTTCACACGTTAGCAGACGCCGTATGCCGGCGTTCCGGTACGAGGCGGTCGATGGCGCCGGGCGGGCACGGCGCGGGCTCCTCGATGCGGCCTCGGCCCGCGCCGCGCGCGACGCGCTGCGCGGGGAAGGGTTGTTCCCGACCGCGGTGGAGGCCGAGTCGGCAAGCGCGGTGGCGCGCACCGACGCGACGCGTCTTGCGCCGGGCATCCTGGCCCTGACCACGCGCCAGCTCGCCACGCTCGTTGCGTCCGGCATGCCGCTCGACCAGGCGCTCGTCGCGGTTGCCGAGCAGTCCGATCATCCGGGCGCGGCGCGCCTGCTCGGTGCCGTGCGCGAGCAGATCGGCGCGGGCGAGTCGCTCGCCGGCGCGCTGTCGCGGTTCCCGAGAACGTTCTCCGAGCTCTATCGCGGCCTGGTCGCGGTCGGCGCCGAGAGCGGCCAGCTCGGCGGCGTGCTCTCGCGGCTCGCCGATTATCTCGAAGCGCGCCAGGTGTTGCGGCAGAAGTTCACCGCCGCGCTGATCTATCCGGCGCTGGTGACGCTGATCGCGCTCGCGGTGATCGCCACGCTGCTGCTCTACGTCGTTCCGCAGATCGTCGCGGTCTATCAGCAGAGCCGCCAGACGCTGCCGTGGCTCACGCGCGCGCTCATCGCCAGCAGCGATTTTCTGCGCACGACCGGCTGGTACTGGCTGGGCTTCATCGTTGTGCTCGTCGTGGCCGGGGTGCTGTTGTTACGGCAGGAACGCTGGCGCGAGCCGTGGCAGGCGCTGCTGCTCGCGACACCCGTGGTCGGCACCATTCTGCGCGGGCTCGATACCGCGCGCTTCGCGAGCACGCTCTCGATTCTCACCGGGAGCGGGGCGCCGCTACTGCGCGCGCTGGAGACGGCGGCCGCGGTCATCTGGGCGCGGCCGATCCGGCGCGCAGCGCATGCCGCCGCGGCGCACGTTCGCGAAGGCGTGTCGCTCGCCCGCGCGCTTGCGAGCCAGCGCGTCTTCCCGCCGCTGCTCGTGCATCTGGTCGCCAACGGCGAGCACAGCGGACAGCTCCCCGCCATGCTCGAGCGCGCCGCGCACGAGCAGGACGCCGACGTCGAGCGGCGGCTGACCTGGCTCGCGGCGCTCGTTCAGCCGGTCCTGATCGTGTTCATGGGCGCGATCGTGCTCGTGCTGGTGCTGGCGGTGATGCTGCCGATCGTGTCGATGAATCAACTGATCAGGTAGGCGCGACGCCGGAGGGGCTCGGCGGTCCCGGGGTTCGGGCTTCGCGCTCACCCCGGGCGAGCGCTCGCTGCCGCGCGAGCGCCCACGCGACATGCTCGCGGACGAGCGCTGAGGGGTCGTCGCTGCGGCGTTCGAGCGCAGCGATGATCTCTTCGCTGGGGTCCGCATTGCCGAGCCCCACCGCGATATTGCGCAGCCACCGCTCGTAGCCGATGCGCCGGATGGCGCTGCGCTGCGTTCGTTGTTCAAACTCGCTTTCGGTCCAGGCGAAGAGCTCGACGAGATTCGCGTCGTCCAGGCCGTTTCTCACCGCGAAGTCGCCCTCGCCGGTGGCTTGCGCGAACTTGTTCCAGGGACACGCCAGTTGGCAATCGTCGCAGCCGTAGACCCGGTTGCCGATGAGCGCACGAAGCGACTCCGGAATGCTGCCTTTCAATTCGATGGTGAGATACGAGATGCAGCGGCGCGCGTCGAGCTCGTAGGGCGCGACGATCGCCCCGGTCGGACAGGCATCGATGCAGGCGTGACAGCTCCCGCAGTGGTCGCTTTGCGCTGCGCTCACGGGCAGCGGCAGGTCGGTGTAGATCTCGCCCAAGAAGAAGAACGAGCCGGCCTCGCGGCTGAGAAGCAGCGTGTGCTTCCCGCGCCAGCCCAGGCCCGCTTTCGCCGCGAGCGCGACTTCGAGCACGGGCGCGCTGTCGGTGAAGACGCGATAGCGGAACTCGCCGACCGCCGCGGTCATTCGGTCGACCAACCGCTGCAGCTTGCCGCGGAGCACGCGATGATAGTCCCGACCGAGCGCGTAGCGCGACACGTAGGCCTTGGCGGAGTCGCGCAACACCGCAGCGGGATCGCGTGTATTCCGGGGCAGATAATCGATACGCGCGCTCACCACGCGAATCGTCCCGGGGACGAGCTCCGCGGGCCGCGCCCGGCGCGTGCCGTGGCGTGCCATATAATTCATTTCGCCGTGCCGCCCCGCGGCGAGCCACGCCGTCAATCGCGCTGCCTCGGCCGCAAGCCCGGTATCGGCGATCCCGATTTCGGCAAACCCCAGCTCCCGGCCCCAGGCGCGAATATCGTGCCCGAGCGCTACGAGATCGGGTTCGCGCAGCGACGAGGCGGCGGGCATGGCAAACGCGGGTTTCGCGAGGGAATCAACCATTATAGAAGCGCTACGCCGGCATCTTCCGGACCCCGAGGCCACGGTGCGCGCGGGCGCCGCGCTCGCCCCCGGACTTCGCGGCGGAATGATCGTGACGCTTTCGGGCGAGCTCGGTGCCGGCAAGACGACGCTGGTGCGCGGGATCCTGCGCGGTCTCGGCTGGACAGGCGTAGTCAGAAGTCCCAGCTATACGCTGGTTGAACATTATTCATTTCCAAGCTTATACTTTCGGCATTTTGATTTTTATCGCTTCAACGACCCGAACGAATGGGACAGCGCGGGGTTTGCGGAATACTTCCGGCCCGATTGCGTGGCGCTGATCGAGTGGCCCGAGCGCGTGGCGGCACGCCTGCCGGTGATCGATGTGGCCGCCCGCCTCGAGCTGGCCGACGGGGGACGCGCGCTCGAGCTTCGCGCAACAACCGTACCGGGTAAGGCATGCCTCGCGCGCTTCGCCGCCAAAATGGCTTGAGGCGAGTGTCGTTGGAGCGCCGACGCGTGTGCGCGTGGCTCGCTCTGCCCGCGGCACAGTGGCTCTTCCCCGTGCGCGTCGATGCCGCTGCGATGGCTTCGGCCCGGCTCTGGCCGGCCCAGGAATATACGCGACTGATCGTCGAATCGCCGTCTCCGATCGCCTATCAGTTGCTGTCGATGAAGAATCCCGAGCGACTGGTTCTCGACCTCGAAGGCGTCGAGGCCAACGCGGAGCTCCTCGAGCTGCCGCGACGGGTGGTGCCCAACGACCCGTACATCCAGGCGGTGCGCGTCGCGCAGTTCAGACCCGGCGTGCTGCGTATCGTGCTCGACTTGAAGTCGGCGGTGAATCCGCAGCTCTTCGGGTTGCGCCCGGTCGGCAATTACGGCCATCGCGTCGTTCTCGATCTTTATCCCTTGACGCCTCCGGATCCGTTGATGGCGCTGCTCGAGGACGTGGAGCGCGCCCAGCAGGCGCGCGAACAGGCCGGCGCCGCGGCGTCCAAGCCGGAGGGCGATGCGTCCGCGCGCGGCGAGCCGTCCGGCAAGGACGAAGGGAAGCGCGCCGTGCGGCGCCCGCTCATCGTCGCGGTCGATCCCGGCCATGGCGGCGAGGATCCCGGAGCGATCGGCCGCCGCGGCACCTACGAGAAGACCGTCACGCTGACGATTGCCAGGAAGCTCAAGACCGCGCTGGACGATGGCCCGGGGATGCGCGCGATGCTCACGCGCGACGGTGACTATTTCGTGCCCCTCGCCGTGCGTGTACAGAAGGCGCGGCGGGTCCGGGCGGATCTGTTCATTTCCATTCATGCCGACGCGTTCACGACCCCGAGCGCGCGCGGCTCGTCGGTGTTTGCGCTGTCCGAGCGCGGGGCGACCAGCGCCGCCGCGCGCTGGCTGGCGGAGCACGAGAACGAGGCCGATCTCATCGGCG
This sequence comes from Casimicrobiaceae bacterium, assembly GCA_036382945.1. Classification (GTDB taxonomy): domain Bacteria; phylum Pseudomonadota; class Gammaproteobacteria; order Burkholderiales; family Casimicrobiaceae; genus PALSA-1003. The sequence continues at coordinate 32,777 of DASVPH010000070.1, forward strand.
GGGTGAACCTCGACGCCCGCGATCCCATGCTCGCCAGGACGCTCCTCGACCTGTCGCAGACCGCGCAGATCAGCGACAGCCTGCGCGTCGGCCGCTCGGTGCTCGACGGCCTCGGCGCGGTGAACACGCTGCACAAGGGCAGCGTCGAGCAGGCCGGGTTTGCCGTGCTCAGGGCACCCGACATCCCGTCGATCCTGGTCGAGACCGCGTTCATTTCCAACCCCGAGGAAGAGCAGAAGCTGCGCGACGATCGCCACCAGTGGAGGCTGGCCGACTCGATCGGCGCCGGCGTGCGTCGCTATTTCGCGCAGAACCCGCCGCTTTCGCGTGCGAAGGCAAGCTAGAGCTTCGCCGTGCCCGCCGGTAACGCCGTTCAGCGATAAGAACCATGGTCCGCTTCTTCCTCGGCTTTCTGCTGCTGCAGGCAACGCTGTTCGGCGCGGAGCTCACACCGTGGGCGCAGCGCTGGTTCGTCGAGCCGTGGACCGCCTCGCTCGCCACGATCAGCGCCGACATTGCGAGGGTGTTCGATCCTACGGTGCTCTCCCAAGGCAACGTGCTGCAGAGCGCGCGCAACGGTTTCGCCGTGGCGATCGTGGCCGGCTGCAACGGCGTGGAGGCGACCATCGTGCTGCTGGCGGCGATCCTGGCCTTTCCGGCACCCTGGAAGCGCAAGCTTCTCGGGCTCGCCGTCGGCGTGACCGCGGTCCAGGGCCTGAACATGGTCCGCGTGGTGAGCCTGTTCTACCTCGGACAGTGGAGCCAGCCCGCGTTCGAATTCGCGCACCTCTACGTGTGGCAGGCGCTCATTATGCTTGACGTGCTGATCGTCTGGCTGTTGTGGGTGCGCACGCTGCCGCACGCGGCGAGCGTCCCCGCCGCGGCCTGACCGGGCGGCAGGCGATGCGCGGGAGCTCGCTCGGGCCCTTCGTGCTGCGCGTCGCGGGCTGGCTGCCGCTCGCGTTCGCGGTGTGGTATCTCGCCGGCCCGCTGCTCGCCTTTCCGATCGTGCTGCTCGTCGACGGCGTGGCCAGGCTCGCCTTCGCCGATCTCGTCAAGGCGGTCGAGCAGCAAGGGCACCTGGTCACCATCGTATCGACGCTGAAGGCCTCGCTCGCGACGACGGAGAATGCGGCCGGCGGCGTAATCTCGGTGGAGGTCAATACGCTTCTGTACAGCTTCGGCTTGCCCATGCTGGCCGCGCTGGTTCTCGCCGCCCGGCAGCCGCACGTCTGGCGCAACTTGGTCTTCGGCTACGTGGTGCTCGCGCCAGGCATCACCTGGGGGCTCGTCGCAGAATTCCTCAAGCACATCGCCTTCGACACCGCGCCGTCGGTGGCCGCGCAGGCCGGCTTCAGCGCGCTCGAACGCGAGGCGATCGCATTCGCGTATCAGTTCGGGACGCTCATCGTGCCGACGGTCGCGCCCGCAGTGTTCTGGGTGCTCACGCACCGGCGCTTTCTCGAAGGCTTCGCCGCGCGCGAAGCACTGGCGGGCAAACCGTAGCCGATTGCGTGGGCGCGCTAGAGCGCGCGGACGGGCGAGCGAGCCTGCGCCGCCGCACCATCAACCCGGGCTCCGGCCGCCCAGCTTGCGCTGCCGCTCGCGTTCGCGCAGCACGCGCCGCTGCACCTTGCCGGTGGTGGTCATGGGCAGCGCGTCGATGAACTCGATCTCCTTCGGATATTCGTAGGGCGCGAGAAACCGGCGCACGTGCTGCTGGATGTCTTCTTCGAGCGCTGCGCTCGGCGCGTGCCCCGGCGCGAGCACGACGAAGGCTTTGACGACGTTCCCGCGCGTCTCGTCGGGACTCGGGACGATCGCGGCGTTGGCCACCGCGGCGTGCTTGAGCAGGCAGTTCTCGATCTCCGCGGGACCGATGCGGTAGCCGGCTGCCTTGAACATGTCGTCCGCGCGCCCCTGGTACCACAGGTAGCCGTCGGCGTCGGCGCGCGCGAGATCGCCGGTGCGGCACCAATCCCCGCTGAATTTCTTCGCGGTAGCCTCGGGATTCTTGAAATACTCGAGAAAGAACACCGGGTCGGGCGTTCCGTCCGAGCCGATCCGGTGCGCCGCCACCTCGCCGGGTTCTCCGGTGACTTGGTTGCCGGCCTCGTCGATGACCACGATGCGATGGCCGGGGTAGGGACGACCCATCGAGCCGGGCTTCGCGGGCCACAGGGTGTGCGAGTTACCGACGATGTAGTTCATCTCGGTCTGGCCGAACATCTCGTTCACCGTCACGCCGAGCGCGTCCTGCGCCCACTCGAACACCGCCGTGCCCACGGCCTCCCCGGCGCTCATCACGCTGCGCAGCGCGAGATCGAAGCGTGAGCGTGGCTGCGGCACGGCCTTCATCATCATCTTGAGCGCGGTCGGGAACAGGAACGTATTGCGGACGCGATACTTGGCCATGAGCGAGAGCGCGCGTTCCGGATCGAAGCGCCCGCGGAAGCCCAGGATCGGGTAGCCGAAATACAGCGTGGGCAACAGCGCATCCATGAGCCCGCCCGTCCACGCCCAATCGGCGGGCGACCAGAACAGGTCGCCGGCCTGCGGAAAGAGGTCGTGCGAATAGATGAACCCCGGGAGATTGCCGAGCAGGCACTGCTGTGGCATGAGCGCGCCCTTCGGTGGCCCGGTCGTGCCGCTGGTGTAGATCAGCAGCGCCGGATCGTTGGCGCGGGTCGTGACCGCGCCGAAGCTCTCTGACGCCCTTGCCAGCAGCGCGCCCCAATCCTCGGTCCACGATTCGCGCGCGCCGGCCACGCCGATGACGTGGGTGAGCCCGGGCAGCTTGTCGCGGATGGCGACGAGGTTCGGAAGCGAGGCTGGATCGCAGAGTGCGACTTTCGTTTCCGAGTTCTGCAGACGGTATTCGAGCGCGTCGGGACCGAACAGGAACGACAGGGGCACGGCGACCGCGCCCATCTGGTAACAGGCGATGTGCCCCACGGCGGTTTCCGGCCGTTGCGGGAGGACGATCGCGACCTTGTCGCCGCGGCTCACGCCTCGCGCGGCGAGCGCGTTGGACAGCCGGTTCGCCTGGCGTTGCAGATCGGCAAACGTGTACTGGGCCGTGGCGCCCGTTTCGTCTTCCCACAGCAGCGCCAGCCGCGCGGGCTCATCCGCGTAGCGTCCACAGACGGCGTGCCCGATATTGAACTCGCCCGGAACGCTCCAGCGATGGGCGGCACAGATCTCCCGATAGCGGTCGGCCGGCATCGAAGGCGCTCAAGCGCTTTGGTTATGTCGGCTTGGCGGCGGCGTGAGCTTGCGCAGCCGCGGGGAGCGGCTCGACCGTCGCCCACACCCAGTCCGGATGCTGCTCCAGCGTCCGCCCGAAGGCGATCCGTTGCGACGCCTTGCCGACGGTCATCTGCAACCGCTTTCCCGCCTGATATTCGCCGGGCGGCACGACCAGCGTTTTCACCGCGGCCTCCCCGTCGCGCTTCTGGAGCGAGAGAAGAAGTCCGTCGAAGCTCCGGCTGTTCGCCGTGGCGATCTCGCCGTCGACGGCGTAGTCGCCCTCGCCGCGCTTGGTTTCGGAGAGCTCGACCCCGGTCAGATCGTTGGCGACCACCTGTAGGCCGATTTCCGCGCGCTCGGTGGTGAGCCGCTTCATGCGCCGCACGATCCCCAGGGTCCAGCGGCCCTGCGTCTTCGCCTGGGGACGGATCGCCGCGAGCGTTCCCAGCGTCACTGCGTTGACGACGCTCATCGGCGCGACCAGCCGGAACCCGGTCTGAGAGATGTCGCGAACGCTCCACGGTCCTCCGGGCGCGGTGTAGTTGGCGAGCCGCCGCTGTGCCATCTCGTCGGCGCGCGCGGACGCGGTTTCGTGGCGCATCCGGCCGAAGGTGGCGATCTCGATCGTGTCCCCGAACGTGCCCGGGTTGCGCTTGATGAGCGAGGTCATCTCCTCGTCGCGGAAGAAGCCGGAGATCTTGCCGAAGCCGATGATCGCGTCGACGCTGCCCTCGGCGTTGGCCCGCTCGCCGCGGCGGACGAAGGGCTTGAACTCCGGATCGACTTGCGAGGCGAGCTTGGAGAGCAGATTGAGCTGGTCGGCGCGGCGCGGGGTGCGCTCGGACAGCGGATTGTTCCGGACCTTCTGCTCGAGCATCACCACGTTCTGCATCAGCACCGCATGCAGCGCTCGCGTGTCGAGGAACAGCACGCGGCCTTCGAGCGGGGCCGCCGTGCGGCGCTTGAGACCGGCCCGGGAACCGAGGTCGACGTAGAAGCTCGTTACCGCGGGGGCCTCGATCGCGAGGTGCAACGGGGCGCACCATTCGGAGAGCTCTTCGGCCACCCATTCCAAGTCGCGCGGTGTGAGGTTGCCGGAGTTCATGAGCTGCAATACGAGCACGCGCAGGAACTCATGCTCGATCGTGGTCAGGCCTCCGTCGGGGAGCACCGCGATCGGCTGCCGCTCGATCTGCGCCGAGCAGGCCATCTGGAACAGCGCGTGCAAGTCGGACCATTTGGCCGGGATCCATTGTTCGTAGCGGAACAGACGGATCTTCGCATCGAGGCCCTGGTGGATGATCTGCCGCGCGATCAGCTCGGTGAGCAGCGACTGCCACTTGTTGCTCTGCGCGTGAGCGCTGACCTCGCGCGCGAAGGCCTGGTAGCAGAGCAGGAATCCCTGCGTCAAATCGAACAGTGCCTGCCAGAGCTGGTTCTCGATCCGGGCCGAGCGATCGCCGTGCTCGAGATATTGCGCGGTGAGAGTCTTGCGCAGAGGGGCGCTGTGCCGATCGACCTGGAACACGGCCTCGAGGTGCGCCGGTGTGCGCCGTGCGTCGCGCTCGGTGAGTCGGCCCAACGCGGAGAGCACGCCGGCATGCATCGCCAGCGGGTCGCTGGCGGGGAAGCCGAGGAGCCAGCGCTCGACGCTCCTTGCGTCGGACAGGGGGTCCTTGATCGTCTTGCCGAATCCAAACATCAGGGATGCGCCTTGAGCCGGCACGGTGCTTGCACGGAAACGATCGTCATCCGCGATCAAACCGGGCACGAGCGCACGACTGCGCCGGAAGTCCTTGTTCCGAAAGCGGGATGATGGGCCAAAGCGCGCAACGGAGCAATACGACCCGCTCCATGACCGTAGCGTCTGACGTGCTGCGGCGCCTTTTGCCGCAAATGTGTCAAGCTGAAACGAACAAGGGATTTCTCTATACTTGTGGCACACAGAATCGGAAGGGGACGTTCATGGGCATCCTGATCAAGGCGCCAACGCGCCGACGCGACAACGGCCTGCCGCCGATCACGACCGTGGCCAGCGTCGAGGGCCGTGCGGCGCTGCACATCCGCGAAGTCGTGCGGATCACCGGCTTGCGGCGCGAGCAACTCTATATGTGGCAGCGCCGCTACGGCTTTCCCGACCCGTCGCGGGACGCCTTCGGCGACCGCGTCTATCCGCCCGACCAGGTCGCGCGGCTGAAACTGATCAAGCAACTGTTGTCGGAAGGGTGGCGCGCCGGTGCGGTGGTGCCGCTCGCCGACTCGGCGTTGCAGTCGATGCTGGGCATCGCGATCGAGACCCCCGAGCCGTTGCCCGCCGAAATCGAGACCGCGGTCAAGCTTCTCGGCGAGCATCGCGTGGGCGAGCTTCAGAATCACCTGTCGAAGCTCCTCGTCGGGCAGGGATTGCGCAAATTCCTCGAGCAGACGCTCATCCCGCTCAACGAGGCGGTGCACGAGCGCGTGGTGCGGGGCGAGATGCAGAACTTCCAGGAGCTGCGCTTCGGCGATCTTGCGCAGCGGCTGTTGCGCGACGTCACGCGACTGGTACGTCCGACGCGCGACGCGCGGCAGATCCTGCTCGCGACCCCGCCGAACGATCCCAATCAACTCGGTTTGGCGATCCTCGAACTGCTGCTGTTCACCGAAGGCGTCAACTGCCTGACGCTCGGCGCCGGCGTTCCGGCGCAGGAGATCGGCGGTGCGTCCAGAGCGTATCGCGTCAGTCTCGCGATCCTGCTCTTCGACCGCGGCATTTCCGGCAAGATCGCGGGACAGGAGATTCGCTCGCTGCGCAGCGAGCTGCCCGAGGAGCTGCCGCTCATCGTCAGCGGGCGCGCGGTCAACCTCCTGGCGAAGCCGATCGCGAATGTTCGCACCGCGGCCGACTTCAGCTCGGTCATGGCGGCGATGCGCGAGCTCGGCGTGGTCACCAGCACTGGAACCGCGGGCGCCGTGCAGCGCGCATGACGCGGGCTGCGGTGTTGTTGAGGGCTCGGCGAGGCTCTTAGCCGCCGCGTGCGTAACGCTCCATCCACGTCGCGGTGGCTGCCGCGTCCGTGTAGCCTTCGGTGCGCAGCGCGGCGATCACGCGCTCGCGATCCTCGAGGCTGCGGTTCTGCGAGAGCTTGAGCTTGGCATCGACGCGCTCGATCACGAGCCGGAATCCGACGATCGCGTCGAGCATCGCGGTGAGCGCACGCCCCTCGAGCGCAAGCCGCCACGGCTGCGCACGGCCGCCTTCGTAGCGTCCGATCATGCGCTCGAGGAGCGCCCGCGTTTCGGCTGCATCGGCCAGCACCTCGACGCGGCCGTGGACGTGGGCGAGCGCGTAGTTCCAGGTCGGCACCGCGGCCGCCGGCTCGGCGTACCACGACGGCGAGACATAGGCGTGCGGTCCGTGGAAGATCGCGATCGAGGCGCCGGCTCCGAAGCCTCGCCAATGCGGGTTCGCGCGGGCCATGTGGCCGAGCAAAATCCCTTTGGGCCCGCGCTCGGGCAGGTACTCCAGCGGCACGTGGCTGACCCAGGGCTCCGGGCCGCCGGGCGTGAGCAGCGTGGCAAACGGATGGTCGCGGAGAAGATGCGCGAGCGCGGCGCCGTCGCCCGCTTCGAACGCGCGCGGTGTGTAGAGGCTCATTCGCCCTTGAGCGGCAGGGTGTACATCGTCATCGGCAGCCCCGAGTTCTTGTCGAAGATGGCCCCGGCTTCGACCCCCGCCTTGGCCACCGCGGTGGCGCTGCGCAGCCGCCCGTAGAGCACCTGCATCGCGCCAAGCGCGAACTCGCGGCCGGACCCCACCGCCCAGAACTGCGTGTACTCGAACACCTCGCGCATCGAATACACGCCGAAGATGCCGTTGGCGTTGGCGATCAGCGCGGTGATCTGCGTCGATTCGTACGGATCGTCCTCTTCCTCCTTCGGGTTCAAGAAGTGCTGATCCTTGAGGATCGGATGCAGCTTGCGGAAGGTCTCGAAGATCGCCGGCTTGCTGCTGAAATCGAGATCCTTGTGCTGCGCGAGCAGGCTCTCGAACACGAGCTGGTGCGCGGCGCTGCCGCACAGCCCGACGTAGGTGTCGCGGTAGCGCACGATCTTGTCGTAGATGCGATCGTACTGCGCCGAGAGCCGCGTATCGCCGAAGGTCGTCAGCGAATCGGCGGCGATGGCGACTTCGTGGTTCTTGCGAACGACGACGAGGGTGGTCATGGCGGGCGGCGAAACAACGCGCGGCGCGGAAGCGACGCGCAGATCGAAGCGAACGGGGTGGCGCGATTATACCCCGAGCTGCCCGCGACTTATGGACCCCCGCGCTCGCGGCCTCATTGGTCAATTCGGCCGCTGCGCTGCCCCCAAAAATCGGGGGCGCAATTCGCGCCTTGGGGCGGCCCTGCGGCGCTCACCGAGGCGCGGGCAGCATGGCGACCGGCGGCAGGTCCGCCGGCGTCCACGTCCGCTGCGCCCAGCGCCAGAATTCGGCCACCGACGTGAGCGGCGCGGGCGGCGCGCGCTGCCCGAGGAACGCCCACGCCTTGAGGAGCGGACGCAGCGGATCGGACGGCAGCGGCGCGGCTCCCGTCTGCTTGGAGAGCTTTTCGCCGCTGGGGAGAATCGCCACGGCATGGTGCAGGTACGAGGGCGTGGCCAATCCGAGCCGTCGCTGCAGCCAGATCTGGCGCGGCGTCGAGGCCAAGAGGTCGGCGCCGCGCACGACGTGCGAAATCCCTTGCGCGGCGTCGTCGACGACGACCGCGAGCTGATACGCGAAGGCGCCGTCGGCGCGCTTGACGATGAAATCGCCGATCTCGCGCGCGAGCCGCTGCACCCGCCAGCCCTGCAGGCGATCGCGGAAGCCGATCGACTCGTCGGTCACGCGAACTCGCCACGCTCTCGCCTCGCGACCTGCCGCGACACCGTTGCGACACGTTCCGGGATAGACTCGCTCGCCGCCGGGGCCGAGCGCCGCGGTGTCGAGCTCCTTGCGCGTGCAGGTGCAGGCGAAGGCTTCTCCGCGCGCAACGAGCGCCTCGAGTGCCGCCTGATAGCGCTCGCTGCGGACGCTTTGGCGCACGACCTCGCCGTCCCATTCGAAGCCATACGCATCGAGCGTGGCGAGGATTGCGGTGGCGGCGCGCGCGCTGCTGCGCGGCTCGTCGACATCCTCGATGCGCAAGAGCCACTCGCCGCCGGCGGCGCGCGCGTCGCAGTAGCTCGCCAGCGCGGCGATGAGCGATCCGAAATGCAGAGGGCCGGTCGGCGAGGGTGCGAAGCGGCCGCGGTAGCTTGTCGCGCCGCGCGTCACCTTGAATTGCTGGCGTTCACGTCGAGGCGCGCGGGCTCGGCAGCCCCGCCGCTTGCCAACGCTGGACGCCACGTCCAGTAGCGCTGCAACGTGGCGAGCACCGCGTCGGGATACTCGGGTTGGCCGAGGCTGCCGTTGTAGCGGCCGAGCGCGCGAAACAGATCGCCGTTCTCGCGGTCGAGGTAGTAGCGCAGGATCGTGCTGCCGTAGCGCAAGTTGGTGCGCAGGTTGAACAGATCGTGGTCCGGGGTACCGATCAGCCGCACCCAGAACGGCATCACCTGCATGTAGCCGCGCGCGCTCGCGCTCGATACCGCGTATTTGCGGAAATTGCTCTCCTGCTGGATCAACGCGAGCACGAGCTGCGCATCGAGCCCGGCACGCGCGGCCTCGTACTGCACGGTGACGAGGAAATCGCGGCGCGTCGGCCAGTCGGGTATCTTCGCCGCGAGCCGGGAGGACATCTCGGCGAGCCACGCCCGGCCCTCGGCGTCGGTCGAGAACACCAGGTGCGGGGCCGGGTAGTCGCTCACCGAGCGCTGGAGCGAACTTTGGACGTTGGCGGAGAGCTCTTCCTCGATCTGCGCGCCGGCGAGCGCCGCCGCCGGAGGGATCGCGAGCGCGGCCGCGAGTGCAACGCGCGCAGCCGCACAGCCCCTTCTCGTCCTTCTCATGGCGTTTCGCGTCGCTAAGCGAGGAGCCTCGCCACGTGAGCGGCGCTCTGTGCCAGGGGAATCACGGTTGGCGCGTTGTCGCGCCGGCCTTGGTATTCCACGTTGCCCTCCTTGAGAGCGCGCTCGCCGACGGTGATGCGGTGCGGGATCCCGATCAGCTCGAGATCAGCAAACATCACGCCAGGCCGCTCGCCGCGATCGTCCAGCAGCACCTCCACGCCGGCGGCCTGCAGATCGTCGTGCAGGCGATCTGCCGCCGTGCGCACCGCCTCGCTCCGGTCGTAGCCGATCGGTGCGATCGCCACCGTGAACGGCGCGAGCGGCTGCGGCCAGATGATGCCACGTTCGTCGAAGTTCTGCTCGATCGCGGCCGCCACCACCCGCGTCACGCCGATCCCATAGCAACCCATCTCCATGGCCTGCGGCTGACCGCCGGCATCGAGGAAAGTTGCACCGAGGACCTGCGAATACAGCGTGCCGAGCGCGAAGACGTGACCGACCTCGATGCCGCGCACGATCTCCAGAACCCCCTTGCCGTCGGGGGAGGGATCGCCCGCGACCACGTTGCGCAGGTCGGCGACCCGATCCGGTTCGCGGCAATCGCGGCCGAAGTTCACCCCGCTCAGGTGGTAATCGACCTCGTTCGCGCCGCAGATGAAATCGCTCATGACCGCGACCGTGCGATCGACGATGAGCGGCATGTCGGCGGGTATGCCGACGGGCCCCAGGTAGCCGGCGGGGCAATCGAGCGCCGCGAGGATCTCGGCCTCGCTCGCCCAGCGAAATCCGGAGAGCTCCGGAACCCGGCCGGCCTTGATCTCGTTCAAGCTGTGATCGCCGCGGATCAACAGCATGTGCGCCTTGCCGCGGGCGTGGAGCACGATGCATTTCACCGTGCGCGCGAGCGGCAGCCCCAGCAACCGCGCCACCTGCTCGCAGGTCGCGAGGCCGGGGGTGGCGATCTTTTGCCGCGGCTCGGCCGCCGGTGCGCGATGGGCGGCGGGCGCGAGCGCTTCGGCGAGCTCGACGTTGGCGGCATAATCCGAGGTCGGGCACCAGGCGATCGCGTCCTCGCCGGCATCGGCGAGCACTTGGAATTCGTGCGATGCCGAGCCGCCGATCGGCCCGGTGTCCGCGGCGACCGCGCGGAACTCGAGCCCGAGCCGCGTGAAGATCCGCACGTACGCGTCGTACATCGCCTGATAGGACTTGAGCATCCCCGCCTCGTCGGCGTCGAACGAATACGCGTCCTTCATGATGAACTCGCGCGAGCGCATGACACCGAACCGCGGCCGTACCTCGTCGCGAAACTTGTTCTGGATGTGATAGAAGTTCACCGGGAGCTGCTTGTAGCTCTTCAGCTCCTTGCGCGCGATGTCGGTGATCACCTCCTCGGAGGTCGGCTGGATGACGAAATCGCGCTGGTGGCGGTCCTTGATGCGCAGCAGATCCGGGCCGTACTTGTCCCAGCGTCCCGATTCCTGCCACAGCTCGCCCGGCTGGACGAGCGGCATCAGCAGCTCGATCGCGCCCGCCCGGTTCATCTCCTCGCGCACGATCGCCTCGACCTTGCGCAGGACGCGCAAGCCCAACGGCATCCAGGTGTAGATGCCCGCGGCGAGCCGCTTGATCATGCCGGCGCGCAGCATCAGACGATGGCTGGCGAGCTCGGCCTCTGCAGGGGCCTCCTTGAGCGTCGACAGGAAGAACCGGGAAACGCGCATAGAGCGGGCGCTATTTTGCAAAACTGCAAATTCTAACCCATTGCGCTCTGCCCCACTTTAGACCGATCGAAGCGGCAACGGCCGGCGGTTGCTGCGCTCGACCGCCTCCGCCCGTGCGAGGAGCGGCGCCGCTTCGTCGGCGCGGCCAAGCGCCTTGAGCGTATCGCCCCAGCCTCGATACGCGGGCGCATACGCCTTGTCGACGCGCACCGCCACGGCAAAGCGCGCCGGGGCTTCCTCGATCCGCCCGAGCGCAGAGAGCGCGCGCGCCCAGCCGACGTGCGCTTGCGGGTAGAACGGATCGATCGCGACGGCATGCTGGTAATGCGCGAGCGCGAGCTCGACCTCGCCGAGCGCGAGGAGCGCGTCCGCTTTGCCGTACGCGGCGTCGCCGGCGCCGGGGGCATTGGCGAGCGCGGCCTCGAAGTTCGCCACCGCGCCGCGCGCCTCGCCGGCTGCGAGCTGGGCGAATCCCATCCCCTTGCGCGCTTGGTCGGTCTCGCCTCGGCGCTTGATGTCGGCCCGCACCGCGGCGAGCGCTCGATCCGGTCGCGCGAGCGCCGCATAGACCATCGCCAGCGGCGGCGACCAGAACGTGCTGCCGGCGCCGAGCGCGAGCGCCCGCTCGCAGGCGCTCGCTGCCTGCTCGAGACGATGGCGGCCGAACAAGGCGTAGCCCCAGGCGCTCCAGGCGCGCGCGTCCTCCGGCGCGAGCGCGAGCGCGCGGCGCGACAGCGCCAGCGCCTGATCGTGGCGATGCAGCAGCGACGCGTTGATGGCGTTGCCGGCGATGAGCTCGGTGGTTCGCGCCGGCATCTCGAGGGCGCGCAGTCGCTGCGCGCGGGCCTCGTCGAAGCGTCCCATGAGATCGAGCGCATTGGCCCAGTTCTCATGAATGAACGGCAGGCGCGGGCCGGCGGCTGCGGCCTCGCGGAAACACTCGACCGCCTGCCCGAGCTGCCGCTGCTGCATCAGGCACACCCCTCGCATGTTGAGCGCCCAGGGCCGCTCGGCGGGGGCGGCATGCTGCAGCATGTGCTCCAGCGTGGCGAGCGTCCGCGTGAACGCCGGAGGCTCACCGCGGCTTTCCTGCGCGTAATAGTGATGCGCGAGAATCCACGGATCGGTGACGCGCAGCACGTCCTCCGCGCCCGCGGCAAGCAGGCTCCCGATCTCCTCGCCGCGATGCACGCCCACGATCGCCACACCGCGCCGATCGTGTCGACGCAGCGTAAGCTCATAGGACTCGCCTTCCCAGGTGATCTCGCCGCCGATGCGTGTCTCGGGAGCGCGCAACAGGCGGCGGACGTAGCGGACGATGGCCTGCACCGAGAATCGTCCCGGAACCTGAAGATCGAACGGCGCCGCGCCGGACTCGACGCCGCGCAGCTCCTTGAGCGCCGGCAGCTTGCGCTGCATCGCGCAGAGCGCATCGAGTAGCCGCTCGGCGACGACGACCGGCGAGTAGCCGCGGGCATCGAGCGCTCGCGGCACGTCGATCGGGTCGAGAGAAACCGCATTGCGGCGAAGCTCGCGGGCGATCGCGTACAGCAGTCCGGCGAGCGCCGCGATCAGCACGATCGAGACCAGGATCGTGAAGACCGCGACGAGGTTCTGCGCCAGCCACGGGAGCGTTGCGTCGCCGTCGGTGCCGAAACCGAGGACGAGCGGCACCCCGAGCCGGGCGCTCATGCCATCGCGGCCGGCTGGACGAAACGGCGCGTGCTTCGAGTGCATCGCGAGCTCCCTGGCAGGCTGATACAGAATTCGGCGCGAGAGCGGCTAGCATAGCAAACGAGCAGGCGGCGCCGAAGCAGCGGCGCCCGTTCCCGGAATTGAGCGAATAAAAGACACGGCGCGCCCCCGAGCGGCGGCGCGCCTTGAGGCGCGACCGTGCGTTTCTAGCGCACGACCAGCACCGGCAGCTTGGAGTGCGTCAGCACCTTCTGCGTCTCGCTGCCGAGCACCAGCGCCGCCACCCCACGCCGCCCGTGCGAGGCCATCACGATGGCGTCGCACTTCTGCTTGCGGGCCGCCGCGAGGATCGCTTCCCACGGCGAGGACGAGATGACGGAGGTGCCTTGGAACGGGACCCGGGCCGCCTTCGCCTTGGCAGCGATCGTCCCGAGAATCTTGTCGGCTTCCTTGCGACATTGCGCCGCGTATTCCTTGCGCGAGATCGGCTCGTACACCACGCCCTCGGCATAGACCGGAAGCGGAAAGTCGGGGGAGGCATGAAATCCGGTGAGACGGGCGCCGAGCGATTTCGCCAGAGCGATCGCGTGGATCGCGGCCTTGAGCGAAAGCTTGGAGCCGTCGGTGGCGACGAGGATATTGCGATACAACATGAGAATTTCTCCGCGGTCTTCGCGAGGGAAGGCGCATCTTACTCCGGAACAGGGGCGCGGGCTTGACCCAGATCAACCGTGCCCGGGTCGCCCTCCGCTAGGCTGCGCCCATGTTTCTCTCGCCTCGCCCCGCGGCTGAGCGGTCTGCATTCGGACGGCCGTCCTTCAGCGCTGCCTCGCGTATCGAGCGTGCGCCAAGCGCTGCGTACGAGTCCGAAGCGTGCTTCCACTGCGCCGCGCCGGTTCCTGCGGAGGGGCGCTGGCGCCTTGCTGTCGACGGCGCCGAGCGCGCGTTCTGCTGCGCAGGTTGCCTGGGCATTGCCCAGACGATCCGCGCCGCGGGCCTCTCCGCTTTCTACGTCCGGCGCACCGAGGTTGCCGAGACGCCGCCCGACACCGCCGACGAATGGACGGACTACGACATTGCGGCGGAGGCGCAGGGGCTCATCACGCGCCGCGGCGAGGTGTGCGAGATCTCGCTCCTTCTCGAAGGCATCCGCTGTGCCGCGTGCATCTGGTTGAGCGAGACGTACGTGCGGCGCATTCCCGGCGTGGTCGACTTCAGGCTGAACTTCGCCACGCAGCGCGCGGCGCTCTCTTGGCGCGCGCGAGAGCTCAAGCTCTCCGAGGTGCTGCGCGCGCTCTCCGGCATCGGTTATCGCGCGCACCCGTACGATCCGGCGCGCCGCGAGGCGTTGGCGCGCAAGGAGGGCCGGGCGTTGTTGACCCGCACCGCGCTGGCGCTGCTCGCGATGATGCAGGTGATGATGCTCGCGATTCCGGCGTACATCAGCTCCGACGGCGTCGAGCCCGAGCACGCGCGGCTGCTCGCCTGGGCGAGCCTGGTGCTGACGGTCCCGGTCGTCCTTTACTCCGCCGCACCGTTCTTCGCGGGCGCTCTTCGCGGTCTAAAGCTCCGCCGCTTCGGCATGGATGTGCCGGTGGCGCTCGGTGTGGGCGCCGCCTTCATCGCCAGCGCCTGGGCGACGGTCACGGGCGCAAGCGCGGTGTACTTCGATTCGGTGACCATGTTCGTCGCGTTGCTCCTGGTCGCGCGCTACGTCGAATTCCGCGCCCGGCAGAGAGCCGGTGCCGCGATCGAAGCGATCGCGCGTGCGCGCCCGGAGACGGCGGTGCGCCTGCCGACGTATCCGGACGCGGAGCACTCGGAGTGCGTCCCGGCGCGAGCGCTCGCCCCTGGCGACATCGTGCGGGTGGCCACCGGCGCCCCTGTGCCCGCCGATGGCGAGGTCGTTGCGGGGCGCTCGAGCGTCGAGGAGGCCATCCTCACCGGCGAGAGCTGGCCGCGCGCCAAGGCACCGGGGTCGACCGTGCTGGCCGGCTCGGTGAACCGCGAAAGCCCGCTCGTGGTGCGCGTGAGCGCCGCCGGCGAAGCCACCGCCGCCGCTGCGCTCTCGCGCCTGGTGCAGCGCGCCGCGGAGGAGCGGCCGCGCATCGCGCGGCTCGCCGACCGTGTCGCCGGCTGGTTCGTCGCGGTGCTGCTCGCCATCGCGGCCGCCACGGCGCTGGTGTGGGTCGAGCTCGATCCGTCGCGCGTGCTGATCGTGACCGTCGCGGTGCTGGTCGTATCGTGCCCGTGCGCGCTCTCGCTCGCCACGCCGACGGCGCTGGCCACGGCCGCCGGCGCGCTCGGGCGGCGCGGGGTTCTTGCGGTTCGCACCGATGCGCTCGAGGCGCTCTCACGCGTGACGCATCTGGTGATCGACAAGACCGGAACGCTGACTACCGGATCGGTCCGCCTGACCTCGGTCGAGCCGCTCGGGCGACTCGGCCGCGAGGAATGCCTGGCGGTCGGGGCCGGTCTGGAGCAGGGCTCGACGCATCCGATCGCCACGGCCTTGCGCGCTGCCGGACCGGTGGTGGCGATGGCCCGCGATGTCGTTGCCGTGCCGGGGCAGGGTGTCACCGGCATGATCTCCGGCCGGCGCTATCGCTGCGGGCGTCCGGCGTGGGCCGGTGAGCTGCACGGCTTGCCGCTGCCCGCGGCTGCCGCGGCGACGGCGCCCGACGCGATTGCGGTCGCGCTCGCCGACGAAGCCGGATGGATCGCCTGGTTCACCTTGGGTGACTCGTTGCGCTCGGGTGCGGCGGAGCTCGTGGCCGCGCTTCGCGCGATGGGCATCGCGGTGTCGCTGGTTTCCGGTGACCGGCCAGCGACTGTCGAGCATGTGGCGGCCTCCACGGGCATCGGCGATTGGCGAGGCGCCGCGGGACCCGAAGCCAAACGCGCCTTCATCGCCGCCCGGCAGCGCGCGGGACAGTTCGTCGCGATGGTCGGTGACGGCATCAACGATGCACCGAGCCTCGCCCAAGCCGACGTATCGATCTCGCTCGGGAGCGCCGCAGCGCTCACGCAATGGACCGCCGACGTGGTCGTCCTCGGGGAAGACCTGCAAGGGGTGAGCCTCGCGCTGACCGCGGCGCGCCGGGCGTTTCGCGTGATCCGGCAGAATCTGGCCTGGGCGTTCGCCTACAACGCGATCGCCATTCCGCTCGCAGCGACCGGATGTGTGACGCCGCTTGCCGCGGCGCTGGGCATGTCCGCCTCCTCGATCCTGGTGGTCGCCAACGCGTGGCGGCTCTCCCGGATGGCGAACGCTCGCCCGGAGCCCGTGTCCGGGCGTGCCGCTCCCGCAGTCGCCGTGCGCTAGAGGGCGCGATGGAAATTCTCTACCTGCTGATCCCGCTCTCGGTGGTGCTGGCGTTGTTGATCGGCGCGGCGTTCTGGTGGTCGGTGGCGAGTGGCCAGTTCGACGATCTGGAAGGACCGGCGCACCGCATCCTCAATGACGACGATTCGGTGCATTGATCTGAGTCAAGATTCGGTGCCGGTGGTGCCCCTACCATCCGCGCTTTGGCCGGGAGGCCGACTGCGAGCGCAAGTCGGGGCCAATCAACCCAAGGAGCGAAGCCCATGAGCAGCGACGTCGCCGCGACGTTCAACTACAAGGTGGTGCGCCAGTTCGCGATCATGACGGTGGTCTGGGGCATCGTCGGGATGCTGGTCGGCGTGATCATCGCCGCGCAACTGCTGTGGCCCGACCTGATCCCCGGCGTGCCGTGGCTCTCCTACGGCCGGCTGCGGCCGCTGCATACCAACGCGGTGATCTTCGCCTTCGGCGGCTCGGCGCTGTTCGCGACCTCGTACTACGTCGTGCAACGTACCTGCCAGGTGCGGCTGTTCTGCGCGCCGCTCGCCTCGTTCACGTTCTGGGGCTGGACCGCGGTGATCGTGCTCGCGGCGATCACGCTGCCGCTGGGCTACACCTCGGGCAAGGAGTACGCCGAGCTGGAATGGCCGATCGATCTCTTAATCGCCGTGGTCTGGGTCGCCTACGCGATCGTGTTCTTCGGCACGATCTACCTGCGCAAGACGCCGCACATCTACGTGGCCAACTGGTTCTACGGCGCGTTCATCCTGACCGTGGCGATCCTGCACATCGTCAACAGCGCGGAAATCCCGGTCTCCTTCTGGCCGATGAAGTCGTACTCGGCCTACGCCGGCGTGCAGGATGCGATGGTGCAGTGGTGGTACGGCCACAACGCGGTCGGGTTCTTCCTGACCGCGGGCTTCCTCGGGATCATGTACTACTTCGTGCCCAAGCAGGCGGGCCGCCCGATCTACTCCTACCGCCTGTCGGTCGTGCACTTCTGGGCGCTGATCTTCACCTACATGTGGGCCGGGCCGCACCACCTGCACTACACGGCGCTGCCCGACTGGACGCAGTCGCTCGGCATGCTCTTCTCGCTGATCCTGCTCGCGCCCTCCTGGGGCGGGATGATCAACGGCATCATGACGCTCTCCGGCGCATGGCACAAGCTGCGCGATGACCCGATCCTCAAGTTCCTGATCGTCTCGCTGTCGTTCTACGGCATGTCCACGTTCGAAGGGCCGGTGCTGTCGATCAAGACGGTGAACGCGCTGTCGCACTACACCGACTGGACGATCGGCCACGTGCACTCCGGCGCGCTCGGCTGGGTCGCGTTCATCTCGATCGGCGCGATCTATTACCTGATCCCGCGCATGTTCGGCAAGACCGAGATGTGGTCGGTGCGGCTGATCACGGCGCATTTCTGGATCGCCACCATCGGGGTGGTTCTCTACATCGCGGCGATGTGGATCGCCGGGGTGATGCAGGGGCTGATGTGGCGCGCGACCAATCCCGACGGGACGCTCACCTACGCCTTTGCCGAGGCGGTCAAGGCCACCTATCCGTTCTATGCCATCCGGCTGCTCGGCGGCACGCTGTTCTTCGCCGGCATGCTGGTCATGGGCTACAACGTGGCGCGCACCATCGCCGGCGGCAAGGCCATGGAGGCGCCGATCCCCGTCCCTGCCGCCGCGGCTGCGGCGTAAGGGCAAGGAGAAGATGCCATGAAGCTCACGCAGGAACTCGTCGAGAAGAACGTCGGCTGGTTGATCGTGCTGATCGTCGTGGTCGTGGCCGTCGGCGGCCTGGTCGAGATCGTGCCGCTGTACTTCCAGAAGTCGACCACGCAGCCGGTGACCGGGATCAAGCCCTATCCGCCGCTGCAGCTCGCCGGCCGCGACGTGTATCTGCGCGAAGGCTGCTACAACTGCCACTCGCAGATGATCCGGCCGTTCCGCGCCGAGACCGAGCGCTACGGACACTACTCGGTCGCGGGCGAATTCGTCTACGACCATCCCTTCCAGTGGGGCAGCAAGCGCACCGGCCCGGACCTGGCGCGGGTCGGCGGTCGCTATTCGGACGAGTGGCACCGCGTGCATTTCAACAATCCGCGCGACGTCGTGCCCGAGTCGAACATGCCGGCCTATTCGTGGCTGGCGACCACCCCGCTCGACCCGGACGCGATCCAGCCGAAGATGCGGGCGCTCACCCGGGTCGGCGTGCCCTACACCGACGAGGAGATCGCCAAGGCCCCGGCCGAGCTCGCCGGCAAGACCGAGGAGGACGCGCTCATTGCCTATCTGCAGAACCTCGGCCTCGTATTGCGCAACGTGAGGTGAACCATGGAGCTCTATTCGACGCTGGGCAGCATCTCCACCGTGCTCTCGTTCCTGGTTTTCATCGGCATCGTGTTCTGGGCCTACAGCGCGCGCCGCAAGCGCTCGTTCGACGAGGCCGCCAACGAGCCGTTCGTGCTTCCCGACGAGCTGCAGCACGATTTTCGCAAGACCCTCACCCCTAGCCCCCTTCCTGTCGGGAGAGGCGAGCTCGGTGCGCGCCTACAGCGCGACACTTCGGACGGAGCAGGAGCACGGCGATGAGCGATTTCACATCCGATTTCTGGAGCCTGTACGTCGCGGGACTGACCCTCGTCTCGATCCTGGCGTGCGCCGTCCTGCTGTTCGTCATGGGCAGGATGCGCGTTGCGGCGAAGAAGACGCAGGGCGAAGGCGCGGGGACGACCGGGCATGTCTGGGACGAGAACCTCGCCGAGTACAACAATCCGCTGCCTCGGTGGTGGATGTGGCTGTTCTACATCACCATCGTCTTCTCCCTCGGCTATCTCGTGCTCTATCCCGGTCTCGGCAAACTTCCGGGGATCCTCGGCTGGACCTCCGCCGGAGCCTACGTCAACGAAGTGCGCGCCTCCGACGAGCGGGTCAAGCCGCTTTACGCGAAGTACCTGGCGCTGGACGTGAAGAAAGTCGCGACCGACGCCCAGGCGCAGGCGATGGGAGAGCGCCTGTTCCTCACCTACTGCGCGCAATGCCACGCGTCGGACGCCGGGGGCGGCAAGGGCTTCCCGAACCTGCGCGACAACGACTGGCTCTACGGCGGCGATCCGCAGACGATCAAGGAGAGCATCACCAACGGCCGCAACGGCATCATGCCCCCGTTCGGCTCGGTCCTGGGCGCGGAGGGCGTCAAGAACGTCGCACACTACGTGCGTTCGCTCTCGGGGCTTCCCCACGACGGGCTGCGGGCGCAGCTCGGCAAGCCCCTGTTCGAGCAGAACTGCGCCGCGTGTCACGGTGCGGACGGCAAGGGTAACCCGGCGGTCGGCGCGCCCAATCTCACCGATCAGGTGTGGCTCTACGGCGGCTCGGAGGCGACCATCGTGGAGACGATCACCAAGGGCCGCGGCACGGCGTCCTCGGTCACGCGCATGCCGGCGCACAAGGACCGGCTCGACGAGGGCAAGATCCAGCTGCTGACGGCCTACGTCTGGGGGCTGTCCAACGTCAAGCCGGCGGACATTCGGTGAGCTTCTGCACTGCCCGCTGCCCGGCGCCGCGCGGCGCCGGTGTTTTTCCCGCGGTCGACGCATGAATGCCCCTCTGCGCCAGCCGTTGCCGCCGGTCGAGCCGCCGACGCAGGAGATTGCGCTCTACGAGATCCGCAAGCGCATCCACCCGCGCGCGGTGCACGGCGGGTTCGCGGCGTGGCGCTGGACGCTCGTGTTCATCACGCAGGCGATCTTCTACGGCCTGCCGTGGCTGTCGTGGAACGGCCGGCAGGCGGTGCTGTTCGATCTGGCCGCGCGCAAGTTCTACATCTTCGGAGCGGTGTTCTGGCCGCAGGACGTGATCTATCTCGCGGTGCTGCTCATCGCCTCCGCGCTCGCGCTGTTCCTGTTCACCGCGGTGGCCGGGCGGCTGTGGTGTGGCTACGCCTGCCCGCAGACCGTATACACCGAGATCTTCATGTGGATCGAGCGCAAGATCGAAGGCGACCGGATCGCGCGGATCCGTCTCGACGCGGCGCCGTGGTCGCTCGAGAAGCTCGTGCTGCGGGCGCTGAAGCACACCTCCTGGCTCGCTGTCGCGCTGTGGACCGGATACACCTTCGTCGGGTATTTCACGCCGATCCGCGACCTGGGCATCCGCACGATCGGCTGGCAGCTCGGGCCGTGGGAGACGTTCTGGATCCTGTTCTACGGCTTCGCCACCTACGGCAACGCCGGCTTCATGCGCGAGCAGGTGTGCAAGTACATGTGCCCGTACGCCCGGTTCCAGGGCGTGATGTTCGACAAGGACACGCTGGTGATCACCTACGACCGGGAGCGGGGCGAGCCGCGTGGCCCGCGCTTCAAGTCGGTCGATCCGCGCGAGAAGGGATTGGGCGATTGCGTGGATTGCGGCATCTGCGTGCAGGTCTGCCCCGTCGGCATCGACATCCGCGACGGCCTGCAATACGAATGCATCGGCTGCGCGGCCTGCATCGACGGTTGCGACCAGGTGATGGATCGCATGGGCTACCCCCGCGGGCTGATCCGCTACACCACCGAAAACGCGCTCGCGCGCAGGCTCGATACGCATTCGGTCTGGAAGCGCGTGCTGCGGCCGCGCACGCTCGTCTACTCGGCGCTGCTGCTCGCGATCATCGCGATCGCGGCGGGCTCGCTCGCGATGCGCAATCCGCTCAAGGTCGACGTGATCCGCGATCGCGGGGCGCTCGCCCGCGAGGCGGCGCCGGGGGTCATCGAGAACGTCTATCGGCTGCAGATCATGAATACCGACGAGAAAGCGCGCCGCTTCACGATCAGGGTGAGCGGCCTGCCAGGGATCGCCGTCGTGGGCGTCGAGCAGCCCATCGAGGTGGGCCCCGTCGGCGCGCGCCTAGTCGCGCTGCGGCTCCAGGCGCCCACGGAAATTCCAGAGCAGGTTCGGGAGAGCGAGCGTCGCACCGAGGATCTCCGCGAAGAGCGGCAGGAGGAAAACCACGCGCAGGCCAAACCGGGCCCGCACAAGATCGAATTCACGATCCGCGCCGTCGATGACGAGGAGGTCGTACGCCATGAGAAATCGAGCTTCATCTTTCCCCGCTGACGCCTCCGGGCGCCGCTGGTACCGCGAGCGCTGGCCTTGGCTGTTGATGGCCGGTCCGCTCGCCGTGGTTGTCGCGTCGCTGGCGACCGTCTGGATCGCGGTCAAGAGCGACGACGGTCTGGTCGCCGAGGACTATTACAAGCAGGGGCTGCTGATCAACCAGAAGCTCGCGCACGAGCCTTCGGTCGCCGAGAGCTCGCCGGGTGCGAAGGTCAGCGTCGAGGCGGACAAGTCGATCCATGTCCGGCTCTACGGCGTCGCTCGGGCGCCCTTGCACCTGGAGCTTGCGCTGGCTTTGCCGACCGAGCAGCGCCGCAATCACCGCGTGAGCCTGACGCCCGTCGCGGGCGGCGAATGGATCGGTACGCTGCCCGAGCTCGCCCCCGGGCGCTGGATCGTCAGCCTGGAATCCGAGGCGTGGCGGCTGCCCGTCACGATCGTCGCCGGGCCATTTCGCGAACTCACGCTCGGCGACACGATCGCGTACGAAATCCTGTTGCGTGCCGAACGCGAACAGGGCCTGCAGGCCATTTCCTACGACGATCATGTGGGTGATCTGGCCGGCGTTCCTCGTTGCGGGAGTCGCCGAGGTCATCTTTTTCACCGTCTTCGATCCGTTCGATCTGCATTTCTTCGGCGCGCCGCTGGCGCTCTCGCGGGAGGCGATCTACACCATGGGCTTCTTCGGCTTCTGGGGCTTGGGCGCGGCGGCCTCGGCACTGACCATGTTCTTCGAGCATCCGCCGGGCCCGGAGCGCGACGGCGATGATCTCCAGGATCCGCGGTCGTGAGCGTGGCGCGCGCCAGCGCCGATTCGATGCAGCGCGGCGCCGGCGTGCGAGCGCTCGGCGTGGGTGACCGGGCGGGGTGAGCCGTGCCGCTGAGCGTGCTCATCAGCGCCTGGCTCTTCGGCGCGCTCGGCGGCGTGCATTGTCTGGCGATGTGCGGCGGTTTCGCCGCTGCCGCCGCAGCGCGAGACGGGGCGCAGGGCAGTTCCGGGCCGGTGCCATTGCGGCCGGCGGCGGCGATCGTCCGCCATCAGCTCGCGTATCACGTCGGCCGCGTGTTGACCTATGCGGCGCTCGGTGCCGTGTTCGGGACCGCCGGCGCGGCGGTCCTCAACGTAGCAGTGCTTCTGCCGCTGCAGCGTACGCTCTACGTCGTCGCCAATCTCTTGCTGTTGCTGCTCGGCGCCTCGATCGCGCTGGGAACGCCGCGAGCGCTCGGGCTGCAGCGTGCCGGCGCGAAGCTCTTCGGCGCGGTCCTGCCCGCGCTGCGGCCGCTGCTCGCGCGCTCCGGAGTCTCCGGGCGGATCGCCCTGGGGCTCGTATGGGGGTTCGTGCCGTGCGCGCTCGTGTACGGTGTGCTCCCGCTCGCGCTCTTTGCCGGCGGCGCCTGGCAGGGCGCGCTCGTCATGCTTGCGTTCGGCGCCGGCACCGTGCCGACGCTCGCGGCGGCAGGCCTGGCGTTGCGCCTTCCACGGCGCGCGCTCGGCGCGCGCTGGCGCTATCTGGCCGCCGCCACGGTCATCGCTTTTTCGCTCCTGGGAATCTATCGCAGCCTGTTCATGGCCGGCGCGCTCTCCCAGGGGCCGTTCTTCTGATCGTCTGGCGGCATGCGACAATCGATCCCATGCCGGCCGATATCGTCGATCCGCGAGTGTTTCCCGACACCGTCGACGCCGCCCACGCGCCGCTCATCGAGCTCGCCCGGGCCAGTCTGGCGGCGGGGAGCGCGATCCGTGCCGAAGAGATCGATCGCGCGCTGACGAGCGCGCTCGTCGATCGCCTCCGCTCGGGCGAAGCGTCGTTCCTCGCCGAAGTCGTAGCCGCGGCCCCTTCGCCTCCGATCGCGCGTGCGCTGTGGCGATGCCTGATCGACGCCTGGGCGCAGGCCTCGCGTGCGGGAGCCGCGGGCGTTGCCGCGACACTGTTCGCGCAGCCGGTCGTGGTCGTTGCCGCGCGCGAGCCCGGCGCTGAAAGTGGGGAAGATCCGCTGGCGATTTCGGGCGTGCTCGCCGACACCGAACGTCTGGCGGCGATCATGCGCGAGCATGGGGCGCTCGCCGGGAACCCGACCCTCGCCTTCGCCCCGGCGCTGGTGGCGAGCGACGCCATCGACCTCCCGCGATTGACCGAGCTCCTGGCGTGGCAGCGACTCGCCACCGAAGCCGCCGAGATAAAGCGCGACTTGCCGCCCACGCCGATCGCGCTGCAGTCCGGGCAGCAGAGCGTGCACCTGCGCTTTCTGGTCGGCACCGCGCTCGCGGCGCCCGGGGTCGGTCTGCTTTCCGGATCCGCTGTCGGCGGCTGGGCCATGCCGCTGGCGCGCGAGCTCGCGCGCCAGCTCGCCCGGCCGGAGGTTTCGGTGCTGGCGCTTCCGCGCGCGCCGCAACCGCCGCCGGCCGCGCTGCAACAGGGGCGTTGCACCCAGCGCGAGGTCGGCGCGCAGCTTTTCGCCAGCAACGCTATCCGGAAGCTCCGCAGCACCGTGGGCGAGCCGTCGGCGGTGATCAGTGCGCATCGCTGTGTTGCCGCGCCTGGCGGCGGCGAGCTCCGCCTGTCGTTGTCGAGCCCGTTCGATCCGCGTCAGGCCGAAGGTTTCCGCTGCCCGCTGTTTCCGACCGACCGGGCCGGCGACGTCGCCACCATGCTCCTGGACCTGTTGCGCGACTGCCGCGTAACCGACGTCCGGATCTTGCCGGGGGTGCACCCAGACCGCGATCCCGAGACCGGCATGCCGCTGCTATTCAAGCCGGACGCCGCCGCGCGGGTCGGGCCGACGACGCTGCATTGACCGCTCGCGCAAGCGCACGCCAATTTCCGCTTCCGACGAGGCTTGCCGAGAAATTAAGATTAAGAGGGCTGGCGTCGGGTCACCTTGCCCACGCCGCTGATCGTCTGTTTGAGCTGCGGATCGCCAAAGTATTCGACCTTGCCCGCGCCGGAGATGTCCACGGTGAGCGCTCTCCGGGCGTTGACGAGCGCCTTGCCCGCGCCGCTGACCCGAACCGAGGCGTCATCGCTCGTCAAGTTGCCAGCCTGATACCAGCCGGCACCGGACAGGCCGACCTCCTGCCGCGCGACTTTGCCGGCAATGTCGATCTTGGTCGCTCCCGAGCCCTCGAGCTTGAGCGTGGTCGCCTGCAGATCGCGCACGCGAAACGAGCCTGCCCCGGACAGGTCGAGGCGAAGATCAGTGCTTCGCAGGCTCTCTGCGCCGATCTTGACCGCGCCCGCCGCTTCGATCGTGTCGAGCTCGCGCAGATTGATGGTGACGCGTGGCGTGCGACCCGCGCGTCGTCCCGAAAACCACTGCCAGGGGCGCCCATCTTCGGTTTCGACGACGAGCGTTCCATTCCGCACCTCGGTCAGCACCCGGGCCGACGCGGGTGCGTCAATGCTCACCCCTTCGGGGGCACCCTGCACCAAGGTCACGTCGGCCGCGCCGCTGATTTCGAGGCGGTGAAATCCGCTGGCAGCGCGGGTCTCGTGCGTCATCTCGCTGTGAGCGGCGCCGCGGTTGAGCGAGACGGCGGCGATCGCGGCCAGCGAGCCCAAGACGACGATCGCGAAGGCGATGAGGAAGGCTTTCATCTCCCGGATTCCGTGGCCGGTGCAGCTCGTTAGATGCGGCAACCGGGGTTGCCGGATTCGCCCGCTTGGCGATCTCAGGTCTCGCGGCGCCGTGCACCCCCGATATCCTGCGCGTTCGTCTCGAGCGCGAGTTCGGCGTTCGCGATTATCGCGTCGACCTGGTCGGGCGACAAGGGCGACGCGCTGGACCTCACGCTGGTGGCGCGCAGCGCGGAGGACTACGAGCGCCTCGCACGGATCGTCACAACCGAGGTTGCCGCCCGCGCGCTGAACCGGGTCGTGCCCGGGGAGGTCATCCGCTACGAGTTGCCCGCGCTGCGGGCGTTGAAGTTCGTGGCACCCGCCGCGCTGCCGGGCGGCGTTCACGCGTCGCTGCGCGCAGGATTACACTGGCAAAAGGCTGCGATCTGGCTGCTGCTCGACTGCGAGATCGACGAGCCGAGCCGCTGATTCATCGACCAAAGGATCCACCATGGCCAAATCCCGTAAAGTCATCATCACCTGCGCCGTGACCGGCGCCATTCATACCCCGTCGATGTCGCCGTATCTTCCCGTCACCGCCGACGAGATCGCCGCTGGCGCGCTTGGAGCCGCCGAAGCGGGCGCCGCGATCGTGCATCTGCACGCGCGCGACCCGCGCGACGGGCGGCCGACCCAGGACCCCAAGTACTTCGAGCCGTTCTTGAAGAAGATCAAGGCGGCTTCCAACGTGGTCGTGAACCTGACCACCGGCGGCGCGCCGACCATGCTGGTCGAGGAGCGAGTGCAACCGGCGCTCAAGTTCAAGCCCGAGGTGGCCTCGCTCAACATGGGCACGATGAACTTCGGGCTCTTCGAGATGCTCAAGCGCACCAAGGAATTCAAGTACGAGTGGGAGCGGCCGTACCTCGAGGGCAGTTGGAAGGGCATCTTCCGCAACACCTTTACCGACATCGCTTATATCCTCGAGTCGTGCAGCAACAACGGCACGCGCTTCGAGATCGAGTGCTATGACGTGAGCCACCTCTACACGGCGGCATACTTCCTCGACAACGGCTATGTGAAGCCCCCGCTGCTCATCCAGACGGTGTTCGGTATCCGCGGCGGCATCGGCCCGCATCCGGAGGATGTCATGCACATGCGGCGCACCGCCGACCGCCTGTTCGGCGGCGACTACGTGTGGTCGGTGCTCGGCGCGGGACGCAACCAGATGGCGGTGGCCACGCTTTCCGCCGCGATGGGGGGCAACGTCCGGGTCGGTCTCGAAGACTCGTTGTGGGACGGCCCGGGAACGCTCGCGCGGAGCAACGCCGCCCAAGTGAAGCGCATCGGGACGATCCTCGAAGCGCTTTCGCTGGAAGTGGCTACACCCGACGACGCGCGGGAAATCCTCCAGCTCAAGGGCCCGAGCAACGTCGCGTTTTGAACCCCACCCGCTCCAGCGCCTCCGGGATGATCCTCGCCCGTTGCGATACCCTCTGCGCGTGGTGCATAGTGTTCCACGTCGATCGCGCCCGCTGTTTCTACCCTTCTAGAGGCTCCCGTGAAAACCAAGAGCGACAGCATCCGCGTCATCATCGCCAAGGTCGGACTCGATGGTCATGATCGAGGGGTGAAGATCGTCGCCCGCGCGCTGCGCGACGCCGGCATGGACGTGATCTACACCGGGTTGCATCGCACCGCCGAAGAGGTGGTCGAGGCGGCGGTTCAGGAAGATGTGGACGTGCTCGGGGTGAGCATCCTCTCCGGCGCCCACATGACGATCTTCCCGAAGATCCTGAAACTGCTCGAGGAGCGGCGAGCGAGCGACATTCTGGTCGTCGGCGGCGGCGTCATGCCCGACGAGGAAGCCGCGGCGCTCAAGAAGATGGGCGTCAAGGAGATCCTGCTGCAGGACACGCCCCCCGAGACGATCGTGAGCACGATCCGCCGCCTCGTCGCGGAGCGCGGGCCGAAATAGAGGCGCGCGAGCGCATCGATCACGGGCAACGGCGCGTTTCGCGAGGCTGCGGAGGCGCCAACCCGGAGAGGCTCGATATGGAAGAGTGGTCTTTTCCGCCTTCGTACAATCCCGACTACTTGCCGGCGCCGGGCTCGCGCTACTGGTTTCCGAAGCGCGAAACCATGCCCCCGGGCGAGCGCGAGAAGGCGATCCTCGAGCGTCTCAAGGAGGTCACGCGCTACGCCTACGAGAAGGCGCCGTTCTACCGGCGCATCTGGGAGCAGGCGGGCTTTCATCCCGATCATCTGAAGAGCCTCGAGGATTTCGAGGAAAAGGTCCCGGCCATCTCGAAGAAGGACTTGCGCGAGGCGCAGGCGCGCGCCCCCGTGTTCGGCGACTACCTGTGCATTCCCGAATCGGAGATCTTCCACATCCACGGCACCTCCGGAACGACCGGACGGCCGACCGCGTTCGGCATCGGGTGCCACGACTGGGAGACGATCGCCAACAACCACGCGCGCATCATGTGGGGCATGGGCCTTCGGCCCGGCGACATGGTTTTCATCGGTGCGATCCTGAGCCTGTATCTCGGCTCGTGGGGTGCGCTCGCAGGCTCCGAGCGGCTGCGCTGCAAGAGCTTCCCGTTCGGCGCAGGCGCCGGCGGCATGACGGCGCGCGCGGCCATGTGGCTCGATGCCGCAAGGCCGCAGGGCTTCTACGGCACGCCCTCGTTCGCCTTGCACCTCGCCGAGGTCGCGCGTGCCGAAGGCTACGATCCGCGCAACTTTGGGCTGAAGGTCATGTTCTTCTCGGGCGAACCGGGGGCATCGGTCCCCGGCGTGCGCGACAAGATCCGCGAGGCGTATAACGCCAAGGTGATCGACTGCGGCTCGATGGCAGAGATGACGCCGTTCATGAACGTTTCCGGCTCGTGGGAGACCGACGAAGGCATGCTCTGCTGGCAGGACATGATCTACACCGAGGTCTGCGATCCGAAGACCTTCCGGCGCGTGCCCTACGGGCAGCGCGGCACGCCCGTCTACACGCACCTCGAGCGCACCTCGCAGCCGATGATCCGCCTGCTCTCCGGCGACCTTTCGCTATGGACCAACGATCCGACGCCCTGCGGGCGCACGTACCCGCGCCTGCCGCAGGGGATCTTCGGGCGCATCGACGACATGATCACCATTCGCGGCGAGAACGTGTATCCGAGCGAGATCGACGCGGTGCTGAACCAGCTCGCCCACTACGGCGGAGAGCATCGGATCATCATTACCCGGGAGCGCACGATGGACGAGCTGCTGGTCCGCGTCGAAGCGATCGGCGAGCTCATCGATCGCGGCTCCGAGGCGGTAGTGGCGATGCGGGAGGATTGCGCGCAGCGGCTCGCGAAGCTGCTCGGCCTGCGAGCAGTCGTCGAGATCGTGCCGCCGGGCACCTTCCCGCGCACCGACTTCAAGGCCCGCCGCGTGATCGACGATCGCGAGGTGTTCCGGCAGATGAGCGAAACGGCGACCAAGTCGGCATGAGCCCGCGCCTCTCGTCGCTGGACCTCGTCGACGCCGTGTCCGCGGGGGAGCCGCGCGCCATCGCACGCATGCTCTCGCGGGCCGAGTCAGGGGCTGTCGAAGCGCGGGCGGCGCTCGATCTCATCTATCAGCGCACCGGGCGCGCGCACGTCGTCGGGATCACCGGCGTGCCGGGCAGCGGCAAGTCGACGTTGGTGGCGAAGCTGGCCGCACAATTTCGCGCGAGCAAGCGCAAGGTCGGCATCATCGCGGTTGATCCGTCGAGCCCGTTCTCGGGCGGCTCGATCCTCGGCGACCGCATCCGCATGGGCGAGGTGTCCGGCGATCCCGGCGTGTTCGTGCGCAGCATGGCCACGCGCGGGACGCTTGGCGGACTTGCACGCGGCGCGCTCGAGGCGGTCGACATCCTGGACGCCGGCGGGTACGAGGTCATCATCATCGAGACGGTCGGCGTCGGGCAGGACGAGGTCGATATCGTCCGCGCGGCGCATACCACGGTGGTCGTCTCCGCGCCGGGGCTCGGCGACGACATCCAGGCGATCAAGGCCGGCGTCCTGGAGATCGCCGACATCCACGCGGTGAGCAAGGGCGACAAGCCGGAGGCGGACAAGACCGTATCGGACTTGAAGGGCATGCTGGGCCTCGGCGTCGCGCTGACCGGCAGGGTTGTCGGCCGCCTGGTGCCGGTCATCAAGACCTGTTCGCCGCGAAACGAAGGGATCGCCGAGCTCGCAAGCGCGATCGATGCCCATCGCGAGCACCTGATCGCCTCCGGAGAGCTCGAGCCGCGCCGCCAGGCGATCCGGGAGCGGCGCATGTTGAAGGCTGCCGAGCAGATCCTGCACGACGAATTCGAGCATCACCGCGAGGGACGCATGGCGCCGCTGCTCGCGGAGCTAGGAACGGGACGTATTTCCCCGCAGACGGCGGCGCGGCGCCTGCTCGCGCACATTGGCATGGAGGTCTCCGAATGAACCCGAACCGCAGCACCGAGCTCGCCGATTTCGCCAAACAGTTCGAGGCATGGGAGCAGCGCGAGCTGGCCGCCTTCCTCGAGAAGGCGCCCGAGCGGCAGCAGGAATTCCGCACGCTGACGGGCTTCCCGCTGAAGCGCGTCTACACGCCGCTCGACTTGGCCGACACGCCGCCCGAGGACATCGGGCTGCCCGGCCAGTACCCGTTCACCCGCGGGCCCTATCCGACGATGTATCGCGGTCGCGTCTGGACCATGCGCCAGATCGCGGGCTTCGGCACCGCCGAGGACACCAACCAGCGCTTCCACTACCTGATCGCCCAGGGGCAGACGGGGCTTTCCATCGACTTCGACATGCCCACGCTGATGGGCTTCGACTCCGACCATCCGATGAGCGAGGGCGAGGTCGGCCGCGAAGGGGTCGCCATCGACACGATGGCCGACATGGAGCTCTTATTCGAGGGCATCGATCTCGAGAACATCTCGGTGTCGATGACCATCAATCCGTCCGCATGGATCCTGCTCGCGATGTACGTCGCGGTGGCGCAGAAGCGCGGGCTGGACATGAACAAGCTGTCAGGGACGATCCAGGCGGACATCCTGAAGGAGTACATGGCGCAGAAGGAGTTCGCGTTCCCGATCCGTCCTTCGGTGCGCATCGTGCGCGACTGCATCGCCTACTGCGCGCGCAACATGAAGCGGTACAATCCGATCAACATCTCGGGCTACCACATCTCGGAAGCCGGGTCCTCGCCGCTCGACGAGGTGGCCTTTCCGCTCTGCAATCTCATCACCTACGTCGACGAGGTCACGAAGACCGGCATGCATGTCGACGAGTTCGCGCCGCGGCTCGCCTTCTTCTTCGTGTCGCAGGCGGACTTCTTCGAGGAGATCGCTAAGTTCCGCGCCGTGCGCCGAGCCTACGCCAAGATCATGAAGGAACGCTTCGGGGCGCAGAACCCGGAGTCGATGCGGCTGCGCTTCCACACGCAGACCGCGGCCGCGACGCTCACCAAGCCGCAATACGTGACCAACATCGTGCGCACGACGCTCCAGGCGCTCTCCGCCGTGCTCGGCGGCACGCAAAGCCTGCATACCAACGGCATGGACGAGGCGTTCACGATCCCGACCGAGCTCGCGATGAAGGTCGCGCTGCGCACGCAGCAGGTGATCGCCGACGAGTCGAGCGCGGCGAGCGTGGTCGATCCCCTCGGCGGATCCTACTTCGTCGAGAGCCTCACCACACAGATGGAGCGCGCGATCTTCGACGTGATCGAGGAGGTCGACAGTCGCGGCGGCACGATCAAGCTGATCGAGGAAGGCTGGTTCCAGCGGCGGATCGCGGATTTCGCCTACGACCAGGCGATGAAGAAGGCGAAGGGCGAGAAAGTAGTACTCGGGGTGAACAAGTTCGTCGAGCCCGACGAGCAGGTCGACATCGAGACGCACAGATACGACCCGACGACCGCCGAGCGCCAGATCGCGCGTTTGAACCGCGTCAGGCGCGAACGCGACCAGCGCAGGATCGACCGGCTGCTCGACGAGCTGATTAACGTGGTCGGTGACGAGAAGCAGAACATCATGCCGGTGACCATCGAGCTGGTGCGAAACGGAGCTTCGATGGGCGACATCATCGAGCGGCTGAAGACGCTCTGGGGCACCTATCGCGAGACGCCGGTATTCTAAAGCCGTGCCTGCGGGTCGATGTCGGCGTCTGCGATGAGTACCGGTTCCCTTTCTGCGAATTCGACCGCGGCTGTTATCGCCCGGTTCCTCAAGGCGCGCGGCGTGGACCGCGTGTTCGCCCTCTGCGGAGGGCACATCATGCCGATCTGGATGCGCATCGATGCAGAGGGCATCGCGATCGTCGATGTGCGCGACGAGCGCGCCGCCGTCTACATGGCGCACGCCTACGGCGAGCTCACCGGCGGGCTCGGGGTCGCGTTGGTGACCGCCGGCCCCGGCGTGACCAACGCGATGACCGGGATCGCCAACGCTCACGTCGCGCGGGCGAGCGTGCTGGTGCTCTCCGGCGTGCCGCCGCGCCCGCAGGAGAACCGCGGCGCGCTGCAGGATCTCGTCCACACCGACATGGTGCGGGCGATCACGCGCTACGCGCGCACGGTGCGCGAGCCGTCGCTCGCGCTGCAGGAGCTCGACGAGGCAGTGGCGCGAGCCTTTGGCGAGGGCGGCGAGCCCGGGCCGGTGTATCTCGACTTTCCGACCGATACCCTGCGCGCCGAAGTGCCGCGGCCGCTGCAGCGCGAAGAGCACCTGCGGCCGAAGGCGCGCTCGGCGATTCCGCCTGAACCGGGGGCGCTGCGCGCGGCAGCCGAGCTGCTCGCCTCGGCACGACGCCCGCTGGTCATCAGCGGCCGCGGTGCGCGCGGTGCAGCGAAGCCACTGCTGCGCTTGCTCGACTGGCTCGGCGCGCCCTATCTCGACACCGGCGAGAGCCGCGGCGTGGTGCCCGACGAGCATCCGTCGGTGGTTGCCGCCATGCGCGGAACGGTGATGAGCGAAGCCGACGTCGTACTCACCGTCGGCCGCCGCCTGGACTTCCAGCTCGCTTATGGGTCGCCGGCGGTTTTCGGGGAGGCTCGCTTCGTGCGCATCGCGGATGTCGCCTCCGAGCTGCGCGACAATCGCCGCGGCGAAGTCGAGCTGTTCGCGAGCTGCGCAGCCGCGCTGGAAGGCATTGTCGAGGTCGCCGGCGGCGCGCCGGCGATCGATCGGGAGTGGGTCCGCAGCTTGCGGGCGCGGCATCAGGAGCGGGCGCGGAAGCTTCGCGCAGCGATGCGCGAGGCGCCTCCGGGTCGCGACGGGCGCATGCATCCGAACCGCCTGCTCGCCTGCCTGCAGGATCGGATCGGAAACAACGCGGTCATCGTGGCCGACGGCGGCGATTTCCTGAGCTTCGCCCGGGTCGGCATGGCGGCGGCGACCTGGCTCGATCCCGGTCCGCTCGGTTGCCTCGGCGTGGGCACGCCGTTCGGCATCGCGGCGAGCTTCGCCTGTCCCGATCGGCCGGTCGTGGTGGTGACCGGCGACGGAGCCTTCGGTTTCAACGCGATGGAAATCGACACCGCGGTCCGCCACCGGGCGCGGGTGCTCATCGTGGTGGCCAACAATGGGGCATGGCAGATCGAAGTGCACGACCAACAGCAAACGCACGGCAGGGTCGTCGGGACGCGCCTTTCCTTCGCCGACTACGCGGCGATGGCACGCGCCTTCGGTATGCGCGCCGAGCGCGTCGAGCGCGCCGAGGATCTGCCTGCGGCGATCGACCGCGCGCTGGAGCATCGTCCTGCGCTGCTCGATGTCGTCGTTACGCCGGAGGCGGTCTCTTCCGACGCGAGGACCGGGCTTGCCTGGGTACCGGATCTGCAGCCGCTCGCGGCGTGGGACGCGGCCGAGCGAAAATGGCGCGACGGTTGAGGCTGCGCCGACGCACCATCGCGCCCATGGCCTGCCGTGCAACCCATAACGAGCACTCCACCATGCTGCTCTCCTATCGCGAATTCGCGCCCGCGCTCGCCGCCCCGTTCGATCTGGCACCTGCCGCAGCGGTCATCGGGCGCACGACGGCGGGGTCGCGGCTCACGCTGCGCCCCTATGCGACGGTGCGTGCGGACGGCGAATCGATTCGGATCGGCGCGAACGCATGGTTCGGCGAGCGGGCGACCGTTCACATCGCCGACGGCGAGCTCGGCACGGTGATCGGTGATGACGTCACGGTTGGCCGCTACGGCGTCGTCCATGCGTGCACCGTGGGCGATGGCGTGGTCGTGGCCGACGCTGCGGTGGTGATGGATGCCGCGGTCGTCGGCGCGCACGCGCTCATCGCGCCCGGGGCCATCGTGCCTCCGCGCAAGGCGCTTGCCGGCGGCTTCGCGTACGAAGGCAATCCCGCGCAACCGACGCGCGCGATCGCGAGCGATGAGCTCGGCGCGGCGGCGGCGGCGCTGCGCCGGGGCGAGCCGGTGCCCGGCTTTGCATCGGTCGCGTTGCCGCTGCTCGACGTGGCGGCATCGTTCGCGCCGCCGGGCGCCGGCACGGGTCTGCGGTATCCGCGTGGCGGCAGCGCGCCGCGGATCGGTCGCGCGTACGTGGCCCCGACCGCCGCGCTCGCGGGCGACGCGACGCTCGCCGACGATGCGGGCGTGTATTTCGGTTGCGTGCTCGACGCCGGCGATGCGCGCATCGTGGTGGGCGCGTGCAGCAATATCCAGGACAACTGCCTGCTTGTCACCGATCGCACGCGCGGCGAGCTCATCATCGGCGAGCGCGTCACCTTCGGACACAATGTGCGGATGAGCTCGGGCGAGATCGGCGACGAGGCGCTCGTTGGCATGATGTCGGTTGTCGGCGAGCGGGTCATCGTCGAACGCGGCGGCTGCATCGCGGCCGGCGCATGGGTCGAGCCGGGGACGGTCGTTCGGGCCGGCTGGATCTGGGCCGGCCGCCCGGCGCGTGCCTTTCGCGAGATCAAGCCCAAGGAGCGCGAGATCTTCGCACTAGGTGTGGACGTGTATGTCGGCTATGGCCGCGCCTATCTCGCGGCGGCGGGCTGATGGCTCCCGGCGTCGGCGCGGAGACGGCTCCACCGTGGGTTAACATAAGCACCCTTGTGCCCGCGATGGCCTACCCATGAATCTCGACCGCGTCTCCGCCGGCCGGGACGTCCCGAACGATTGCAACGTGATCGTCGAGATCCCGATGCATGGCGACCCCATCAAGTACGAGGTCGACAAGGAGACCGGCGCGGTGTTCGTCGACCGCTTTCTGTCCACCGCGATGCGCTATCCGTGCAACTACGGCTATATCCCGCATACGCTGTCCGAGGACGGCGACCCGTGCGACGTGCTGGTGCTCTCCCCGGTGCCGCTGATCACCGGCGTCGTGGTGCGCTGCCGGCCGGTCGCGATGCTCAAGATGGAGGATGAGCACGGCGTTGACGCGAAGATCCTCGCGGTTCCGATCGACAAGCTCTCCGGGCTGTACCGGACGATCCAGTCGCCGCGCGACCTGCCCGAGCTGACCACGCGGCAGATCGCGCACTTCTTCGAGCATTACAAGGACCTCGAGCCGGGCAAGTGGGTGCGCGTGTCGAGCTGGGTCGACGCAGGAGAAGCGAAAGCGGAGATCCTGGCTTCGGTCGCCCGGTTTCAGGCCGCCACACCGAAGCCGCCGTTCTAACGCCCGAGCAGGTTCCTTAGGTTCCTTAGACGGCTGGGCGCTCGGAAGCGGAGCTGCGCTCGCCTTGCGCGGCGTCCGCCGCAGCGCGCCGCGCGAGCTCCGGCGCTCGGGCGAGGAGGCGATACACCGCAGCGTCGACCGAGCAGGCGACGTTGAAGCGCATCCAGGGCGAGATGTCGTGCAGCGGTCGGAACGACGCCCCGGGCGCCAACAAGAGGCCTTCGCGACGCGCGCCCTGCGCGGTCCATAGCGAATCCTCGACCGCGGGATGGCGCGCCCACAGGAACAGACCGGCCTCGGGTGCGCCGTAGACCTCCCAGCCGATGCGCTCCAGCTCGCCCGCCATCCGCGCGCGTCGGGTGGCCAGCCGATCGCGGATGTGCGCCACGTGCTTGCGGTAATGGCCGCCCAGCAGCATCTCGTAGGCCAACCGCTCGCCGAATTCCGAGGTCGTGAGCGTGGTCAGGAGCTTGATCTGCGCGATCGCATCGATGGTTTCGGGGGCCGCGGCGACGAACCCGACGCGCAGACTCGAGGAGAGCGTCTTGCTGAAGCTGCCGACGTAGAGCGTGCGTTCCAGCCGGTCGAGCGCCGCGAGGCGCGGTGGCGCGTTCTCGGTGAAGTCGGAAAAGATGTCGTCCTCGACGACGTAGAAACGGTGCTGCGCCGCGAGCTGCAGCAAGCGGTGCGAGATTGCCGGCTCGATGTGCGTGCAAGTCGGGTTATTGAGCACCGACATCGTGAAATACGCTTTGGGAGCGTGCTTCCCCGCGAGCGCAGCCAGCACCTCGAGATCGGGGCCGTCGCGACCGCGCGGGACGGGCAGCAGACGCGTGCCGGCGAGCTGCAGATGTCCGAACAGGTTGTAGTAGCCCGGATCGTCGACCAGCACCGCGTCCCCCGGCGCCACCAGGTAGCGGATCAGCAGATCGAACGCGTGCGTCGCGCCGGCGGTGAGCAGGATCTGCGACGGTGCGGTGCCGATTCCCAGCTCGGTCAAGCGCCGGGCGAGAACTTCCCGCAGCGGCGGGAAGCCGAGCTTGGTGCCGAAGTCGGTCAGTTGGGCGCCATCGCTCGCAACCAAGCGGGCGTGGCGCCGGATCCCGGACTCTTCTTGCCATCCGGTCGGCAGGCAGCCGCCGGCGAGCAAGCGGTTGGCGTTGAACGCGGCGCGTGCTTGGTCGGTGTACAACTCCGCGATGAGGTTGGCCACGTCGACCGTGCGCTCGAGAGCGCCGGTGCGCTCACATGCCGTCTCGGGCGTGGCCCGCGCGGCGACGTAGAACCCGGACCCGCGGCGCGACTCGACATGCCCCGAAGCGACGAGGCGGTCGTAGGCCTCGATCACGGTGAAGCGGCTGACCGCTAGCCGCGCGGCCAGCGCCCGGATCGACGGCAGCCGCGCCCCGGGGCGGAGCAGCCGCGCTTCGAGATGCTGCCGCACCCCGCTCACGAGTTGCTCGACCAGCGGCCGGCCAGCGGCAGGGTTCAGGACGAGATCGAGCACGGCTGGGCTGGTATGGGTACCGTAACAGTAGGTAAGCATAGCGCTCCACTGTGCCTACTGTCTAGTCCAACTGTCTGGTAGTGTACGGGAAAATTGATGCATCGGATTGATTGGCGGAGGGGTGGCGATGGGCAATGGGCTGGCGACGATGGCCGCATGGGCGCTCGTGGCGGGCGCGATCATTCTGCTTGGCGCGCTCGGGGGCGAGATGGGTGCGCGCGAATCGGCCGCCGGGAGCCCGCCGCTCGCCGCCAGCGCGCCCGAGGCAGGAGTAATCGCAATCGCGGGCCCGGTACCGGGCCGGATTCGCGTCCTGTATGCGCGCAACGGCGCCATGGTGCTGCTGCGGGAGATAAGCGTTCCCGAGACCGCACAAATCCGAGAATTGTCGCTGTCTGCGGACGGGCGCGATCTGTTCGTCGCGACCGACGTCGCCGCGTATGCGCTGTCGACGCGCACCGGCAGGATCGAGGCGCAGGCGCTTGCCACGAGCGAGGGGCGTGACGTGAGTCGGACCGGTCCGCGCGGCGGCTAGCTCTAGCCCCTCCGCAAGCGCGTCGCCCCCGGCCCGAGGACAAGCCGCGTTCCGGCGATGCGATCCTGGAAGAACTGGCCGTCGCGGTCGAGGAGCGCCCAGGCATAGTTAAAGGCGAGCCCCCACAGCGCCCAACGGCCGTACCCGAGCGGCTGCACAGCGAGATAGCTCGCGATCGCCAGGGTGGGACCCACCCACCAGGCAAGGTAGCGCACGATCGCAGTCGGTAAGCCGACCGGCGTTCTGGCTCCGGTGCAAAGCGCCAGCCGCCAAGCCTTCATCGCCAGCGTTCGCCGCCCGCGGCTCCACAAGGTGCAGCAATACAGCCCGCAGACCGCGAAGCTCACGCCCGCCGACAAGTGCCGCGCGCCCGGCGACAACAGATAGATTGGCCTCGGCGTGCCGAGCGAGCTCGGTGCCGAACCGGGCCCGGCGGGCGGGGTCACCAGCGGTAGCAGCACGAAACCGACCAGGATCAGGATCGCGCCAAGCAGCAAGGCCTCGTACGCGCTCGCTCCCAGCCGGCGCACCAAGCCTGCCGGTCGCTCGGCGGTGCAATTCACCGTGGCTTCGGCCCCTCCGTTCAGGGCTTGCTCGCCGGCGGGCCCGGCGGCGGCATGGGCACGGGCGCGGCGGGCCCGGATTTGCCTCCAGGCGCGGCGGGTGCTGGAATGGCGGCGCCGGACTTACCCCCAGGCACGGGCGCTGCGCCGTGGCCCGCTAGCTCGCGGCGCTTCTCGGGGGGCAGTTGCTGATATTCCTGCCACTTTTGTTGAACCTGGCGGCGCTGATCGGGGGGAAGCTGCCGGATCGTCTTGTACTGCCGGCGCGCCTGCGCCCGCTGCTCCGGGGTGAGGCGGATCCAGGCTTTCATCTGCTCTTGCGCCCGCTGTTGCTGGGCAGCGGAGAGCTTCGGGTACCGTTTGGCAATGCCGAGCCATTCCTGCTTGCGCTGCGCGTCGAACGAGTCCCACTCGGAGGCGAGTGGCGCCAATACCTGACGGTCGGCGGGCGAAAGGTCGACCCATGCGGGCGCATGCGAGCCGGCCGCGACGGCGGTGCTCGGCAAGCTACCGGCTACCGCCAATATCGTGGCCGCAATCAGGGCTCGGAGGACTTGAGCCAAGCCTGGAATCCCCGGTCCAGATAGGCCTCGATGGGCAGCTCGGAGGACAGGATCGCCGCGTCGGTTTCCTCGATGTCGCGCGCCTGCTGGACCGAGCGCCAGTACTGCACGCTGAGCACGCCGCCGACGAGCAGCAGCACGCCGATCCAGATCCGGACATCCGCGAAGAAACGCCGCCCGCCGCCGCCCAGCGTAGCGCCGCCTGCCCCTGCCAGGACGAGCTCCGAAGCCCGCTGCGGCTCGGACAGCCGCGCCAAGGCTTCCTGGCGCGCAAGCTGCAGCTTGTAGGCCGTTCCGGCCTTCAGCTCTGCCGTGCCGCGGTCTAGATAACCCGTTATTTTCTTGGCGATTTCGTGTTCGCTCATAAGCTGACCCCTTTGGTCTTGAGCGTCTCGGCCAAGGCGCGTACCGCTCGTGAACAGTGAGTCTTTACACTGCCTTCCGAGCAGCCCATAGCCGCAGCGGTCTCCGCCACATCGAGTTCTTCCCAGTAACGCAGGAGAAAAGCCTGGCGTTGACGCGCAGGCAGCCGCGCCAACGCCTGCTCGATCAGGGCGACGATCTCAGCTTGCTGGTGCGCCCCCGCGGGATCGATCGACGCATTCGATTCCTGCTTCAGGGGCAAAGTTTCGAGCGGGTCGAAATCCTCGTCTTTCTCATCCTTCTGCCCGAGCGCCGAGAGTAGCGTGGTCCACGTAGAGCGCACCTTCTGGCGCCGGAAATGATCGTGGATCGTGTTCTGCAGGATGCGCTGGAAGAGCATCGGCAGCTCCGCGGTCGATTTGGCGGCATATTTCTCGGTGAGCTTGAGCATCGCATCCTGGACGATGTCGAGCGCTGCTTCCTCGTCGCGGACGGCGAACAGCGCCTGCTTAAAAGCACGGCGCTCGACCTCCGCCAGAAACGCCGACAGTTCCGAGTATGAAGCCAGAGCGATCCTTGGGTCCCGCTGCAACCGGGCGATTATAAGAGACCCCGAACCTTTGACCCATTTCCCGGCCGGCGCCTCGCTCGCGCGCCGCGTGAGCGGCTTGACCAAACGCGACCGGGCCGCTACTGTTAGCGGGTCGATCGGCGTTTGTCGACGTTTTGTACTGCAAATACGGTCGTTGGCGTCCCCTCCGGACGCGCCACAAGCGCGTAGGAGCACCCGACGGGATGTGGCCAGACCGGCTTTGACCCGAAAGCCTTTCAGCTCGGAGCGCCTGACCAAGGCGCAGCGCGTTTTGCAGACACCGGGTCGCGACGAGCGACGCCGGGCAGACGCGGTCATCATCGCTTGGGGTGGAGACTCATGCAGCTCACCGGTGCGGAAATCGTCATCCGTTGCCTCCAGGAGGAGGGCGTCGAGTACGTCTTCGGCTATCCGGGCGGCGCCGTTCTCAACATCTACGACGAGCTGTTCAAGCAGGAGCAGGTCAAGCACGTGCTGGTTCGCCACGAGCAGGGCGCTGCGCATGCGGCCGACGGCTACTCGCGCTCGTCGCACAAGGTCGGCGTGTGCCTGGTGACCTCGGGCCCGGGCGTGACCAACGCCGTGACGGGCATCGCCACCGCGTACATGGACTCGATCCCGATGGTCGTGGTCACCGGCCAGGTGCCCACGCACGCCATCGGCCAGGACGCTTTCCAGGAGTGCGACACGGTCGGCATCACGCGGCCGTGCGTCAAGCACAACTTCCTGGTGAAGGATGTCGCTCAGCTCGCGGTGACGATCAAGAAGGCGTTCTATCTCGCGCAGACCGGGCGCCCCGGACCGGTGCTGGTCGACATCCCCAAGGACGTGACCCAGGCCAAGGCCGAATATCATTACCCGAAGACGATCTCGCTGCGCTCGTACAACCCAGTGACCAAGGGGCACGCCGGGCAGATCAAGAAGGCGGTGCAGCTCCTGCTCGACGCCAAGCGACCGATGGTCTACGCCGGGGGCGGCGTGATCCTCAACAACGCCTCGGCGCAACTCACCCGGCTGGTGCGGTTGCTCGGCTTCCCGTGCACGACCACGCTCATGGGCTTGGGAGGCTTCCCCGGCACCGACCCGCAGTTCACCGGGCTGCCGGGCATGCACGGCACCTACGAATCGAATATGGCGATGCAGAACTGCGACGTGCTCATCGCCATCGGCTCGCGCTTCGACGACCGCGTCATCGGCAACCCGGCGCATTTCTTCCGCGCGGACCGCAAGATCATCCACATCGACATCGATCCCTCGTCGATCTCCAAGCGGGTCAAGGTCGACGTGCCGATCGTCGGCTACGTGGCCGACGTCCTCGACGAGATGTTGAAGCTCCTCGAGTCCTCGCCGCAGCGACCCGATCCGCAGGCGCTCAAAGGCTGGTGGGCCGAGATCAAGGAATGGCAGCGCAAGGATTGCCTGAAGTACGACCGCAAGAGCGCCCTGATCAAGCCGCAGTACGTGGTGGAAAAGCTCTACGAGATCACCGGCGGCGACGCGATCGTCACCTCGGATGTCGGCCAGCACCAGATGTGGGTCGCGCAGTACTACAAGTTCGACAAGCCGCGGCGCTGGATCAACTCGGGCGGGCTGGGCACCATGGGGTTCGGGCTGCCCGCCGCGATGGGCGCGATTCTCGCCAACCCCCGCGCAACGGTGGCATGCGTCACGGGCGAAGCGTCGATCCAGATGTGCATCCAGGAGCTCTCCACCTGCAAGCAGTATCACCTGCCGGTCAAGATCGTGAACCTCAACAACAAGTACATGGGCATGGTCCGGCAATGGCAGGAGTTCTTCTACGGCAACCGCTACGCCGAGTCGTACATGGACGCGCTGCCCGATTTCACCAAGCTCGCCGAGGCGTACGGGCACGTGGGCATGAAGATCGAGAAGCCCGGCGACGTCGAAGGGGCGCTGCGCGAAGCGTTCAAGCAGAAGGATCGGCTGGTGTTCCTCGATTTCATCACCGACCAGGCGGAAAACGTCTTCCCGATGGTGCCGGGCGGGAAAGGGCTCACCGAAATGATCCTCGCCGAAGAGCTCTGATCGGGCGGTCGCCCAGGCGCAGGCCGGGACCCAAGTTTCCAATGCTTGGAAGCTCCATATGAGACACATCCTGTCGATTCTGGTCGAAAACGAAGCCGGGGCGCTGTCGCGCATCTCGGGGCTGTTCTCCGCGCGCGGGTACAATATCGAGTCGCTCACGGTGGCGCCGACCGAGGACGCGACCATGTCGCGGATGACCATCGTCACGGTCGGCTCCGACGACGTTATCGAGCAGATCACCAAGCAGTTGAACAAGCTGGTCGAAGTGGTGAAGGTGGTCGATCTCACCGACGGCAACCACATCGAGCGCGAGCTGATGCTGGTGAAGGTGCGCGCGGCGGGGAAGGATCGCGACGAGATGAAGCGGCTCGCCGACATCTTCCGCGGCCGCATCCTCGACGTGACCGACAAGAGCTACACCATCGAGCTCACGGGTCCCGGCGAGAAGCTCGACGCGTTCCTGCAAGCGATCGAGCCCGGTGCAATCCTGGAGGCGGTGCGCACCGGGGCGTCGGGCATCGGGCGGGGTGAGAGGATATTGAGGGTCTAGCGTCGAACCTTCAGCGTTGAGCGGACGCAACTCGCACGAAGTCTTTCGCCGGACGCTGGAGGCCGGATCAAAGGGGAAATAGAGATGATCAGTAGTGTCCGGTTAAGCGCAGCGCATCGAGGCGCAGGCATTTGATCTGATTGAGCAATGTTGCATTTTCTGCATGTCACCGACTTGAACGACAACCTGGGCGAAACTGCCGGATTTTGCGCCCGGAGAATCGCTCATGTACGCCGGCCAGTTGGTGTTCGCGCAGTTGCTGGAGCATCTGCCGTGGCAGACGTTTCGGCGCATCGTCGAGCGCTATCGCGGCGATCATCGCGTGCGCGATTTCAGTTGCGCGAATCAATTCCGTTGCATGGCCTTCGCGCAGTTGACCTACCGCGAGAGTCTGCGCGATA
This sequence comes from Casimicrobiaceae bacterium, assembly GCA_036382945.1. Taxonomy (GTDB): domain Bacteria; phylum Pseudomonadota; class Gammaproteobacteria; order Burkholderiales; family Casimicrobiaceae; genus PALSA-1003. The sequence goes on from DASVPH010000070.1 coordinate 74,189, forward strand.
TCGAAACCTGTCTTCGTGCGCAGTCCGCCAAGCTCTACCACTTGGGTATTCGCGGAGCGGTGGCGAAGAGCACGCTGGCCGACGCCAACGAAACGCGCGACTGGCGCATCTATGCAGAGTTCGCGCAGCACCTGATCCGCATCGCGCGTCGGCTCTATATCGACGAACCCTTTGGCGTGGATCTGAAGGACACCGTCTACGCGCTGGATTCCACCACGATCGATCTGTGCTTGACGCTGTTCTTTTGGGCACCCTTCCGCTCGACCAAGGCGGCAATCAAGCTGCACACGCTGATCGACCTGCGCGGCAACATCCCGAGCTTCATCCATATCTCGGACGGGAAGCTGCACGATGTCAACGTGCTCGACGAATTGCTCCCCGAGGCGGGCGCCTTCTACGTCATGGACCGTGGCTATCTCGACTTCGAGCGCTTGCACCGGCTGCATTCCGCAGGGGCGTTCTTCGTCACCCGTGCCAAGTCCAATCTGAAGGCCAAGCGGCGCTATTCGCGCGCGGTCGACCGATCCAGCGGCCTCATCTGCGATCAAACCATCGCCCTTACCGTGTTCTATTCCAAGGCGGGCTACCCCGACCCATTGCGACGCATCAAGCTCAAGACCGACGAGGGCAAGACTCTGATCTTTCTGACCAACAACTTCACGCTTCCAGCGCTCACGATCGGCGAGCTCTATCGCTGCCGCTGGCAGGTGGAGCTGTTCTCCAAATGGATCAAGCAGCATCTGCGAATCAAGGCCTTCTTCGGCACCTCAGAGAACGCGGTCAAGACCCAGGTGTGGATCGCCGTGAGCGTCTACGTGCTCGTGGCCATCGTGAGGAAACGCCTCGGCTTGGATGCATCGCTGTATGAAACCCTACAGATCCTGAGCCTGACCATGTTCGAGACAACCTCGTTAGATCAGCTGCTTACGCTCACACCAGCAGACGCCGTTTCGTCGAATTCACCCAACCAACTGAATCTGTTTGAAAGTTAACCGGACACTACTGAGAGATGATGAAAATTTACTACGAAAAGGACGCCGACCTGTCGCTGGTCAAGGGCAAGAAGGTCACCATCGTCGGCTACGGATCGCAGGGACACGCGCACGCACTGAATCTCAACGATTCGGGCGTCAAGGTGACCGTCGGACTGCGCCCGCGCGGGGCGTCGTGGGACAAGGCGAAGAAGGCGGGGCTCAAGGTCGCGGCCGTGGCCGATGCCGTGAAAGGCGCCGACCTGGTAATGATGCTCATGCCCGACGAGCACATCGCTGCCGTCTACCGCGACGAGGTCGAGCCGAACATCAAGAAGGGCGCCACGCTCGCCTTCGCGCACGGCTTCAACATCCACTACGGACAGGTCGCGCCGCGCGCCGACCTCGACGTGGTGATGATCGCCCCGAAGGCACCCGGCCACACCGTGCGCTCGACCTACGTGCAGGGCGGCGGGACGCCGATGCTGATCGCCGTGCACCAGGACGTAACCCGCAAGGCGCGCGACCTCGCGCTCTCCTATGCGGCGGCGATCGGCGGCGCGCGCGCCGGCGTGATCGAGACCACGTTCAAGGAAGAGACCGAGACCGATCTCTTCGGCGAGCAGACCGTGTTGTGCGGGGGCTGCGTCGAGCTTGTCAAGACCGCGTTCGAGGTGCTGGTGGAGGCCGGCTACGCGCCCGAGATGGCGTACTTCGAATGCCTGCACGAGTTGAAGCTCATCGTCGACCTGATGTACGAGGGCGGCATCGGCAACATGAACTACGGGATCTCCAACAATGCAGAATACGGCGAGTACGTCACCGGACCGCTGATCATCACGGCCGCGACCAAGGATGCGATGCGCGCCGCGCTCGCGCGTATCCAGAGCGGCGAATATGCCAAGAGCTTCATCCTGGAGAACCGCGCCGGGGCGCCCACGCTGCTGTCGCGCCGGCGCATGACCGCGGAGCATCCCATCGAGCAGGTGGGAACGCGCTTGCGCGAGATGATGCCGTGGATCCGCAAGAACAAGCTAGTCGATCAGAGCCGCAATTGATGCCGAGGCGCGCTCTCAGTCGCCAGCACGGTTGGGTGGGGCTGATCGCAATTCTGATCGCGCTGGTGATCGTCGCCGTCCTCGCGCAGAGGGCGCTCAGGAGCTACGGCCTGCTGCCCGGGGCCGAGACGTCGGCGCGCTCCGCGCCGCGCGGACCCGGTGCCGCCACGATCCCGGCCGACGCCGATCCAACCATGGCGACACCGGCCCCGGCCGCGCCGATCGACCGGGTCCGAGGTCTCGAGCAACAGGTCCAGCGCGACGCACAGGAGCTCGACAAGCGCATCGACGAGCAGACGAAGTAGCGGGCGCTCGACGCGACGCGAGCCCGCGCTATACTCGCGCACCGCGTCCCGCCCCGAAATGTCGACACCGGCCTATCCGCACCCGATCATTGCCCGCGAGGGTTGGCGGTTCGTCGCGCTGGCGCTCTTGGTCGCGGTCGCGCTGTCGTGGTCGGGCCCATGGTGGCTCGCGGCGCTGGCGTGGCTCGCGGCGGTGTTCGTCGTCCAGTTCTTTCGTGACCCGCCTCGCACGCCTCCGGACGCGCCAAACGCCGTGCTCTCGCCGGCCGACGGGAGGGTGGTCCTGGTCGCACGCGCGCGCGACCCATACCTCGACCGTGATGCGCTCAAGATCAGCGTGTTCATGAACGTGTTCGACGTGCATTCCAACCGCAGTCCCGTCGACGGCGTGGTGAAGAACAAGTGGTACCACCCGGGGCGCTTCCTTAACGCGGCGCTCGACAAGGCCTCGCTCGAGAACGAGCGCAGCGCCCTGCACCTGGCCACGCCCGACGGAGTCGACGTGACCTGCGTGCAGATCGCCGGGCTGATCGCCCGCCGCGTTCTGTGTTACGTGGAGCCGGGCGATCGGCTCGCGCGGGGGCAGCGCTACGGGTTCATCCGCTTCGGCTCGCGCGTGGACCTGTATCTGCCGCCGAGCGCCCGGCCGAAGGTGGCGGTCGGCGACGCGGCCTATGCGACGACGACGATCGTTGCGGAGCTCGGCTGACACCCGCGTCGTGCAGCGCATTTGCGGGGCCCGTGGCTAGCTGTTAGGCTTGTTTCATGGACTTCCAGCAGGAGCGGGCGCTCGCGAAGAACCGCATCCGCCGCCGCGGCATCTACCTGCTGCCCAACCTGTTCACGACCGCGGCGCTGTTCGCGGGTTTCTACGCGATCGTGCAGGCGATGAACGGCCGCTTCGATCACGCCGCGATCGCCATCTTCGTCGCGATGGTGCTCGACGGGCTGGACGGTCGCGTCGCGCGGCTCACCAAGACACAGAGCGCGTTCGGTGCCGAGTACGACAGCCTCTCCGACATGGTCTGCTTCGGGGCGGCCCCGGCGCTGGTCATCTACGAGTGGGCGTTGCTCAGCATGGCCAACCTCGGCTGGATCGCCGCCTTCCTCTATTGCGTCTGCGCCGCGTTGCGGCTGGCGCGCTTCAACACGATGCTCGAAGTAGCCGACAAGCGCTTCTTTCAGGGTCTGCCCAGCCCCTCGGCCGCGGCGCTGATCGCCGGCCTCGTGTGGATCATGGACGACAACGCGGTGGATCCGGAGAGCGTGCGCTGGTGGGCGTGGGCGGTGACCGTGTTCGCGGGCCGTTTGACCTCAACCCACCCCAGGTCCAGACCCTACCCGACGGCACCGTGCTGATCGACGGGCTGATGCTGATCGAAGAGATCAACCAGCACTTCGGCCTGCATCTGTCCGACCCCAATTACGACACGATTGCCGGTTATGTGCTGGGCAAGCTGGGCCGGATACCCAAGGTGGGGGAAGTGATCGAAGACCCCGAGCACGGCATCCGCCTGACGGTCGAGAGCATGGACAACCTGCGCATCGCCCGCCTGGCGATGATCCATAACTAAATGTCCTGCCAGTTAGCGGTGAACCCGGCTGGCATGCCTGGAAAAGGAAAGAACCATTAAAGGATGCAATGACCCAGAAGATCGCTTATCTCACCATTGACGATGCGCCTTCCCCTTCCCTGCGGATGAAGACGGATTACCTGCATTCGAAAGGGATACCCGCCATCTTCTTCTGCCTGGGTAAATCGATGGAGGAACGCCCCGAGCTGGTGGTGGATGCCATCCAGAAAGGTTTTGTGATCGGCAACCATTCCTACGACCACCCCCATTTCTCTGACCTGCCTCTGCCGGAATGCTACCAGCAGATCGAGCGCACCGACCAGATCATCGAGCACCTCTATTCACAGGCGGGGGTGCGGCGCCCGGCGCGGCTGTTCCGCTTCCCCTTCGGCGATAAAGGCGGCCTGACCTATTCCAATGTGTTCCTGCCGTATGAAGGCGAAGGCGCGGCGCGGAAAGCTGCCCTTCAGAACTACCTGCGCCAGGGCGGCTATATCCAGCCCCGCTTCGAAGGCGTGACCTACCAGTACTTCGAGGCCGTAAGCCAGCGCCGCGTCGACTGCCGAGTAGTAAGGCTGATGCTCGGTCTGGTAGTACGACTCGTCATGGCATTCGTCCAGCACGATCAGGCCAGGGTCAGGTAGGGGAGCAAACAAGGCGCTGCGCGGGCCGACGATGACCGGCAGCAGCCCGGCGCGCGCCCGCCGCCAAGTATCGTAGCGCTCACCGGGCGAGAGGCGCGAATGGATTAAGCCGACCTGACCGGGGAAGCGTGCCAGGAAGCGCCGCACGGTCTGGGGTGTCAGCGCGATTTCGGGCACCAGGACCAGGGCCTGCCGGCCCAAGGCCAG
>DASVPH010000071.1:0-43961 GCA_036382945.1 Casimicrobiaceae bacterium
CGCCTTCGCTTCGTCGAGGTAGCCATGCAAACATGTTCGCAGTTTCCGCAGCCCCTGAACATGCCCGAAAGCCAACAGCCACGCCACTTTCGAGCCGATTCACCCCCTCAAACGACCCACACGACTTCCTGAAGAGCCAAAGTTCTATCGCTTTTTCCCGTATCCGGGCAACGGCCACTGCGGCGGAGTAGGCGCTCCTCCGAGCGCCGGAGTGGGCGCTCCGCTGATCGACGCGGAAGCGTTGTTCTCGGCGCTCGTCAACTGGGTCGAGAGCGGGGTCGCGCCGGACTATGTCGTGGCGTCGCAGACGACCCCCGTTGCCCGAACCCGCAAGATCTGCATGTATCCCAATGTGCCGGTCTACAGCGGCAATGGCAGCACGGACGATGCAGCGAGCTTCAACTGTGAAGTGCGAAACAAGGACGACCTGATCGACACACTGACGATCGGCAAGAGGTTCGAAACGAGCACGAAGGCCAATACCGACGCCAGTACCGATTAACTTATCGACGATTACGAAACCGCGTGACGCGTCATCTCTCGCCGGCGTCATTCCCGCGAAAGGATGGTCGGCGTGTGAACCTCGCGCGGCGTTTCCTCGAGGTTGCCCAGCCGGTGATCCGTCGCCGTTGGCTCCAGCACCCGGGCGCTGCCGCAGGTCGGGCCGACGATGCAGGAAATATGCTGCCCCGGATGGTGAACGACCAAACTACCTCATGGGCGCTTTGGCCTGCACCACAGATAGAACCGACGCCGTGCGTTGCGCAGTTCAAAGACAGGACCACGGCAGGGCAGTCACCCGGTCGGAGAGCGCCAGCGGGGCGGTGCAGCGGCAGATGAGCCACCCTTTCCGTACGCGTTGCCGGTGCTCGTCCAGAAACGTCAGCAGATGCCGCGCGTCCCGGACGGTGGGGTGCTCGGTCCACTTGACTTCGATGGGGATGAGCCGGCCGCCGCGGGCAATGATGAAATCCACTTCCGCGCCCGCCTTGGTACGCAAGTAATGGAGCTTGCCGCCGCCCAGGTATTGCAGGCGTTTCCACAACTCGATGCCTACCCATTGCTCGAACAGCGGGCCGGGGTTAGCCCGCACCGCCGCGGTCTCCAACGGCAGTTCCGCCGCCGCATTGCGTACGCCAACATCGAAAAAGCAAAACCGCTCGGTGGAGAGCAAGCTCTTGCGCGGACTGCCCGAAAACGCCGTCACCCGAAACCCGATGAACATGTTTTCGAGCAACTGATAATAGGTCTTCACCGTCGGCAGGCTCACTCCAGCCTCGCGGGAAATCCCGGCGTAATTGATCATCTGTCCGGACTCGGCGGCGGCCAGCTGCAGGAACCGGGCAAAAGCCGGCCAGTTTTTCACCAGCGCCTCGCGCCGCAGTTCTTCCTCTAGATAGACGACGGTGTAAGCGCGCAGCAGGTCCGCGCGCTGCGCGCGAGCGGCGATCGCCAAGCCGGGCAATTCGCCGAACGTGAGCCGCTCGAACAGGTCCGCGGCGGGAAACCTCGGCTCGTTCGCCGCGCCGCGCGCAGGCATCGGCAACGGCGTTTCGACCCGCGTCCGTCCGGCCCCTGCCGCCGGACGCTCCGGCAGCATCAGCGGAAACAGATGGTGCAGAAGACTGCGTCCCGGCAGCAGGTTCGCCCCCGTCACAGGTAATTTGCGCGCCGAACTGCCGCACAACACGAACCGCCACCGGCGCTTATCGGAATCGTAGAGGTGCTGCACCGCGTCGAAGATCGCCGGCACGTTCTGCGCCTCGTCCACCACGACCGTCGCGGGCCGGCGCGATTTCGGCAACGCCCGGCACCGCTGGACGAGTAGATCGGGGTTGCGCAGGTATTCGGCGCGCTCGGCGGGCCGGGAGAAATCCAGCCAGACCGCCGCCTCCGGCAGCAACTTGCGCAACAGCGTGGACTTGCCGGTCTGGCTCGCGCCGAACACCAGGTGCACGTACGGTGCACCAAACTTCTTTTTCCACAACGGTCCGACCCAGCGACCAAACATATAACCTGCTTTATAAACGACCGACTAATCTAAAGTCCAATGTCAAATCGGTCGGATCGCTGCCGGCCCCTGGCCGACCGCGAGACTCCGCGTCAATCGACTTTCGACATCTGCATGATCTCGTCGGCGCAGCGCCCTGCTTGATCGAGACCTGCGGATGACAGATCGGCGGCGAGCTTCGGCATAGGCATTACCAGCGCGCGCCGAATCGGGCGCGCAACTCTTCGATTTGGGGCTCGCTCAACGGTTGCGGCTCTGCGCGCGCCAAACACATGAGCCGCGCCGTTTCCTCGATCTCTTCGAGGACGGCCATCGCTGCGGCAGGCGAGTCGTGCCAGACATTGGGCCCCAAGCGCTCCAGCATCACCGCGCGTATTGGCGTTCCCGCTTCGCCGTAGCGCACGATGGTCCGCGCCGCCTCTTCGGCCGTGTTGGGCGAGCCCGGTCGCCGGTACGCAATCACCGGTACATGGCCGACCTTCATTACGAAATAGGGAGTCAAGGCGGGCAGCAGCTCCTGCCTCCGAGAATCCAGAGTCAGCGCCACACAGTGGGTGCTGTGGCTGTGAATGATTGAGCTCGTGCTGCCGTCGAATCGGCGTGCTGCAGCGTAGATCCGGAGATGAAGCGGCAGGGTCTTGCTGGCGCGCTCGCCCGCCACCTGTCGGCCATCGACGTCGAGCCGAGCCAGCCGCGCCGGATCGAGAAAGCCGAGACACGCGTCGGTCGGCGTGATGAGATAGCCGCCGCCTGCGTTGTCGTCCAGGCGCACGCTGATGTTGCCCGCGGTGGCGTGGACGTACCCGCGCTCGAACAGGCTTCGTCCCACGCGACAGATTTCCTCGCGAGCCTGGGCCTCGTTCATTGGAGCAGCGCGAAGGCTTTGGAGAAGAAATCGTCGGCGCCGAAGTTGCCGGACTTCAGGGCGAGGTGCAGCGCGACGGCGCTCTCGCCATCGGTGTGCGCATAACACCACGGCACGCCCGGATCGATCTGCGGGCCGATCTCCATCTGGGTGATGTTGAGCGCCTGGACGCAGGCGCCTGCCGTTTCGCCCCCGGCGACGACCAGTTGCCGCGCGCCGAGGCTCACGAGGCCGCGCGCGATGGCGGCGAGGGTCGCTTCGATCATCGCCCCCGCCCGCGCGGCGCCGAGGCGTTCCTGCACCGACTTGACGAGCGCCGGCTCGGCGGTGGAGTAAACGAGCACCGGACCGCGCTCGAGCCGCGGTGCGCACCAGGCGAGCGCGTGCTCCGCAACGTCGACGCCGGCCGCAAGCTGGAGCGGATCGACCGCGAAGGCCGCACCGCCCGCAGCGATGAACGTGCGGACCTGGCGGCTGGTGGCCTGCGAGCAACTGCCTGCGATCGCCGCTTTCGCTCCGACGGCTCTCGGCAACGCGGTCGACACGTTCGACAGCGCGATGCCGAAGTTCGGCGCGAGCGCGATTCCCACGCCGGAGCCCGCCGTGACGAGCGGCATTGCCTTGAGCGCCGGCGCGAGCCGGATCAGGTCGTCGTTGGAGATCGCATCGACAATCGCGATTCCGACACCCTGCCTTCGCAATGCGTCGAAGCGCGCGCGAATGGCATCGGGTCCTCGTGCGACAACCTGGTAATCGACGAGCCCGACGGTGCGGTGACATTGAGCCTGCAGGACGCGGACGAGGTTGGCGTCGGTCATCGGGGTCAGCGGATGGTGCTGCATGCCGCTCTCGTTCAGCAGCACGTCACCCACGAACAGGTGTCCCTTGAAGACCGTCCTGTTGTTGTCCGGAAAGGCCGGCGTGGCAATCGTGAAATCGCCTCCCGGAAGGTCCGCCAACGCGTCCATCAGCGCCTCGGTGACCGGACCGATGTTGCCTTTCGGGGTACTGTCGAACGTCGAGCAGTATTTGAAGTAGATCTGCTCGGCGGCGTGCTCGCGCAGCCAGCGCAAGGCATCGAGCGATTGGGCAACGGCCTCCGCGCTCGGGACGGTACGAGTCTTCAACGCGACGACGACGGCGTCGACATCCACGTCCAATCGGCGCCTGGGCACGCCGATCGCCTGGACCACCCGCATCCCGCTCCGAGCGAGGTTGTTCGCGAGATCGGTGGCGCCCGTGAAGTCGTCGGCGATGCAACCCAAACGCAGTCCGGTCATCGCTGAGGCTCGAGGCGACAGGTGCCAGGCCGGCGCGCCTCAAGCGACGGCGGTTCGACGAGCCGCGCGCCCCTGCCCGTCACGCTGGCGGTTGCTCCCGCCCGCACCCGCGCGCAAGGGCCACAGGCTCGCCAGCTCACCGGCGGTGCGCAGGACGAGCGGCGCCAGCTCGTGCGCGCGCTTCTCGGTGACGCGCGCGCTGGGACCGGCGATGCTCACGGTGCCGAGCGTCCGGCCGTCCTCGCCGGCACGAATCGCCGCAGCGACGGCGGTCACGCCGAATTCCGCTTCGCTCAAAGCCAAGCCGTAGCTCCGCCGTGCGGTGGCCTTGAGCTCGCGCAACAGCGCTTCGATGGAGCGCACGACATTCGGGCCATACCGATCGGCGTCCTTCAAGCCGCCGTTCCTCATGAGGATCTGCATCGCTTGATCGCTGGGGAGCGTGGCGAGCCACGCCTTGCCGCTGGCGGTGGCAAACAGCGGAACCGTGTTCGACGTGAGCGAGGGTTGATAGATGAGACCCGAAGAGGCGCCTTGGGCGTGGGCGACCCACACCAGCGAATGGCCGTCGACGACCGCCAGCCGCACGAACTCCCGACACTGCTGAGCGAGTCGATCGAGAAGCGGCTGGCAGATGTCAGGAATCCCGGTGGCCACGTAGAACTGCTGCCCGAGGGTCGCGAGCCGCATGGTCAGTCGATAGAAGCTCGTCTCGGGATCCTTTTCCGCCCAGCCGAGGTCGGTCAGGGTCGCGAGCAGCCGATGGGCGCCGCTCTTGGGGAGCGAAAGCCGCTCGGCGATCTCGCCCAACCGCAGCGCGCGAGCGTCCTCGGCCAGCAGCTCGATGATCGCGAGGCAGCGTTCAGCCGGTACGTGAGCCATGGCGAAAAAGGGGTCCGTGGAGAGGCCGAGTCGTCAATTTGAAGCGACACCCTCGCGGGTTTCGGCTCGCGACGCGGGCGCGAAGAAAGCGATGAGCGCATCGACTTGGCCGCCGTGCATGTCGCGTCCGTCGACCCAAGGGCACCCGCACCGCAACGCATGGCGGATGAGCGCCGTCGGCGCCGCAGTGATCACGACATCCCCGACGAGCGTTCCGGGAGCGAGCGGCCCGATGTCCCCTGGGAGACCGTCATCGGGCCGCATGCCGACAGGCGAAGCGTTGACCACCATGTCGACGTCCTCGCGCAGGCCCTTGACGGCCGCCAACGCGCAGTCGGGAAACGACGGCCCAAGCTTCTCGACCAGCGTCGTCGCCTTGGCAGCGTCGGTATCGATGACGTCGATCGACTGCACGCCCGCCTCGGCCAGCGCGCAGGCGATCGCGCTCCCTGCGCCGCCTGCGCCGAAGAGTGCGACGCGCCGGCCGCGAAGGCGCGCTCCCTTGCGCTCCGCGCCGCGCACGAAGCCGATGCCGTCGAACATGTCGCCGGTCCACGAGCCGTCGGACTCGCGGCGCAGTGCATTCACCGCGCCGATTGTCGTCGCCGCTCTGCCAAGCCGATCCGCGAACGCCGCCATGCGCGCCTTGAACGGCACGGTGACCAGCACCCCGTCGAGATTGCCAAGCGCAAGCAGCGCCGGGATGATCGTGTCGAAGCGCTCCACGGGAACGTGCGCGGGAATGCACACGGCGTCGAGGCCCTCGGTTGCGAACCCTTGGGTCATCGTTTCCGGCGAGCGTACCTGCGCGATCGGATCGCCGATGATCGCGTACAAGCGCGTGTGTCCGGTGATCTTCGCCGTGTGGCTCATCGACCCACCGCTTTGCGCGCCTCGTACCAGCGTGCCACACCGGGCGAGCGGTAACGACGCGGCTTGCCGTGAACGTATGCGGCGAGATCCATCTTTCCAGGGTCGAAGATCCGCGCATCCATGACGGTGAGATTCCGCGCGACAGCCGGGCGGAAGCCCATGTGCGCGATGACGTCGCGCTCGGGATCCACGCCCGGCGCGACTTCGAGCAGCTCGACTCCCTCGGCGCCGACCCGGAAGACCGCGCGCTCCGTGACGAACAGCGCGATCTGACCCTTGGCACGCCCCATGCTCGCGCTATAGCAGATCTGTTCCAGCTTCGGGACGAACTTCTGGTGCCGGCCTTCCCTGCGGATCACCGTCTTGCCGTGCTCCCACGTGATGTCGAGGTCGCCCGCGGTCAGCATGCCGCTGAACACCACGCACTTCGCGTTCTGGCTGATGTTGATGAAGCCGCCCACGCCGATGATCCTGTCGCCGAAGCGGCTGACGTTGACGTTGCCCTGGGGGTCGACCTCCGCGAAGGACAGAAACGCGAGGTCCAATCCGCCGCCGTCGTAGAAGTCGAACTGCGCGGGCTCCTCGATCATCGCGGCGAAGTTCTGCCCGCCACCGGAGTCGCGACCCGCGATCGGCGCGCCGCCGATGATGCCCTGCTCGTTGGTGAGGTGCACCGCGTCGAGCAGACCTTCTTCGGCGGCGATCGTAGAGATGCCCGTCGAAACACCGGCGCCGAGATTGCAGATCGCGCCGGGGAAGAGCTCCATCGCGGCGCGCCGGACGATGACTTTCCGCGGCCCGAACGGCATCGGCCTGATGTCTTCCACCGGTATGCGCAGCTCGCCCGAATAGCTCGGGTCGTAGTAGGTCGCATACGTCTGGCGTTGCTCGGGATCGACGACGATGAAGTCGACCAGGATCCCCGGGATCTTGATCTGCTTCGCCGGCAGCGTGTCGCGTCGCGCCGTGCGCTTGACCTGGACGACGACGATTCCACCCGCGCGCCGCGTGGCCTGCGCCATGGCGAGCATCTCCCCGAGAACCGCCTCCTCCTCCATGGTCACGTTGCCATCCTCGTCCGCGGTCGTGCCGCGCAGGAAGGCGACGTTCACGGGCACCGGCTTGAAGAACAGCCACTCCTCGCCCGCCAGGTTGACGACTTCCACGAAGTCCAGGGGCGTGCGCGGGCTCTGGCGAGCGCCCTGCTGGCGCGGATCGACGAAGGTGTTGAGACCGGTCTTCGCGAGCAGGCCCGGACGTCCCGCCGCCATGTCGCGCATGAGCTGCGAGAGCACGCCCTGCGGCAGCGTGTACGCCTCGATCTTGTCTTCGGCGGCCAGCCGAGCGAGGCCCGGCGAGTCGACCAGCGCGCTCGTGATCGCGCGCTTGAGGAGCCCTTCGTGCGCGAGGTGCGTTGCGCCGAGCGCCGCGCGATCGCCGATTCCTACGACGCTCACCGAGGTAATGCCAACTGGCTTGCGTTCGGCGAGGAAGCGCCTTTCGACGGCCGCCAGCAACGCCTCGGGCACCGCATGGCCGCCACCGGATCCGCTGATCAGGATGGCGTCGCCGTCCTGGACCAATCGCGCCGCTTCGTCTGCCGTGATCTTTTCCATACCGTCGCTGGAGTCAGCCGCCTTAGCGATGCACCGCGGACCAAGCCAGTCGACAGATCTCGAGCGCGTATACGGCGGCGTCGCTTCGCATCTCGACACCCAGCCGCTCGAGCTCCCGGCCGTCGATGACCGCGCGCGCCTCGTCCGCCGCGCCGGGCGTGCTCGCTTCGCACAGCAGCACCCACGCTGGCACATCGAAATCCCGCGTGCTCGATTCGGCGGTATTCACAGAGCTGGCGGACGTATCGGTGCGATAGAGATGACAGGCGACAACGCCCGTTCGCGCCATGGCGCGGGGAAACGCGCTGTGGCAAAGATGACGGCACATGGCATCGGCCTCGCTGGCGGCGATATCCAGGCGCATCGCGAGCACGTGCCCGCCGGTGCTCGAGCCAACCGAGTGCACGACGCGACACACGGCGCGCGAGGTGTTGCGGAAATGCTTCAGCGCGCTGACCGTCGCCGGCGTGGGCGCATTCAGTCGAGCCAGGTACTCGGGTGAAACGAGGGCCGCGATATCGACCGCCTCGTACATGGTCAGCCACTCCGGTGAATGCCCGGGCCTCACGAAGCGGCGACCGCGACGGAAGCCCGGGAGCACCAACCGCTCGGGGATGTGCTCCCTGTCGTGCCAGGCGTAAAACTCTGCGCGACCCTCCGGCGCAACGTCGTTCCAGATCAGCACGGCGGCCTGCCCCAGCAGGGCCGAGTCGTTCCCGCCGCCCGGATCGGTAACCGATGTTCCCGGCATCGCCGTTTCGCCCCCGAGAGCGACATCGCAGCCCATGCTCATCGTCCCTCGAACAGCGGCCGCCGTTTCGCAAAAAACGCGGCGACGCCCTCGTGGAGATCGCTGCTGTCGAAGATCTCCTGCTGAGCGCCGGTCGACAACGAAAGCGCGGCGTCGAGTGCCAGGTCCTGCGCGGCGTCGACCAGCGCCTTCGCAAGCCGGTTCGACAGCGGGCCGCTCGAAGCGATCGCCGCGGCCAGCTCTCGCGCCGCCTCCAGCGCGCTTCCCTCTTCGACCACACGGTTCACGAGTCCCCATTCCAGCGCGCGCTCCGTCGTGATCGTGTCGCCGGTATAGAGGAGATCCTTGGCGCGCGAGGGACCGATCAATCGCGCCAGTCGCACGGAGCCGTTACCGGCAAGGCCGCCGAGGCGCGACTCGGTAAGCCCGAGCTTCACGCCCTTTCTGCACACGCGAAGATCGCAGGCCAGCGCGAGCTCGAGACCTCCACCCAGCGCCGGACCGTCGATCGCGGCGATCGTGGGCATCGGCATGCGCGCGAGGTGACGCAGCACCATGTCCTCGACAAGGATCTTGTGCTCGCTCGCCTCGTGCCGCAGCTTCCCGAGCTCGTTGATGTCGCTGCCGGCGCAGAACGCGCGCCCCTTGCCGCCGTGGATGATCAGGCAACGAACCTCCGCAGCGGCTCTCACTTCGCGCAGCGAAGCGTCGAGACTTCGGAGCAACGGCTTGTTGACCAGGTTCAGCGCACCGCTGTCGAGCGCGATCTCGGCGAGCATTCCGCCGAAACGCAGCGACACGGACGATGCGCCGCCGTCAGGCGCGGGGCTGCCGCGGTCGGTGGGGATGCTGCTGGTCAAGCGGCTACTCCTTCGCACCCTCAATGCGCAGCTTGGCCGGCCGCACCGAGCCCGTGCAGGACGCCCAAGCGCTCGAAATGCCGGTGTATGCGATCGACGTACGCCGCGAATTCGGGCACATCGCCCAGCACGATCGGCCGAGGACGCGGGATGTCGACCACGATCTCCTCCACGACCTCGCCCGGGCTCGGGCTCATGACCAGAATGCGGTCCGACAAGCCGACCGCTTCTTCGACGCTGTGCGTGATGAACAGCACCGTCGGGCGCCGGTGCATCCACAACGCCTCAAGATCCGTACGCACCTGCAGCCGGGTCAGCGCGTCGAGCGCACCGAAGGGCTCGTCCAGCAGCAGCAGCGAAGGATCGTGCACCAGCGTGCGAATCAACGAGACCCGCTGGCGCATGCCTCCGGAGAGCTGCCGCGGGTACTTGTGCATCGCCTGCGTCAACCCGAGCTGGGCGAACAACTCCTTCGCTCGCGCCTCGATTTCCTTCTTGGGCAGCTTGCGGATGTCCGCATGCAGCATGACGTTGGCGAAAGCGGTACGGAAGTCGAGCAGCAGGTGATCCTGGAACGCAATGCCGACGTCGGTGATCGGCTTCACCACCGATTGGCCGGCGATCGCGATGTCGCCACGACTGCGCTCGAGAAGCCCCGCCACCATCAACATCAGGGTGCTCTTGCCGCAGCCCGAAGGACCGACCACCGACACGAACTCCCCCGCCTGGATGTCGACCGTGACCTCCTTGAGCGCACGAAACGGGCTGTCGGTGTCTGCACCGAAGATTTTCGAGACTCGGCGAATGCTGATCGGAACGCCGTACTTCGTTGGGGCTGCCACGGCCGTCATCCGGTCGTTGCTCGCCTAGCCGCGTTGCGAGGTCGCAGGCGCCTGGGACGCTGCGACGCCGGTCAACGGCACTTTCGAAAGGAGTAGCGCCTTGCGGCCTCGTTGCACCACCTTGCCATCCTGGTTCACGATCTCGACGTCGAAGGTCGCGATGGCCTGCGTGGGTTTCGACTTGCTGTCGCGCAGCTCCCCAATCCGATAGTCGACGAAGATCGTGTCGCCGACGAAGATGGGGGCGACGAATTGCCAGTCGCTGATGCCGAGGAAGGCCACCGCGGTTTCGCGGAGCTCGCCCGTACGGGGCCACATCAGCCCATGGGCGTACGCCAGACCGAGCATCCCGTGTGCGACCCGGCGCCCGAACTGGCTCGCCTTCGCGTAGACGTCGCTCGTGTGCAGCTCCGAATAAT
Organism: Casimicrobiaceae bacterium; assembly: GCA_036382945.1. Taxonomy (GTDB): domain Bacteria; phylum Pseudomonadota; class Gammaproteobacteria; order Burkholderiales; family Casimicrobiaceae; genus PALSA-1003. Next base: position 10,400 of record DASVPH010000071.1, read on the forward strand.
CGCCGGTCAGGCCGGCGAACGCGACGAGGTCCGCATCCGTGATGGTCCGTCCGGGACTGCGGAACGACATCCCGACGTGGAGGTCGGCGTACGTGTAACCGAGCTTGCGTTGCTCTCCCATCGTTGAGCTCCGGTCTCAGGAGCCTGACAGGCTCCCTGGCGATGCGAACGCTTACCGCTTGCACGGGCGCATCGCCGATGCGGCCGGCAGGTAATCGTTAGTGTAGTAGGACTTCGGATCCTGGCCCGCGGGCAGCAGCTTCACCTCGGCGAGCAGCTCCTGCGACTTCGCCCACAGCGCGTCCTCCGCCTTGCCGATGTACTTTGCGCCGCCGCTGCAGAACAGCGGCGTGATCGCGGCGAGCTCTGCGGTCGCGAGCTTTTCGTTCACTTCGGGAAAGACTTTCTTCAGGTCCTTGATCGCCCGGTCGGGATGGTCGAGCGCGAAGCTCCAGCCCTTGAGGCTTGCCGCGATGAACTTCTTCACGACGTCGGGATTGGCCTTCAGGTAGTCGTTGCTCGCGAAGATCGAGGTGCTCACGGTCGGTACACCGTAGTCAGCGAACTTGTAGACGTCGAGCTGCGCACCCTGCGACTCGGCCTGGATCTGGTAGGCGTCGATCGAGCCGAGAACCGCGTCGACCTGGCCTTGCAGCAGCGCCGGCACCATCGACGCGACGGGCATGTCGATCATGTTGACGTCCGACTCCTTGAGGTTATTGGCTTTGAGCAGCAGCGGGAGCATCGTGGTCTGCGACGAGGCGGACGGCACCCCGACCTTCCTGCCGGCGAGGTCCTTGACCGACTTTATGCCGGCCTTCTTGAGCGACATGACCGCGTTGGGGTTCGACTGGTAGATGGTCGAGACGATCTTCATCGGCGCGCCCTTGGCGACCAACTGCATCACCGAGACCGCGTCGGCGTAGGCGAGCTGCGCGCGCCCGTTGGCGACGAGCTGCGCCGTGTTAGCCGAGCCGTTGCCCTGAACGATCGTTACGTCGAGGCCTGCATCGTTGTAGTAACCCTCCGCGGCGGCGGCTGCGAAGCCGGCGTTGGGACCGCCCGCCATCCAGTTCAACTGGAAGCTGATCGGCGTGCCGGCCGCGATAGCCGACGTGGCCGCCACGGCGAGCGCGGCTGAGAACGTGCCGATGGTGACCGATTTCCAGAGCGCTTGACGCATGTGTCCTCCTCGGTGGATCGGGGCCGTCGAAGGCTCCCCGGTTAGTAATCGTGCTCGTGCCAGACCCGCAAAGCTGCGCTTGTTTCGTCAGTTGTATTTGGCCCGTTGCCAGGGCGTCATCGCCCACTCGGAGAATTCGACGAGGTAGTTGATCGCAATGCCGACAATGGTCAACACCACGAGGACGGCGAACACGAGCTCGATGTCCAACGTGCTCGTTCCCCGCAGTAGCACGTACCCGAGGCCTTTGTTCGCGCCGACGAATTCGGCGACGATGGCTGCCGTCGCGGCGATCGTCGCGGACGTCTTGATCCCCGAGAAGATCACGGGCAGCGCCGCCGGGAAGCGCAGGTAGCGGAACGTATCCCAGCTCGACGCGCCCATCGACTTGGTCAAGAACAGCAGCCGGTCGTCGAGGATCATGAAGCCGCTGATGCTGGCGAGCAGAAGCGGGAAGAAGGTCATCAGCACGGTTAGCAGGACCTTCGATTCCAGGCCGAACCCGAGCCACACCAGGAACAGCGGCGCCACCGCGATCTTGGGCACGAGCTGCATGAGCATAATCGGCGGATACACGAGCTGCTTGGCCAGGGCCGAAAGCGCGATCAAGAGCCCCAGCGGAATCGCCGTGACGATGGTCAGACCGAAGCCCAGCAGGATTTCGATCAGGGTGACCTGGGAGTGGCTCCACAGCAGTCCCGCGTCGCTGACCAAGCGGGAGAACACCGCGCCCGGACCCGGCAGCAGGTACGCGGGGATCTTGAACAGCACGACCGCACCCCACCAGAGAGCGACCATGCCGACGAAGGTCAGCGGCGGAAGCAGGTTCCACGCGACGCGGCGGACCAGTCGAGCGCCCTTCGAGCGCCCGGCCCGCGGCTTGGCCTGAAAGGCTTCCGCCGACGGCGGTGCCTGCCAATCATCCGGGCGCGCGATCCCGCTCGCCTGCTTGGACGACGAAGGGACGGACACTCGCTTCCCCCGCTCCTCTCGGGTGATCGGGAACGACGTTTTGCTCGCCTCGAGCGGCTTGCGCTTGGTTGAGCTTTGCCTCGGGCCAGTAAGCCGAGGCAATATGATACGGCGCTCAAAGATTGAATGCTATTCCAACATTTGCGACAAAGCAAGCGCGGTCTTGGCTTGCGAGCCGGCATCTCGCGCGTGCTCTCGCATCGGGTCGGTCCCCGAGCCGGGCCCGGGCCGGCGACTCGCGAGTCGATCGTCCGACCCTCGGCGTGGCGGGCCGGCTAAACGGTCTGCGCCGTCAACTTGCTTCCGGAATCACCGCCGTCGCCTCGATCTCGACCTTGGCGCCGTCTTCGACCAGCCCCGCAACCTGCACCGCCGTCATCGCGGGGTAGTGCTTGCCGATCACCTCGCGGTAGGCGCGGCCGAGCTCGCGGTAGCTCGCGAGGTATTCGTCCTTGTCGACGACGTACCAGGTCATGCGCGCGATGTGCTCGGGCCGGCCACCGGCTTGCCCGAGCACGGTCACGATATTCGCGAGCGCCTGCCGCGCCTGCCCCACGAAATCGCTCGCGTCGAACTCGCCGCCCGCGTTCCAGCCGACCTGCCCCGCGATGAAGACGATGCGGCCGCTCGCCGCGACCCCGTTGGCGTAGCCGCGCGGCTTCACCCACGTCGGCGGTTGCAGAATTTGCATGGCACTCCTCCTCGTTCGGCTTCTTGGAACTTGTCTTGCTTCGGGTTCGTGTACAGCCGAAACGCTCACGACCGCGACGCAGCCTTCGCCCGTTCCTGCTGCCGGAGCCGAAAGCGCTGCAGCTTGCCGGTTTCGGTGCGCGGCAGGCTCTCGGCGAATTCGATCGCGCGCGGGTACTTGTACGGGGCGATTCCGCGCTTGACGAATTCCTGCAGCTCTGCGACCAGCGCCGCGTCGCCGACCCGCCCGGCTTTCAGCACGACGAACGCCTTGACGATCTCGCCGCGCTGCTCGTCGGGTGCGCCGATCACGGCGCATTCGGCGACCGCCGGATGCGCGAGCAACACACCCTCGACCTCCGGCCCGGCGATGTTGTAGCCGGCGCTGATGATCATGTCGTCGGTGCGCGCGTGGTAGACGAAATAGCCGTCGTCGTCGATCGAGTACGCATCGCCGGTGAGGTTCCAGCCCGCGTGAACATAGTCCTTCTGCCGCTCATCGGCGAGATAGCGGCAGCCGGTGGGGCCCTTCACCGCCAGTTTCCCGACCTGTCCCGGGGGGAGCGGCTTACCCGCGTCGTCCATCACGCAGGCGCGGTAGCCGGGGACGGGCTTTCCGGTCGCGCCGGGCCGCGCGTGCGCTTCGTCGTGAGAGATGAAGATGTGCAGCATCTCGGTGGTGCCGATGCCGTCGATGATGTCGATGCCGGTCGCGTCCTTCCAGAGCTTGCGTGTGGCTGCCGGAAGCGCTTCGCCCGCGGCGACGCACTTGCGCAGGCTCGCGAGATCGTATTGCCCGACCTGCCCCGCCATCGCCCGGTACGAGGTCGGCGCGGTGAACAGCACGCTGACGCAATGCCTGGCGATCGCCGCGAGCAGCGCTTCCGGCGGCGCTTTTTCCAGGAGCAGCGTCGCCGCCCCGATGCGCAGCGGAAACAGCAGCAACCCGCCGAGCCCGAAGGTGAAGGCGAGCGGTGGGCTGCCGGCGAAGAGATCGTCGGCGTGCGCGCGCAGCGTCGAGCGCGGCCAGCAGTCGCAGGCGGCGAGGACGTCGCGATGAAAATGCATCGTTCCCTTGGGCTTGCCGGTGGTGCCCGAGGTGAAGGCGATGAGGCAGGTGTCGTCGACGGCGGTAAGGACATCGGCGAAGGTGTCCGACTTCTCGCGCATGCGTGCCTCGACGCCGTCCGGTCGATCGGCGTTGAAATACGCGATGCGGGTGAGCGTCGGACAGGTGGGCAGCGCGGCGGTCAGCTCCTCGGCCAACCGCGCGTCGCACAGCGCGTGCGTGATGGCGGCCTTGCCGACGATCTCGGTCAGCTCCTTCGCGCGGAGCAGCGGCATGCTGCCCACCGCAATGCCTCCCGCTTTCACCACCGCGAACCAGCATGCGGCCAGCATGGGATGATTCGGACCGCGCAGCAGGACGCGATTGCCCGGGACGAGCCCGAGATCGTCGCTGAGCACCTGCGCGATGCGATTGGCGCGGGCGAGGAGCTCCGCGTACGTTAGGCGCGCCCCGTCGGCGGCGACGATCGCGGTGCGCGATCCCCAGCCGCGGTCGACGGCGCGGTCGAGAAGCTCGGTGGCGCAGTTGATGCGATCCGGAAAGCTAAGCTCCGGCAGCTCGAAGATGAACTCGGGCCAGAGCTCGCTCGGCGGCAGGTTGTCCCTGGCGAACGTATCGACGTGCGCGGTGTAGGTCATGGTGGGCTCCTCACGCTTGCGGCTCGAGCCGCTCGAGCTCCTCGGTATCTCATTGGTGGACCCCCACGCTTGCGGCCTCATCGGCCAATTCGGCCGCTGCGCTGCCCCCAAAAGCGGGGGCGCAATTCGCGCCTTGGGGCGGCCCGGCGGCGCTCATGGGTTCTTGTCGTTGAAGCCGCGGACCGCGGCTTTCGCCCGTCCCAGCAACGCGTAGAGCGAGCGGCGCTCGGCCGCGGTCAGCCCCGCGAAAAGCTCGATCACCCATTGCTCGTGCGCCGAAGCCATCGCGTCGAAGGTCCGCTTGCCCTTCGCGGTGAGCTGCACGGCGAATGCGCGCCGGTCGCCGGCGATCGGCTGGCGCCGGACGAGCCCTTCGCGCACGAGCTGATCGGTGAGTCCGGTGATGTTGCCGCCGGTCACCATCAGCCGTTGCGACAGCTCGCCCATCTTGAGCCCTTCGGGATTGCGCTCAAGCTGCGCCAGCAGGTCGAAGCGCGGCAGCGTCGTATCGAACGCACGGCGCAGCCGCACCCGGATCGCGCGTTCGACCAACTGGGTGCAGGTGAAAAGCCGCAGCCACAGGCGCAGCGCGTCGTGATGCGCATCGCGAAGGCGAGACTCCGGATCGATCATTGCGTGCAATAGAGGTCGTCGTCCCCGCGCACGCGGGGACCCAGCGACGTTCGAGGCAAAGACGCCGGATTCCCGCTTTCGCGGGAACGACACGCCCTGTCCGCGATCATCACCCACAATGCGAGCCTCATTAAGAACCTACCCCACCATCACTTCGCCGCCCGACACCGAGATCGCCTGGCCGTTGATCGCCGCCGCTTCCGGCAGGCACAGCCAGGCGACCGTTGCCGCCACTTCGTCCGGGGTCACCAGCCGCTGCTGCGGATTGTGCACTGCGAGCGCCGCGCGCGCCTCATCCGCCGTACGACCCGTCTTGGCCACGATATTGGCCACCGTCCGCTGCGTCATGTCGGTGTCGGTGTAGCCGGGGCACACCGCGTTGATGGTCACCCCACGCAGCGCATATTCGGCCGCCAGCGCGCGCGTCAAGCCGATGACGCCGTGCTTCGCCGCGCAATACGCGCTCACGTACGGATAGCCGATCAGCCCGGCGGTGCTGGCCACCGTGACGACGCGGCCGCCGCCCGCGGCGACGAGCCGCGGCAGCGCCGCTCGGATGCAGTGGTAGGCGCCGCTCAGGTTGATGCGAAGCATTTCCTCCCAGAGCACCGCGTCGGTGTCGGCGAACTTGGCGCTCTTCGCCGCACCCGCGTTGTTGATCAGGATGCGCAACGCGTGCCCGCGCGCGTCGAGCGCTTCGAACGCGCGGCGCACCGCCTCCCCGTCGCCGACGTCAGCCTGCAGCGCGTCGCACGCGGTGCTCTCCCGGAGCGCCACGGCGGCGGCTTCGAGGCGATCGAGCGTGCGGCCGACGAGCGTCAAGCTCGCGCCGAGCGCAGCGAGGCACCTCGCGATTGCGAGGCCGATGCCGCTTCCGCCGCCGGTGACGAGCGCGTGCTGACCCGCGAGCGGCCTCAATTCAGCCATTGGCGTCGGCCCTTTCCGCTTCCGCCATCTGCGCCGCCCGCGCTAGGTTGCGCTCGAGCTGCGCCTTGCCGGTCAGGTATGGGTTCGGCCAGGCCATGTCCTTGTAGCCGAGCTGGGCGGCGGCGTGCAGCGTCCAGTACGGATCGGCGAGATGCGGCCGCGCGAGCGCGCACAGGTCCGCCCGACCGGCAGCGATGATGCTGTTGACGTGATCGGGATCGAAGATCGCCCCGACCGCCATGGTCGCGATCCCGACCTCGTTGCGGATGCGGTCGGCGAAGGGCGTCTGGTACATCCGGCCGTAGACGGGCTTGGCCTCGCGCGTCGTCTGGCCGGACGAGACATCGATGAGATCGGCGCCGCTTGCCTTGAACAGCCGCGCGATCGCGACCGCGTCGTTTGGCGTGTTGCCGCCCGGCGCCCAGTCGTGTGCCGAGATCCGCACCGAGAACGGCTTGTCCGCGGGCCACACCGCGCGCATCGCGCGGAAAACCTCGAGCGGGTAGCGGCAGCGGTTCTCGAGGCTACCGCCGTACTCGTCGTCGCGCCGGTTGGTGAGCGGGCAGATGAAGGCCGACAAGAGATAGCCATGCGCACTGTGCAACTCCAGCCAGTCGAAGCCGCACTCGGCCGCCCACCGCGAGGCGCGGACGAAATCGGCCTTGACGCGCTCCATGTCGCTCGAGGTCATCCTCCGCGGGACCTGATTGCGCGGACCGTAGGCGACCGCCGAGGGCGCCACCAGCGGCCAGTTGCCCTCGGCCAGCGGCTCGTCGGCATCCTCCCAGCCGAGCTGCGTCGAGCCCTTCGGCCCGGCGTGCCCGAGCTGCAGCGCGATTCTGGCCGGCGTGCGGCGATGAACGTAATCGACGATGCGCTTCCACGCCGCCTTGTGCTCGTCCCGGTACATGCCCGCGCAGCCCGGGCTGATACGCGCATCGGCCGACACGCACGTCATCTCGGTGAAGACGAGCCCCGCGCCACCGTGGGCGCGGCTGCCAAGATGCACGAGATAGTAGTCGTCGGGGGTGCCGTCGACGCACGAATACTGCGCCATCGGCGAGACGACCACGCGATTGGCGAGCGTCACGCCGCGCAATGTGAAGGGCGTAAACATCGGCGGTACCGTGGCGCCATCGTCGCGAGCGGGCAGGTGGCTGCGCGCCGCGAACCAGCGCTCGACCCCCGCGACATAGCGCCTGTCGCGCAGGCGCAGATTCTCGTGCGAGATGCGCTGGCTGCGCGTGAGCAGGCTGTAGACGAACTGCTCGGCCTCGAGATGCGTGTAGCGCTCCACGTTCTCGAACCATTCGGTGGAGTTCCGCGCCGCATTCTGGATCTTGAGCACCTCGACGACCCGTTCGGCCTCGTAGGTCCGCAGCGCGGCGCCGAGATCGGGCTCCCGTTGCAACGCGCTCGAGAGCGCGATCGCATCCTCCAGCGCGAGCTTGGTGCCCGAGCCGACCGAGAAGTGCGCGGTATGCGCGGCGTCGCCCAGGAGCACGATCGGTGTGCGCCCGGCAGTCGAGATCCAGGTCTTGTTGACGATGCGCAGGAAGTTGAGCCACGCCGAGCCGCGCAGATGCCGCGCGTTGGTCATCAGGCGATTGCCGTCGAGATAGCGTGCGAAGAGCCGCTCGCAAAAGGCGACCGATTCCTCGGTGCTCATGCGGTCGATGCCGGCGGCACGCCACACGGCTTCCGGCGTCTCCACGATGAAGGTGCTGGTGTCCTCGTCGAAGCGGTAGGCGTGCGCCTGGAACCAGCCCCACTGCGTCTGTTCGAACGCGAAGGTGAACGCGTCGAACCGCCGGTGCGTGCCGAGCCAGATGTAGCGGCACTTGCGGCGCTCGATCTCCGGCCCGAACACCTCCGCGTGCCTCGACCGGATCGCGCTGTTGACCCCGTCGCTGGCGACGATCAGGTCGCAGCCCGCGACCGCCGTCTCGTCGGCGACCTCGGTGTCGAAGACGAGCTTGACATCGAGCGCTTCGCAGCGCTCCTGCAGGATGTTGAGCAGGCGCTTGCGGCCGATGCCGCAAAAGCCGTGGCCGCCCGAGGTGATCGTGCGCCCCTTGAAGTGCACGTCGATGTCGTCCCAGTGGGAGAAGGCTGCGAGGATCGCGTCGTGGCTCTGCGCGTCCGCAGCGCGCAGATTGCCCAGCGTCTGGTCCGAGAAGACCACACCCCAGCCAAAGGTGTCGTAGGGGCGGTTGCGCTCGACCACCGTGATCTCGTGCCGCGGATCGGCCCGCTTCATGAGCAGCGCCAGGTACAGCCCCGCGGGCCCTCCTCCGATGCAGACGATGCGCATTGGGCGGTTGACGCCGATTTAGGTACAGTCTAAATATATTAGACCTAAACTACTTGCTGTCAAGCGAACCCTTGGGCCGAGGCGCAGCGCAGCGACCGACGATGCCCGCTCGGCGCGCTCGGTGGCGGGTCACGGCGATTGCATGCCGGCGGCTTGACGACTAGCATTGAGCGCCGTGCCGAATCCCAAGATCAAGACCCAGGCATTCCTCGCCAGCGTGCCGCTGTTCAAGGAGCTGGCGCCGAGCGAGATCGACCGGATCGCCGAGGACACCACCGAGCTGCACGTGCCGCGCGGCGAGATCCTGTTCAACAAGGGCGACCCGTGCGTCGGCTTCCATCTCGTCATCTACGGCCAGGTCAAGCTCGCGTTCATCTCGCCGCAGGGAAGCGAGAAGGTGGTCGAGATCGTCGGGCCCGGCTTCTCGTTCGGCGAAGCGCTGATGTTCATGGAGAAGCCCTACATCGTCATGGCGCAGACGCTGGCCGACTCGTTGCTCCTGCACGTGTCCCGGGAAGCGGTGTTCGCCGAGCTGGAGCGCGACCCGAAGTTCGCCCGCAAGATGCTCGCGGGCCTCTCCCGCCGTCTGCACGGGCTGATCAGCGACGTCGAATCATATTCGCTGCTGTCGGGAACGCAGCGGGTGATCGGCTACCTGCTGCGGCAGGACGCGGACCAGACGTCGAGCCGCGCCAGCTACACCGTGGCGCTGCCGACCTCGAAGGCGGTCGTGGCCTCGCGGCTCAACCTCACGCCGGAGCACTTCTCGCGCATTCTGCGCGACCTTGCGGGAGCGGGGCTGATCAGCGTCGAGGGCCGCGAGGTTAAGATCCTCGACGTGGGAAAACTGCGCGCGTACTCCGGGGCGCCGTAGCGACGCCGCGGGACCCGCTGGGGCGCAGGCGGGCCCCGCCGGAGCTCAATGACTCGTCCCCGCGGAGCGCCTCGTCTTGTTGTAGACGTTGTACTTCCCCGACGGCTTGACCATCGGGATGCGCTTCACTTCGCGCCAGGTCGCGGCGTCGTAGACGACGAGCGCGCCGTCCATTTCCCATATGCTCGCCAGCGCGTACCTGCCGTCGCGGGTGAACTCGACGTGTGCGACGGTCTTGCCGGGCGCGGGCTTGAGCGTGGCGACGATCTCGAGCGAGCGCTTGTCGATCACCTGCAGCTCGTCGCGGTTCGCGCTGTTGAACGCGTCGACCCAGGCGTAGGGCGTGTTCTCGTGGCTGCGCAGGAAAAAACCCGGGCCTGCGGTCTTGATCTGGGCGACGGTCTTCCAGCTCTTCATGTCGATCACCGTGACGAGCCCCTCTTTCAGGTTAGGCGTGGCGAGCACCGTCCGCCCCTGCCATTCCCAGGTGATGCCCGAGCCCAGATGCGGCAGTCCGGGGAGATCGACTTCGGCGATCTTGCGCCGGACGTTGAGATTCACCACCTGTCCGGTGTGCCCGTCGCGCGCCGCACCGATCACGTCGTCGTATGCCGGATCGAAGAAGAAGTCGTCGAGGATGTCGTCGAGCGCGATGCGCCGCACCGGCAGCGGCCCCTTCGCCGCGAGCGCCTCGGCCATCCGGTAGTCGTGCACCAATCCCTCGTAGACGGGCCCGGTCTTCGGTCCGTAGGGAATCTCCCACAGCTCGGGCACGTCCTTGAGCGCGACGATGAAGCTCTCGCGCGGCGCGGCGTCGTACACCGCCGAGACGCGCGAGCTCCTGCCCTCGCGGTCCGCGGCGGGGATGAGCTTGACGAGCGTCAAGTCGCGCGCGTCGAGGGCGACCACCGTGTGCGGCAGGAAGTTCCCCACCAGCACGTAGCGGCCGTCGGAGGACACCGCGAGGTTGCGGGTGTTGATCCCGGCACGAATCTCCGCGACGAGCGTCAGGTTCCAGATGTCGTACTTGGAGATCCAGCCGTCGCGCGAGGCGAAGTAGACGAAGCGCCCGTCGGGCGAGAATTTCGGCCCGCCGTGCACCGCGTAGCGCGTGGGAAAGCGCTTGATCGGCTCGAAGCGCTCGCCGTCGAGGATGGTCGCGTGGTGGTCGCCGGTCTCGACGACCACAAACAGATTCAGCGGATCGGCCTCGAACACCGGCCGCGGCGGCAGGCTGTCGGGCTTGACATACTCGACGCGCGAGCCGCGGATCTCGGCTTCGCCCCAGACCGGCTTCTGCGCCGGGGGCGTATACACGTAGTCGACCAGCGCCCGGATGTCCGCCGCCGGCAGCTTGTCGGCGAACGCCGGCATCTGCGTGGCGAGCCGCCCCTTGGTGAGCGTCTCGATCGCGGCGGGCTTGCGCAGCCGCTCGAGATTCTCCGGCAGCAGCGCGGGCCCTGTGCCGCCGAGGCGATCGGCGCCGTGGCAGAAGGCGCAATAGCTCGCGTAGTTCTGCGCGGCGGTGGGCTCGGCGGCGGCGGCGAGCGAATACGCCAGCAAAGGCAACAGCAGGAGTCTTCGGGTCACGTTATCGTCTCGACACGCCGGATGCGCACATACGGCTTGAGCTTGACGCGCTCGTGACCGGGCGCGATGCCGAGCTCGTCGTCGTCGAGGTAGCAGCCCGGATCTTCCGCCCACGCGTCACCGGTGAGCTGCCGGGCGCGCACGCGGGTATTGCCGCCACAGATGTCGAAATGGGCACAGCGAGCGCAGCGGCCCGTGACCGCGCGCGGGCTTCGCTTCAGTCCCGCCATGATCGGGTCGGAGGTGTCGCGCCAGATCGCCGAGAAAGGCCGCTCCCTCACGTTGCCGAGCGAATGATCCCACCAGAACGTATCGGGGTGGACGTTGCCGAGGTTGTCGATATTGGCGATGTTCACCCCCGAGGAATTCCCGCCCCATTGCTGGAGCTTCGCCCGCAGGTGCGCTTCGCGGTCGGGGAAACGCCCGCGCACCCATTGCAGCAGATACACGGCGTCGGCGTCGTTGTTGCCGCTGACGAATTCCTTCGGCCTGCCGCTCTGGAGATGGCGCCAGCAGGTCGCGAAGAGCAGTTCCATCGATTGCCGCGTGGTCTGGAACATCGCGTCGGTCTTGCGGTTGATGTTGCCGCGGCCGCCGTAGTTGAGATGCGAGAGGTAGAACTTGTCGACGTTCTCCGCCTCGAGAAGCTCGAGCAGCGCCGGCAGATCGTGCGCGTTGTCCTGGGTCAGCGTGAAGCGCAAGCCCACCTTGATGCCGGCGTCGCGCAGCAACCGCACCGCGGCGAGCGAGGCGTCGAACGCGCCCGCCTTGCGCCGGAAGCGGTCGTGGGTGGGGCGCACGCCGTCGAGGCTCACGCCGACGTAGTCGTAGCCTACGCCCGCGATCTGCGGCGCGAGCTTCGCGTCGATCAGCGTGCCGTTGGTCGACAACCCGACATAGAAGCCCTTCGCCTTCGCCCGCCGCGAGATCGCGAAGATGTCGGGATGCAGCAGCGGCTCGCCGCCGGAGAGGATCAGCACCGGCACGCCGAACCCCTTCAAATCGTCCATCGTCGCGAAGATCTCGGGCGTGGACAGCTCGCCTTCGAAATCGATGTCGGCCGAGATCGAGTAGCAGTGCTGGCAGGCGAGGTTGCAGCGCCGGATCAGGTTCCAGATGACGACGGGCCCTCGCGGGTTGCGGCGCGGCGAGAGCGGCGTCGGCTGCTCGACCTCCTGCAGGTATTGGGTGATGCGGAACATGGCTATGCGGCCGCCCGCAGACGCAGCCCGGTTTTCTTGAGGACCCGGCTGCTGTAAAGAACGTCGTGTCCGCGCGCGGCCTCGCCAAGGACGGCGGCGATCTCTCGCACCCTGTCTTGCGCTTCGGCGCGGGTGCGTCCGTGCACCATCGCGAACAGGTTGTACGGCCATTGGGGAAGATGGCGCCGCCGGCGGTAGCAGTGGCTCACCCCCGGCAACGCACCGACCTTCTCGCCGAGCGCGTCGACGTGCTCGTCGGCGACGTCCCACACGCTCATCGCGTTCGCCCGCCAGCCGAGCGCGTAATGATTCGGCACCGCGCCGATGCGCCGGATGCGCCCGTCGGCGAGCATCGCCTCGAGGCGCGCCATGACCAGCTCGGGCGTGACGCCGAGCGAGCGCGCGAGCGCATGGTACGGCCGCGCGACGCGCGGCAGCCCGGCCTGGGTCGCGCAGACGATGGCCCGGTCGAGACGCGCGATGGGCGCTTGGGCGATGTCGCTCATGGATGGTGGACCCCCACGCTTGCGGCCTCACTGGCCAATTCGGCCGCTGCGCTGCCCCCAGAAGCGGGGGCGCAATTCGCGCCTTGGGACGGCCCGGCGGCGCTCGGGGCCTCGAGCTTGAGCTCGACGAAGAACTCGCGCTCCTTGGGAAACAGCAGCACGGCGAGACCGGTGCGGCGTTCGATCGCGCGCACCACGGCGGCGGTGTCCTCCGGCCCTTCGGTGGCGAGCACGAACCACATGTTGAGCGCGTGCTCCCGGGCGTAGTTGTGCGCGACCTCGGGAAACGAATTGACGACCTCCGCGACCTTGTCGAATCGCTCGGGCGGCACGCTCATCGCCGCCAGCGTGAACGCACCGCCCATGCGCTCGACCTGGAACAGCGGCCCGAAGCGCGTGAGCGTGCCTTCGGCGAGCAGCCGGTCGACCCGGGCGATCAGCTTCTCCTCGGTCGTGCCCAGCTCGGTCGCGGCGGCGCGGAACGGGCGCTCGCACACCGGAAAGCGGTGCTGAAGCGTGTTGACGATGCGCCGGTCAAGCTCATCCATGGCGAGCGTCCTGCGTTTCGACATAACGTGCGCCGCGTTGCTTGAAGGCCCGGCGCGAGAAGAGCACCGCATGGGCATAGCGGGCCAGCCCGTGGCGCGCATTGATGAGCGCGATGCGCGTCTCGGCCGCGGCGCGCGAGCGGCCGTGCACCATGATGAACAGGTTGTACGGCCAGAGCGTCCCGACGCGCGCGCGCCGATAGCACAGCGTGACGCCGTCTTCTGCGGCAAGCGCGCGTCCGATGCGGTCGGCCTCGTGCGCGGGGATGTCCCAGACGCACATCGCGTTGGCGACATAGCCGAGCGGGCGATGACGCAGCACCACGCCGAAGCGCTTGATGACGCCCTGGTCGCGCCAGCTCGCGATGCGCGCGAGCGCCTGCTGCTCGCCCTCGGCGCCGGTCCAGCCGGCGCGCTCTGCCAGGACGCCGAACGGCCGCTCGGCGAGCGGCAGCCCGTCCTGCAGTGCGGCGATGAGCTTCCGATCGCGCCCGTCGAGCGCGACCCGCGCCGCCGGCGCGCGGGCAATCGCCGCCTGCCTGCGGCGCTTGCTGCCGCCGTCGAGATCGAAGCCGAGGTCGATGTGATAGTCGGCGAGCAGCGGCAGCGAGACGACCGGCAGGCCCGTCTCGCTCTCGATCGCGGCGAGCGCCTGACGGAGCTTCGCGCCGTCCTCCGCGGTGGCGACGAACCACAGGTTGAGCGCGTGCTCGCGCTCGTAGTTGTGGTTGACTTCGCGATGCGCGTTCACGCTCTGCGCGACGGCGGCAAGCCGTGCCGCGGGCACCGCCATCGCCGCGAGCGTGCTCACGCCGATGCTGCCCGGCCGGAACACCGCGCCGACCCGGCTGACGACGCCCTCGGCGGTGAATCGGCAGAGCTTCGCGATCACCCACGCTTCGCTCGCCCCGAGCGAGCGCGCGAGCACGGCAAAGGGCCGCCTGACCAGCGGAAAATCGCGCTGGAAATCGTTGAGGAGCCGTCGCTCGAGCGCGTCCATGTCAGTTCCGAAGGGCCGCCCCGAGGAACTGACTGCGCCCCCTCCGGGGGCAGCGAGCGAAGCGAGCGTGGGGGTCGTTTCATCAGAATCCGATGCGCGCCGCGCGACTGGTGAAGAAGATGCCGCTGGGAGCGTCGACCGGGAGCGAGGCGAGACGCGCGAAGCTCGCCGTGTCGTAGACCAGCACCCGGTCGTCGTCGCGCGCCGAGATCCACACCGCGTCGCCGCGCGGCGTGAACTCGAGGTGCAGGATCGCCTGCCCCGGCTCGAGCGTGCGCACTACGCGGCGCGTCTCGGTGTCGATCACCTGCACCTTGCCGTTGTCGGGCAGCGCAAAATTGACCCACACCTGGCGGCCGTCGGGCCGAGCGATCGCGAACACCGGCTGGCCGGCGACCGCGACGCGCCCGACCTCGCGCCAGTCTCGGGTGTCGACGACGAGCACCTCGTGCCGTCCGACAGCCGGCAGGTACGCGGTGTCGCCGGCGATCGCCCAGCCGCGCAGGTGCGGCATCTTGTAGACGGGGAGGCGCTCTTCGCCGCGGCCGTAACCGTCGAGGATGCGCCGCACGCCACGCTCCGGATGCCAGAGGTCGACCAGCGCCAGACCGTCCTCGCCGAACAGACCCGCGACGTAGTAGCGGCCGTCGGGCGTGATGAGCCCGTCGTAGGGCTGTCTCCCGACGTTGGCGAGCTTGTCGATCTTCGGCCGCGTCGGCTCCGACAGATCCGCGATCCAGATCTCGCCGGCTTCGAACAGGCTGAACACGAACCGGTTGCCGGGCGCATCGGCGAGCCCGACGACCTTGGCACGCTCGCCGCGCGTGCCGTAGGTCGAGGGAATGTCGGCGAGGAGCTCGAGCGTGTCGGCGCGGAAGATCTTCACGCCGCCCGGCGTGTAGTTCTGCGCCGCGACCAGCGTGCCGTCCTGCGAGATCGCGCCGCCGATGGAATTGCCCGCCTGCAGCAGGCGCTTGACGATCGCGCGCTCGAGCAGATCGATCTTGGTCAAGCCGCCGTCGCGGCCGAAAACGTACGCGTAACGCGCGTCGCGCGAGTAGACGACCGAGGCGTGCGACAGATCGCCCAGGCCCGCGACTTCGCCGAGGCGGGTGCGGCCGCTCGTCTCGACGATCTGCACGCGCCCGGTCGCGCGCTCGATCACCACGCCGAGATCGCCGGTGCCGCGCGGCTCGAATTGCGAACATGCCGCGAGCGCAGCCGGCATGGCGAGAAGCGCCCAGCGCATGAGCAGGGTGAGGGGGAAGCGCTGCGTATTACGGCGCATCGGTTTCTCCGCGCTGCAGTCGCGCGACCAGCCATTGCGCCTCCTTGGGCGTGAGGAACGGCCGCCACGGCGGCATCGGCGTGCCGGGGCGGCCGGCGACGATGGTCGCCGTCAGGCTCTCCGCGGGCTTGTCCTGGAGCGCCTCGGGCGTGAGCGCCGGGCCGAGCCCTCCGGTGAGGCGCATGCCGTGGCACGCCCCGCAGTCCTGCTTGAGCAGGCGGATCAGCGCTCGTTGCCGCGCGGGCGAGGGCTCCGCGGTGTCATCGGCGCGAGCCGCCGCCGCACCGAGCACGCCGACCATCATCACGGCGAGCAGCCCCCGACGCATCGACGAGCGCATCATTCGCCCGCATTCTTTAAGCTACAGCCCGAGGATCCAGGCCACGAGCTTCTTCGCCTCGCCTCGCTCGGCCTGTCCGATGGCACGGGGATGGGCCCTCCCTCTAGTAGACGTCGCGCTGCGTGTTGTAGACGTTGAACTTGCCGGTCGGCGTGATCAACCTCGGATCCTTGATCACCGCCTTGAGCTTGCGCGTCTTGTCATCGACCACGACCAGCGCCGACTGCTGGTTCTTGGCGTTCCACACCGAGAACCACACCTCGTCGCCATACCGGTTGTATTCGGGCTGCACCACCCGCTTCGCGCCTTCGCCGACATCCGCCCATTCGGCGATCGGCAGCACCTCGTAGCCCTTGTCGAGGTTGTTGATGTCGTAGACCGCGACCGACTGGCTGATCTTGGGGTCGGGGTTGAGCGCCGTGTCGACCCAGAGGTTCTTCGACTTCGGATGGGTCTTGATGAACAGCGACCCTCCCCCCTGCCCTTTGAGGCTGCGCACCACCTTCCACGCGTTGGCCTTGTGCTTCACGGGATCGGTGCCGATGACCGCGATCGACTCGTCGCCCAGGTGCCCGGTCGCCCACACCGGACCGTACTTGGGATCGACGAAGTTCGCGCCCCGGCCCGGGTGCGGCGTCTTGCCCACGTCGATCAGCGCCGCGAGCTTGTCTTCCTTGGTGTCCACCACGGCGATCTTGTTCGAGGCGTTGGCCGCCACCAGGAAGTAGCGTCCGGTCGACTCGAAGCCCCCGTCGTGCAGGAAGCGTGCGGCGTCGATCGTGGTGACCATGAGGTTCTTCAGGTCCTGGTAGTTGACCAGGTTGATCTTGCCCGTCTCCTTGGCGTTGACGATGAACTCGGGGTTGTAGCGCGACGCGACGATCGAGGCGACCCGCGGCTCGGGGTGGTATTCCTGCGGATCGACCGTCATCCCGCGCGTCGAGACGATCTTCAGCGGCTTGAGCGTGTCGCCCTCCATGATCACGTACTGCGGCGGCCAGTACGAGCCGGCGATCGCGTACTTGTCCTCGTAGCCCTTGTACTTCGAGGTCTCCACCGAGCGCGCCTCGAGTCCGATTTTGATCTCGGCGACGGTGTCCGGCTTCTGCATCCACAGGTCGATCAAGTTGATCTTGGCGTCGCGCCCGATCACGTAGACGTAGCGTCCGGAGGCGGAGAGCCGCGAGATGTGCACCGCGTAGCCGGTCTTGACGATGTTGATGATCTTCTTCGTGTCGCCGTCGATGAGCGCCACCTCGCCAGCATCGCGCAGGGTGACGGAGAACAGGTTGTCGAGGTTGTAGGCGTTCAACTTCTTCTTCGGCCGCTGCTCGACGGGGACGACCTGCTTCCACGTCGCTTCCATTTCCTTCATCCCGTACTCGGGCGGCGTGGGCGGCGTGTGCTGGATGTAGCGCGCCATCAGGTCGACTTCGGCTCGGGTGAGCTGACCCGAGCTGCCCCAGTTCGGCATGCCCGCCGGCGAGCCGTAACCGATGAACACCTCGAGATACTCGGTGCCCTTGGCCAGCGTGATGTCCGGGGTCAGCGGCTTGCCGGTCGCGCCCTTGCGCAACACGCCGTGACACCCGGCGCAGCGCTCGAAGTAGATGAGCTTGCCCTTCTGGAACTCGGCTTCCGTCATCGGCGGCGCCTTGGGATTCACGTCCTGGTGCATCGGTTCGCCCGCGAGCGGCGAGCTCGCCGCGCCTTCGTAGCGCATGAGCGGCGTTTCCTCGTGTCCCTCCTCCGCCTTCGCGGCGTCTGCGTCCGGCGCGGACACCGGCGCCCCTTTCTTGTCCTGTGGCGCCTCTTTCTTGTCCTGTGCCCAGACGGCGCTCATCGCCAATGCCAGTGCGGCCAGCACTAAGGCTCCGCGCGTCAATGCAAGTGTCTTGGTGCTCACGTCGTCGCTCCTTGTCGTGGACGGACTTCTCCCCTTGTCGGGTCCTCTGCTCGCGGCAAGGATCGACGAACGCTATCGCGTCGACCTTGATCAAGCTCAAGGTTTGGCAAGATGAGATTGGCTAGAGTCGCCGGGAAAAATCGGAGGATGCTCAAGGCGCGTCGATGGATGGCCAGGAAGCACTCGAGAGCGCCCGCGGCGCGGCCGGAAGCGGCGCGATCCGTCGGCTCGTCTCGCCGCCGCAACGACCTGCGGGCAGCGCGCGCGGCAGCGTGGCGCTGGTCGGCGCCGGACCCGGCGATCCTGAGCTGCTGACGCTGCGCGCGCTCAAGGCGATCGAGCGTGCCGATGTCATCGTCTACGATCGGCTGGTTTCGCCCGAGATCCTCGCCCTGGCCCGAGCGCGCGTGCAGCGCATCTACGTCGGCAAGGCGCGCGACCGTCACACGCTGCCGCAGCCGGAGATCAGCGCGCTGCTGGTACGGCTCGCGTGCGAAGGCAAGCGGGTGGTGCGTCTCAAAGGCGGCGATCCGTTCATCTTCGGTCGCGGCGGCGAGGAGCTCGAAGCGCTCGCCGCGCAGGGCGTCGCGTTCGAGGTCGTGCCCGGTGTCTCGGCAGCCAACGGCATCGCCGCGTACGCCGGCATCCCGCTCACCCACCGCCAGCACGCTCACGCTTGCGTGTTCGTCACCGGGCATTTGAAGGACGGCACGATGGATCTCGATTGGTCCGCGCTCGCGCGGCCGCGGCAGACCATCGTGGTCTATATGGGGCTCGCCGGCCTGCCTACGCTCTGCCGCGAGCTGATCGCGCACGGATTGCCGGACACCACGCCGGCCGCGATCGTGCAGCACGGCACCACCGCACGCCAGCGCGTGGTCAGCGCGACGCTGGCGAGCCTGCCCGCGCAGGCGGCCGCGGCGGCGCTCGAGCCGCCCACGCTCATCATCGTCGGCGAGGTGGTGCGGCTGCACCGCACGCTGGCGTGGTTCGCGCCGGCGTCCGAAGCCGCGGCGGCTGCCGTTTGACCGCGACCTCCTTGAACCGTTGACGGCAAATGATGTGGCGTGTGTCGGTCGCCAGCGGCGACTCGCGAACGCTCGACCCCCACGCGCTACGCACGTGGGTTCCCCTCTCGCTGCTCGCGCCGCTAGCCGCTGGTCGGCGCGCGCCGCGTCGCGAGCAGGCAGCACGCGAGCTGATTCACGATCGGCGGCGGGACCGGCTGCTCGCCGGCCAGCGCGGCGGCGATCCATGCCGCGGCGCTGGCCGCATCGGGCGCGAGGGGCAGCATCGCAGGTGCGCTCGGCGCGCCGACGTCCGCCTCGAAGAACACGCTGGGCGCACCTTCGACGAAGCATTCCAACCGCGGCTGGCGGCGCGGATTGGCGAAGGGCTCGCCTTCGGTGCCGCGCAGGAGCAACGCATCGGCCCGGGTCTTCGCCAGGAACTCGCGCATGCGCTGCAACTCGTCCTCGCGCGAGACGGCGATCACGCGAAAACCCGCGCCCCCGAAGGGCTCGATCAGACTGACGATCGCATTGACGTCCTCGCGCAGGCCCATCCGGCGGCGCAGCGCGACGAGCTCGTCCAGCCCCGGCGCGAGAAGCGAGATCGGCACGTAGGCGATCGCCTCGTGCGCGAGCCGTTGCCGCGCCTCGTCGATCGACCTCACCGGCTCGACGCCGAGCTCGCATAACACCGCGGCGGTGGTGACCCGCCCGAACTGGCCTGCCGTATCGCCCGGGCCGTGCAGCAGGACCGGGACGCCATAGCGGCGCAGCAGCAGCGCAAGGAGCGCCGTGAGGTTGGGAAGGCGGCGCGTCCCGCCGTAGGCCGGGAGCAGCACGGGACGCGGCCGGTCGTCGGACGCCTCGAACCGCGCCACACGCGCTTCGAGCGCAGTCATGAATCCGAGCAGCTCGGCCGACTCGAGCGGCGACGCGGCGGCGGCGACTTCGATCATGCCAATGGCTGCGCCCGCGCGCGACGCGGAAGGCTTCGCGCGCCGAGCTCTTTGACTGCGCTCATGCGTCCCGCCGACGAATCGTAATTTCCAGCAGACAGTCGCGGCCCGGCCGCTCTTCGTAAACGTAGCCGTTGCGCTCGAGCATGCGGTACAGCGGCAAGGGCTGGCGATCGATCTTGACGTGAACCGATCCGCCCGCGGTGAGCCTGTCGAGCGCCGCGACGATACGCACCATCGGCTCGGGAGGCTCGAGTCCGCACACATCGAGTTCGATCGTATCGGCCATCGCGCCGCGTTCCGCTGTCATGAATGCGGCACCGATTGTTCGCTGGCGCGTGCGGCGCCGCCTTGATGCGCGTCAAGCGATCCGCGTTCCGCGTTCGCCGCGGCGAAAGACGATGTGCAGGGAAACAACGTCAGCGCAGCGCGTGCGCGACGTTGAGCGCGGCGGCGAACACCAGCATCGCGCCGGCTTGATGCGCCGCAGCGAGCGGGAGCGGAACCACGAGCAGCAGTGTGCTGATGCCAAGCCCCACCTGCAGCGCGAGGAGCGCGAGCAGGAGGTTCGCGCCGCTGCGCGCCGGCGCCGGCGCGCTCGGCGAGCTGCGCACGCGCCACCAGAACAGCGGCACGAGGAACGCGAGCGCCCATGCGATCAAACGGTGATCGAACTGCACGGTGGCCATGTTGTTGAACAGATTCAGGTACCACGGCTCGAGCCGCAGGATCTCCGCCGGCACCAGGCGCCCGTTCATCAGCGGAAAGGTATTGTAGGCGAACCCGGCGCGGATCCCCGCGACCAGGCCGCCGGTGAGCACCATGACGAAGACGAGCGCGGCGAGCGCGTAGGCGAAGCGCCTGAGCGGCGCGGCGCCCGCGCGGTGTGTCGCCGAGCGCTCGCGCAGCAACGACAGCGCAGCCCAGAGCATCGCCGCGAAAATGGCGAAGGCGAGCCCCAGGTGCGCGGTCAGACGGAGCTGCGAGACGCGCGGATCGTCGATGAGCCCGCTCTGCACCATGTACCAGCCCAGCGCGCCCTGCAGCGCGCCGAGCCCGAAGATGCCGAAGAGCTTGGGCGCGAGCCCGGCCGGGATCGCGCGCCGGGCGACGAACCACAGCAGCGGAAGCAGGAACACCGCCCCGATCGCGCGTCCGAGCAGGCGGTGGAAATACTCCCACCAGAAGATGCCCTTGAACGCGTCGAGCGTCATGCCCCGGTTGACCTGGTTGTATTCGGGCGTGGCCTGGTACTTCGCGAACGTCTCGCTCCACTGCGCAGCGGTGAGCGGCGGCAGCGTGCCGACGATCGGCTGCCACTCGGTGATCGACAGCCCCGAGTGCGTGAGCCGCGTCACCCCGCCGACGACGACTATCGCGAACACGAGCGCGGAGCAGACGAGCAGCCACGCGGCGACCACCCGCACGCTCGCCGCGCGCTTCGGCTCGGCAGCGGCGCGCGAGCCCGCCAACAGAACTTGTCGTTCGCTGATATCCATGTCGCGATTTTGCCACAGCGACCCGAGCGCTGCGCCGCAAAAAGTGATGCGCGGTCGGCTTTTCTTGATGCGGATCAAAGGCAGGCGCGCCGCACGCGCCTAGATTGGCGCGACACGATCGCAGCGGACCGACCGGCGGCGAGCGCCGAAGTTGCGGCGGGCACGCCCGGCGGATGTTTATCTTGTCTTGAGGAGCCCAGCGATGAGCAGCGTAACCCCTTCCCCCGAGTACCGTGACGAGGATCTGGACGAGGAGCCGATCCCGGTGATGCAGCAGCTTCTCGACAACCCGTTCCTGCTGCTGTTCCTGGGCGTGGCCATACCGACGGTGCTCTACATCATCTGGGGCGTGATGGAAATCGTCGGCATTCCGATCGCCAAGTAGGCCGGCGGCTCGCCGCCGTTCAAGCAGGGAGCAAAACCTCATGAGCGCCATTTCTCCTCCGACCCAACGGGTGTGGTGGAAGCAGCCGCTGGACCGGGTCGAAGTGATCTGGATTGCGATCGCCTTCGTCTGGGCCATGGTGCTGTTCTTCATGATGCCTTACTGGCACATCTTCGGTAAGCAGAACCTCTCCAACGAGGCCTACCGCACCACGCCCGAGCGCTTCCAGCAGAAAACGCAGGAAGTGGTCGACAAGTACACGGTGCGCACCGAGACCGACCAGAAGATCCCGGTGGTGCATCCGCCGGCGGGCAGCGACGTCTATCTGATCGCGCGGCTGTGGCAATGGTGGCCGATCCTCGAGCTCGAGGAGGGCAAGACCTACCGCATCCATCTCGCCTCGATGGACTGGCTGCACGGCTTCTCGCTGCAGCCGGAGAACATCAACATCGAGGTCCATCCCGGCTACGAGCACGTGGTGACCGTGACGCCGAACCGGGCCGGGGTCTACTCGCTGTTCTGCAACGAGTATTGCGGCATTGGCCACAGCACCATGAGCAGCAAGCTCTACGTCGTGAAGAAATAGGGGAAAGGCGATGGCTATCAACCGAAATTTCCGTGTCTGTCCGACGACCGGGCTCGTCTTCCACGAGCCGGCGGAGAAGCTCATCCGCTGGAACGCGGTCGCGGGGGTGGTGGCGCTGCTCGGCGGCGGGGTTCTGGCGCTGCTCGTCATGCTCACCCGCTGGCCCGCGGTGCACCTGCTGCCGGCCGACTGGTTCTACCTGGCGCTGACAGCGCACGGCCTGGACATGCTGGTGTTCTGGATCATCTTTTTCGAGATCGCGGTGCTGTACTTCGCCGCCTCGGTGCTGCTCAAGTGCCGGCTCGCCACACCGCGCTGGGCCTGGGCCGCGTTCTGGATGATGGTCATCGGGGCGCTCGTCAACAACGTGGCGGTATTCCGCGGCGATTCGTCGGTCATGTTCACCGCCTACGTACCGATGCAGGCGAATCCCGCGTTCTACCTGGGGCTGATCCTGTTCGCGGTGGGCGCGCTGATCGCCCTGTTCGTCTTCTTCGGAACGCTGGTCGTCGGGCGCAACGAGAGAACCTACAACGGGTCGATCCCGATCGTCACCTTCGGCGCGGTCACCGCCGCGATCATAGCCATGTTCACCATCGCCTCCGGCGCGATCATCCTGATCCCCACTTTCCTGTGGTCGCTGGGGTTGATCGGCTACATCGATTCGCTGATGTATCGCACGGTGTTCTGGGCGTTCGGCCACAGCTCGCAGCAGATCAACGTTTCGGCGCACGTGGCGATCTGGTACGCGATCGCGGCGATCGTATTCGGCGCCAAGCCGATGTCGGAGCGCGTCTCGCGCGTCGCCTTCCTCCTCTACATCCTGTTCCTGCAGCTCGCGAGCGCGCACCACCTGCTGGTCGATCCGGGGCTCACCTCGAGCTGGAAGATCTTCAACACCAGCTACGCGATGTACCTGGCGGTGCTCGCCTCGATGGTCCACGGCCTTACCGTGCCCGGCTCGATCGAGGTCGCGCAGCGCGAGAAGGGGTTCAACAAGGGCATGTTCGAATGGCTGCGCAAGGCGCCGTGGGGCAACCCGGTGTTCTCGGGAATGTTCATGTCGCTCGTCGGCTTCGGTTTCCTCGGTGGGATCTCCGGCGTGATGATGGGCACCGAGCAGTTGAACCTCATCATTCACAATACGCTCTACGTCCCAGGGCACTTCCACGCGACCGTGGTCGTGGGCACCACGCTCGCGTTCATGTCGCTCACCTACTTCCTGATCCCGGTGCTGTTCCGCCGCGAGCTGATGTTCCCGCGGCTCGCCAAGTGGCAGCCGTACCTGTTCGGGCTCGGCATGGGCGCCTTCGCGCTGTTCATGATGGGCGCCGGGACGCTGGGCGTTCCGCGCCGGCATTGGGATATCACCTTCGCCGGCAACGCGATGCCCTACGAGTTTCCCGGAACCGCCTTCCTGATGCTCGGCCTGATGGCGCTCTCGGGGCTGGTCGCGATCGCCGGTGGCGCGATCTATCTGCTGATCACGGTGGGCAGCGTGTTCTTCGGCAAGAAGATTGAGACACCCGATTTCCGGCCGGTGAGCGTGCGCGAAGGACGCGCCGCGCCGATGGCGGTGCAGCCGGTCGGGGCCGCGATCACCGGCCACGGCACCATCGGGCTGGGTGGATTCATCGCGCCGGGCACCTTCGTGCTCGCGATGGTGTTCCTGGTGGCGTTCGTGCTCTATTACTTCGTCAACTGGAAGTACCTCTCGACGGTGTGGCCGCTCTCCTGAACTCGAGCGGCTAGGCGACGGTCGGGACGAACCCCCTCGACCGTCGCCGTTCACCGGCGAGGCGTTAACCCGAGAAGCTTCGTGAGCCGACAGATCGCACTGTTCTTCGACCTGTTCAAGCTGCGTATCGGGCTGGTGATCGGCTTCACCGCGCTCGCGGGTCTCGCGGTGACGCCGGGCGCAGCACCGGCGCCCTGGCGCGTTGCGCTGCTCGCGCTCGCGGTCACCGTCGCCTCGGCCGCCGCCGGCGCGTTCAACCAGTACGTCGAGCGCGACCTCGACGCGCGCATGGCGCGCACCCGCGCCCGGCCGTTCGTGACCGGCACGCTCCGGGCTTCGCCGGCGTGGCTCGCGCTGATCGTGCTGATGGCCGCGGGCGCGGTCGCACTCGCCACGCTGGCGACCAACCCACTCGCCGCGCTCTACACCTTCGCCGGCGCCTTCGTCTATGGCGTGGTGTACACGGTGTGGCTCAAGCGCCGGACCTGGCTCAACATCGTGATCGGCGGGCTCGCCGGCAGTTTCGCGGTGCTCGCGGGCGCGGCCGCGGTGACGCCGGATCGTCTCGACGCGACACCCTTGTGGCTCGCCGTCGTGCTGTTCCTGTGGACGCCGCCGCACTTCTGGAGCCTCGCCATCGCCTGCCGCAAGGACTACGAAGCCGCGCGCGTGCCGATGCTGCCCGCAGTGGTCGGCGATGCGAAAGCCGCGCGCGCGATCCTCACCGGCACGGTGCTGCTGGTGGCGGCCTCGCTGGTGCCCGCCTTCTACGGACTGTCCTGGCTCTACCTCGCCGCGGCCATCGCCGGCGGCGGTTATTTTCTCGCGAAGAGCGCGGCGCTCGCCCGCGATCCGTGCCGGCGCACGGCGATGGTCAACTTTCATGCCTCGCTCGCGCAGCTCACGCTGCTCCTCTCCGCCGCGATCGCCGATGCGACGCTGCTGCATTGAGCGCGGCCAGGCACTGCGCGGTGTCGTCGCTGTTGCGGCATTCCTGGTCGCGGCGTCGCTCGCGGCCGCCGAACCGCTCAACCGCGACGACGCGCTGCGCGCCAGCCAGGCCGTCGTCGGCCGTACCATCGGCGACTACACGCTGACCGCGACCGATGGGCGTCGGGTGCGGCTGTCGGCGTTCCGCGGCAAGCCGCTGCTGGTGAGCTTCGTCTACACCGGCTGCAGCCAAGTCTGCCCGCTCGCGACCAAGTTTCTCGCGCGCGCCGTGCGCGAGGCGCAGGCTGCGCTCGGCACCGAGGCGTTCGCCACGCTCACCATCGGCTTCAACCCGCCCGCCGACAACCCGCAGGCGATGCGCGCGTTCGCGCGGCAATACGATATCGACCTGCCGCACTGGGAGTTCCTCTCGCCCGATGTCGCCGACGTGGCGTCGCTCACCCGCGACTTCGGCTTCTCCTACGCGGCCTCCTCCGGCGGCTTCGATCATCTGACGCAGGTGAGCGTGGTCGGCCCCGACGGCCGCGTCTTGCGTCAGATCTACGGAGAGAGATTCGAGCTGCCGCTGCTCGTCGCACCGCTCCGGGAGCTGCTGACCGGCGCGCCGGCCCCCACCCCCACGCTGTCCGCCCTTCTCGAGCGAGTACGCCTGCTGTGCACCGTCTACGACCCGGCCTCCGGCCGCTATAGGCTGGACTACGCGCTTTTCATCGAGATCTTCGCCGGCTTGTCGGTTCTGGGCAGCGTCGCGTGGTTTCTCGCGAGCGAATGGCGGCGCCAGCGGCGCGCCGCTTGATGCAGGTCATATCGGAGTCGCGGCGGCCCGGCTAGGATCGCCGGCATGATTGCGATTCATTGCGCATGCGGCGAGCGGCGCGGTGCCGCGAGTGTCCGATGCTGAGGCTCATCCAGCGCTCGGGCCAGTGGCTGTTCATGCAGGTCGAACGCGTGTTCAACCACGCCTTCGGCGAGGAGAACAATCCGCTCTATCACCTGGGCTCGATCACCTACTTCCTGTTCTGGATCGTGCTCGGCAGCGGGCTGTACCTGTACGCCTTCTTCAAGACCGGGGTCGAGGAGGCGTATGCGTCGGTCGAGCAGCTCACCGTGGCGCAGTGGTACTTCGGCGGAATCGTACGGAGCCTGCATCGCTACGCCTCCGACGGCATGGTGCTCGGCATGCTGCTGCACCTCGGCCGTCATTTCTTCTTCGACCATTACCGCAGCTTCCGCTGGTTCTCGTGGATCTCCGGGGTGGTCGTGCTCTGGCTCGTCTATATCTCGGGGATCAACGGCTACATGCTGCCGTGGGATCGTCTGGCGCAGTTCGTAACGGTCGGCTCCGCGGAATGGCTCGACGCTCTGCCGCTGTTCAACGGCGCCCTGATCCGCAACTTCATCTTCGAAGGCGCGGTCAACGATCGGCTGTTCTCGCTGCTGTCGTTCCTGCACATCGGCCTTCCGCTCGGCCTGCTCGCGCTGCTCTGGGTGCATACGCAGCGCGTCCCGGGGGCGAAGACCACGCCGCCGCGGCCGATCATGGCCTGGCTCGGCGCGTCGCTGCTGGTGCTGTCGCTCGTGAAGCCGGCGGTGAGCCAGGGACCGGCGGAGCTCGCCACCGTGCCGGCGACGATCGCGCTCGACTGGTACTACCTGCCGATCTTCCCGCTGTTCTATGCGTGGTCGGTCGGCGCGGTGTGGCTTCTGGTCGGCGGGGCGATGTTGCTGTTCGTGCTGCTGCCGTGGCTGCCGCCTCGCTTGCTCCGGCGCAAGGAAGGCTTCCATCTGCTCATCCGGCCCGACAACCGGATCGTCGCTGCGCGCGAAGGCGAAACGCTGCTCGAGTCGGCGCTGCGCGACGGGATCGCCTTTCCGTTCGACTGCCGCAACGGCGGCTGCGGCGTATGCAAGTGCACCATCGTGCGCGGCACCGTGGACTACGGCATCCATCAGCCGGAAATGCTCACCGCGGAGGAGAAAGCCGCGGGCAAGGCGCTTGCCTGCTCGGCGACGCCGACCTCCGACCTCGAGCTCGAATACGTTCCTGTCGCGCCGCTCGCCGGCACCGCGGTCGCGCGGCATCGGGCGCGGGTGGTGGCGCTCGATAGGCTGGCCGAGGACGTGATGCGCGTGCGCCTCGAGCTTCCGGCCGGAGACCGCCTCGGCTATCGCGCCGGGCAATACATCAACGTGCTGCTGCCCGGCGGGGAGAAGCGGAGCTTCTCCTTCGCCACCGCGCCGCACCAGAGCGGTCCGATCGAGCTGCATATCCGGCGCATTCCGGGCGGCCGGTTCACCACCCACGTGTTCGAAGCGATGAAGCTCGGCGAGAGCGTGGAGTTCGAGGGACCGCTGGGGCAGTTCTTCCTGCGCGAGGACAGCAACAAGCCGATGCTCTTCGTCGCCGGCGCCACCGGCTTCGCCCCGGTGAAGAGCATGCTCGAGCACGCGTTCCACAGTGGCGTCGAGCGCCGCATGGTGCTCTACTGGGGCGTGCGCTCCAGGAAGGACCTGTATCTCGCCGAGCTGCCCGCGAAGTGGGCGGCCGAGCACGCGAACTTCACCTTCGTGCCGGTGCTCTCGGAGCCGAAGCCGGAGGATCATTGGACCGGCCGCACCGGCCTCGTGCACCAAGCGATCCTGGAGGACTATCCGGACCTCTCCGCGCATCAGCTCTACGCCTGCGGCTCGGTCGGCATGGTCGAGGCCGCGCATCCCGCCTTCGCCGCGCACGGTCTGTCGACGGACGATTGCTTCTCCGACGCGTTCAAGCTGGCGCCGCACGTGACGCGCCGCGCGAAGGACGCGGAGCTGGTGCTGCTCGGAGGCGAGACCCATGGCTAGGCTCGTGCGCTATCTGGCCCAGGCCGTACTCTACGCGGCGTTCGTGGCCGTCATCGGCTACTTCTCGACCTCTCCCAGGTACGTGCATCTACCGCCGGACGAAGCGCTGATCAAGCTCTCCTTTAGCCATGCCGCGGCGCGCAAGGAGCCGTGTCGCCAGCGCACGCCCGAGGAGCTGGCCAAGCTCGCGCCGAACATGCGCGCGCCGACCGTGTGCCCGCGCGAGCGCGCTCCGGTGACCGTCGAGGTGGCGCTCGACGGGGAGCCGCTGTTCCGCGTGGTCGCGCCGCCGTCGGGCTTCGCCAAGGACGGTGCGGCGACCGTCTACCGGCGCGTGGCGGTCACCGCCGGTACGCATCGCGTCTCCGCCAAGCTGGCCGACGCGCCGGATGGCGCCTTCGCTTACCGCGCTGAGACCACCGTCGCGCTCCCGCCGGGCCGCGTCCTGGTGATCGACTTCGACCCCGCTGCCGGCGGGTTCGTGTTCCGTGGCTAGCTCGGCGAGCGCATTGACGCTCGGCCCCTCGCGCTTCGCTCCGAGCGCGGCACCCTCGGTGCGCGGCGCCTTGCAGCGCGCGCAGCAACGCATCGAAGGTGCCTTCGACTTGGCGTTCGGCCCGCGCGCCAATCCGTGGCGCCATCTCGGCGCGCTCTCGTTCCACCTGTTCTGGATCGTCGCCGCGACCGGCATCTACGTCTACGCGGCGTTCGACACCAGCGTGACCGGCGCGTATGCGTCGGTCGAGCGGATCAGCGCCGACGCTTGGCCGCTGTCGGCGCTCGCGCGAAGCCTCCACCGCTACGCGTCCGACGCGTTCGTCGTGGTGGTGCTGCTGCATCTCGGCCGCGAGTGGCTCGCCGGCCATGCGCGCGGCTTCCGCTGGTTCTCCTGGCTCACGGGTGTGCCGCTGCTGTGGCTGCTCTACGCGTCCGGGCTCGGCGGCTACTGGCTGGTATGGGACGCAAAAGCGCAGTTCAGCCTGATCGCGACAACCGAGTGGCTGGACGCGCTGCCGCTGTTCGCCGAGCCGCTCGCGCGCAACTTCATCGCCGGGGAAAGCGTGAGCGATCGGTTCTTCTCGCTGCTCATCTTCCTGCACATCGGCATTCCTCTGTTTCTGCTCCTCGGCATGTGGGTGCACATCCAGCGCATCAGCCGGCCGCGAACGAATCCGCCGCGCGCGCTCGCTTTGGGATTGCTCGCCGCGCTCGCCGTGCTCGCGCTCGTCAAGCCCGCGGTGAGCGCCGCACCCGCCGATCTGTCGCTCGTCCCTGGCGCGCTCGATTTCGACTGGTTCTATCTCGCGCCGAACGCGCTGCTCTACCCGACCTCAGGCGCCTTGCTCTGGGCGGTGTTCGGCGCGGCGACGCTCGTCCTCGCGCTGCTGCCGTGGCTGCCGAAGGCCGCGCGCGCGCCCGCAGCGCAGGTCGATCTCGCCAACTGCAACGGCTGCGGGCGCTGCTTCGCCGACTGCCCCTACGCGGCGGTGACGCTCGTGCCGCGCACCGACGGCAGAGGCATGCCGAGGCAGGCGGCGGTCGATCCCGATCTGTGCGCGGCGTGCGGCATCTGTGCCGGCGCCTGTCCCTCGTCCACACCGTTTCGCAGCGCCGGCGAGCTTCTGAGCGGCATCGACATGCCGCAGCGGCCGGTGCGGGTGCTGCGCGCTGAGCTGGAACGCGCGATCGAGACGCTGCGCGGGCCGGTGAAGCTCGTCGTCTTCGGCTGCGACTGCGCCGCCGACGCCGCGGCGCTCTGCGCGCCCGACACCGCGGTCGTGCCGCTTCTGTGCACGGCGATGCTCCCGCCGTCGTTCGTCGAATATGCACTGCGCGCCGGGGCCGACGGCGTGCTCGTCACCGGCTGCCGCGAGGGCGATTGCCAGTATCGCCTCGGCAACCGCTGGACCGAGGAGCGGCTCGCCGGGCGGCGCGAGCCGCATCTGCGCACGCTCGCGCCGCGCGAGCGCCTGCGCATCGCCTGGGCCGGTCCGACCGACGCCGCGGCGCTCGCGGCCGAATGCGAGCGCTTCCGCCGTGCGCTCGCCTCGCTGCCGCCGCTGTCGCTGCGCGACCGGCGGACGCCGAAGCGCACCGAGGCTCTGCATGTCTAGCCTGCAAATCGACCGTGACGACGCGCTCTTGGATCGCCCTGGCGTGCCGCTCGCCCAGACCGCGCCGCGCTACGTGCTGACCGTTCCGATCGACCGCCGGCGCACGCTCGCTTCGGCGTGGCTCATGCTGGGCATCGTCGCGCTGATCGCCGCCGGGGTGCTCTCGATCCTGCTGGTCATGTCGCGCACACCCGGTGTGCAGAACGTATTCCCGGTCGCCGACTTCTTCAAGGTCGCGCTGGTGGCGCACGTCGACTTGTCGGTGCTGGTGTGGTTCCTCGCCTTCGCGGGCGTGCTGTGGACGATCAACAGCACGCCGCGCTTCCTCGGCGCGGGCCGGGTCGCGTTCGCGCTCGCCGCCGCCGGCGCTGCGGCAATCGCGCTTGCGCCTTTCGTCGGCCAGGGCCGGCCGGTGATGGCGAACTACATCCCGGTGCTGCGCGACCCGGTGTTCCTCGCGGGCCTGCTCGGGTTTGCGGCGGGTGTCGCGGTGCTGGTGGCGCGCGGCATGGCGACCGCCCCGCGCGTCGGTGTGCGCCTGGACGGCGCCGGCGCGCTGCGCTTCGGGCTCAACGCGTCGCTCGTCTCCACCGCGGTCGCCTTGATCGCGTTCGCGTGGTCCTATGCTGCGGTCCCCTCCACGCTCGATCCGGCGGGGTATTACGAGCTGTTGTTCTGGGGCGGCGGGCACGTGCTGCAGTTCACCTGGACGCTGCTGATGCTGGTCGCCTGGCTCGCGCTTGCCGACGCGACCGGCGCGCGCGTGCCGCTCTCCCCGCGCATCGCCACCCTGCTCTTCGGCATCGGGCTCGCCGCCGCCTTCATCACGCCCGCGATCTATCTCGCGTTCGACGTGGGCTCGGTGGAGCATCACCATCTGCTGACCTGGCTGATGCGCTTCGGCGGCGGACTGGCCATTCCGCCCGTGGCGCTGGCGGTGCTGTGGGCCTGCGTCCAGCACCGCCGTGTGGCGGCCGACCAGCGACCGCTGCGCGCGGCGCTCCTCGCCTCGATCGCGCTCTTCGGCGTCGGCGGCGTGATCGGCTTCTTCATCAGCGGCAGCAACGTCAAGATCCCCGCGCACTACCACGGCAGCATCGTCGGCGTGACTATCGCGCTCATGGGACTCGCCTATCTGCTGTTGCCCGCGCTCGGCTTCGCGCGGCCCTCGGTGCGGCTCGCCACGTTACAGCCGTATCTGTACGGCGGCGGGCAGTTTTTGCACGTGATCGGCCTGGTGTGGTCGGGCGGTTACGGCGTGCAGCGCAAGGTCGCCGGCAGCGAACAAGTGCTGCGCAGCACGCAGGAGATCCTGGGCATGGGGCTGATGGGATTGGGCGGCCTCATCGCGGTGGCCGGCGGCGTGCTCTTCGTGTTCGTCGTCCTGCAAGCGATCTATCGTGGCCGGCGGCGACCGCCACCTTGAGCCGGGGCCCGCCGACCGCGCCGCCGTGCAACGGCTGCTGCGTCTGCTGTCGAGCATCGGTGCGGCGTTGATGCTGGTCGTGATCGTGTCGAGCGCCTTCCTGCGCCTCGAGCAGGCGGGACTCTCCTGCGCCGATTGGCCGGCGTGCTACGGGCGCATCGATCCGGACGCGGCGGCGACAACGGGCGCTCTCCTCGCCCGGTTCGCGCACCGCGTCGCCGCGAGCGCGGTGGGCATCGCCTTGCTCGCGGCGCTGCTGATCGGCGCCACCCAGCGCCCGTGGCTCAAGCCCCAGGTCGCCATCGCCGCGGCGGCGCTGGCGATCGCTCTCGGGCTCGCCGCGCTCGGTGCCGGGTTCCCGACCTCCGTCGCCGAGATCGCCTCGCCGCCGGTCGTCCTCGCCAATCTCGGCGGCGGCTTCGCGCTGTTCGCGCTGTTGTGGCTGCTGCGCCTGACGACCCTGCCACCGCCGCTGGCGCCCATGCCGTCGTGGCTCGCGCTCGTCGCGACGCTGGCGCTGCTGGCCGAGATCGTCCAGATCACCCTGGGTACGCTCGTGAGCGCCAAGTTCGCCGCGCTGGCGTGCCCGGCGTTTCCCGCGTGCGGCAGCGACTGGCCCGCCGGGTCGCTGCTCGAAACGCTCAACCCCTTCGCCGAGCGCGTGCTCGGTCCCGGCGGAGCGATCGCGCGTCCCGCCGCGCTGGCGGGGCTGCATTGGCTGCATCGCCTCGGCGCGCTCTTCGTGCTCGCTCTCGGCGCAACGCTCGCCTTGCCCCTGCTTCGCGTCGGCGCTCAGGCGCGGAGACTCGGCGCGATCCTCGCCGTGCTGCTCGTCGCCCAGCCCGCTCTCGGCGCCGCGCTCGTTCTCGCAGAGCTGCCGCTGGCGCTCGCCGTCGCGCACAACGCCGGCGCGGCGCTGCTGCTCGCCACGCTCGTCACCGCCGTCCACGCGCTCCACGCGAGCGCGCCTCCATCATGACGCCCGGCGGCGAGGCGCCGCTCGCCAGCCGGCTCGAGCCGCTCACCATCAAGGGCCGGTCGCTGCTGCCGATCGTGCAGGGCGGCATGGGCGTGGGCATCTCGGCGCACCGCTTGGCGGGCAACGTCGCGCGCTGGGGCGCGATGGGAACGATCGCCAGCGTCGACCTGCGGCGGCATCATCCCGATCTCATGGCCGAGACCGCGCATTGCCGCGATCGGGCAACGATCGACAACGCCAACCTGATCGCGCTCCGGCGCGAGATCGCGGCGGCGAAGGCGATCGCGGGCGGGCGCGGTCTCGTCGCGGTCAACGTGATGCGCGCCATCTCCGCCTACGCCGATTGCGTGCGCGTGGCCTGCGAAAGCGGCATCGACGCGATCGTCGTCGGCGCGGGGCTGCCGCTCGACCTGCCCGATCTCACCGCGGCGCATCGCGATGTCGCGTTGATCCCCATCCTCTCGGACGCGCGCGGCATCGCGCTCGTGGTCAGAAAGTGGGAGCGCAAGGGAAGGCGCCCCGACGCCATCGTCATCGAGCACCCGCGTTACGCCGGCGGGCATCTCGGCGCGGCGAGAATCGAGGAGCTCGCCGACCCGCGCTTCGACTTCGAGCAGGTGATCCCGGAGACGCTGGAGTTCTTCCAGAAGAGCGGGATCGCCGAGGGCTCGATCCCGCTCATCGCCGCGGGCGGGATCAATTCGCACGCGCGCGTGGTGGAACTGATGGCGCTGGGCGCCTCCGGTGTGCAGCTCGGCACCGCGTTCGCGGTGACCGAGGAAAGCGACGCCGCGCCGGAATTCAAGGCGGTGCTCGCCGGCGCCAAGCCCGAGGACATCGTCGAGTTCACCAGCGTGGCGGGATTGCCGGCGCGCGCAGTGCGCACGCCGTGGCTCGAGACGTACCTGCGCTACCTTCCCGCGATGCAAGCGGTCGCGCACAAGAAGCGCCGCTGCACGCTCTACTTCGACTGCCTGGCGCAATGTGGCCTGCGCGACGGGGTCGCCCGCTTCGGCCAGTTCTGCATCGACATGCAGCTCGCCGCGGCGCTGCGCGGCGACGTGCAGAAAGGCCTGTTTTTCCGCGGCGCCGCGCCGCTGCCGTTCGGAAGCGCGATCCGGCCGGTCCGCGACCTGCTCGATCTGCTCCTGGGCAACGCTCCACCGCAGAGCGCGTAGGGCGCGAAGCGTAATTCAGCTCGCGCGCCGCAGCCTCCTTGATAGCGTCGTGCCGGACGTGGCCTCACGCGTCGGCTGCTCGCGCCGCACCTGCAACGACGCGAAGCGCGGCGCGATCGCGGCGGCGTAAGCCTCGGTCAGAAACGACGGCCGGCGATCGTCGAGGAGCGCCGCGCTGGCACAACCTGCGGCGCGAAACTCCTGCAGCGCGTAGTG
>DASVPH010000072.1:0-5448 GCA_036382945.1 Casimicrobiaceae bacterium
CCGTCGATGCCGGCGCAGGCCGGCATGGAGCCGCGGCACTCGGCCCCCGCCGTTGGCGGCAGCGCAGCGGCCGAATTGGCCAATGAGGCCGCAAGCGTGGGGGTACGCCAATGAGCGAGATCGAGCGCGACCTCGACGCGGCGTGGCGTGCGGCGAGCCGCGAAGAGCCGCCTGCGACGCTCGATGCCGCGATCCATGCCGAAGCGCGGCGCGCCGTCGGCGCTGCGCCCGGCCGGAAGCGCAACAAGCATTGGTGGTATCCGCTCGCCGCCGCCGCGACGGTCGCGGTGCTCGCGATCGGCATCGCTCGATTGACGCCGCCCGAGCAGGTGGCGCCGACGCTCCTCACCGAGCAATCCGCGGCGCCGCGCAGTGCGGCGAGCGAAGCGAAACGCCAGGCTGCCCCTGCCGACACCTCGCCGGCGGCGAGCCCGCCGGCAGCGACACAGCCGCAGCCGCTCCCTCGCGAGCCGCGCGTTGCTTCAGCCGCCATCGAGCGCGAGCGCGCTGCGGCGCCACCCATCCCGATGGCGAAGAAGCAGGCGCCGCCACCGAAGGAGGAGGCGCCCGCGCGCGAGCAGCTCGCAGCGGCACCGTCGGAGAAGCTCGAGTCAAGCGCGGCTCCCGCGGCAAGCTCGGCGCCCCCTGCGCCGCCCGCGGCGCGCGGCGAAAGGGAAGTCGGCGGGCTCGCGGCGGGGCAAGTCGCCCGGCGCGACGAGGCGAAGGCGAAAGACGTCGACGCGCGCGACCGCGAGGAGTGGATCAAGCGGATCCGCGAGCTGAAGAGCGCAGGCCGCATCGACGACGCCGCGAAGGAGCTCGCCGCGTTTCGCGCCGCGTTCGGCGAGCAAGCCGATGCGCTTCTGCCTCCGGAACTCAGGACGTGGGCGCCCGGCAAGTGACCGTGCGTTGAGCCGACTGCCCCGACGTACACCGGCACCGGCTGGGTGAAGTACGCGTGCCGGATGTCGTAGACGGTGAGGTCGTTCTTCTGCTGGACGCTCGCGTGCGAGATCCAGGCCATGATCGAGAGCGGCTTATCGGGGTTGGGCTGCCGCTTGAAGGATTCGAAGAGATCGGCTCCTAAGCAGCTTCTTGATCGGCGCCGGCAGCGCGGCACCGCCCACCTCGGCCAAGGGCATCCACAGCAATCCGGGCTCCTCCGCGCGTCGCGGCCAGCCGCGCACGACACAGGGTTGCGGATGCAGCGTCAGGCGAAAATGAGTGAAGCCGTGCTCGATCGCGGGCAGCGGCGAGGCGAGCGAAATCTCCGCGCCGAACCGCGCCTGGCAGTGCGCGACGGCGTCCGCCCCGGGCGCGAGCTCGGGCAGGCTCCACAGGCCTGCCCAGATGCCGGTGGCCGGGCGCTTCTCGAGCAGCACTTCGCCGTGACGTTCCAAGAGCAGCACCGAGACCGCGCGCTGCGGCAAGTCCTTCCTTGGCCGCGGCGCCGGCAGTCGGTCGATGCGCCCCGCGCGCCGCGCCACGCAATCGTGCGCGACCGGGCAGGCATTGCAGCGCGGCGCCCGGCGCAGGCACACCGTCGCGCCGAGGTCCATCAACGCCTGGGTGTACGCCTCGATGTCCCGGTCGGGCAGCAGCGCTTCGGCGCGCCGCCAGAGAGCACGCTCGACCTTCGCCTCACCCGGAAAGCCCTCGATGCCGGCGTGCCGCGCCAGCACCCGTTTGACGTTGCCGTCGAGGATCGCCGTGCGCGCGCCGAACGCGAACGCGGCGATCGCCGCCGCGGTCGAGCGGCCGATGCCGGGCAGCTTTGCGATCGCCTCGATCGCGCGCGGGAACGCGCCGCCGTGCGTCTCGACGATCGCCTTGGCCGCAGCGTGCAGCAAATGCGCACGACGGTAATAACCCAGCCCGCTCCACAGCGCGAGCACGCGCTCGACCGGCGCCGCGGCGAGCCGCGCCACGTCGGGAAATTCCGCCACGAAGCGCCGATAGTACGGAACGACCGTTGCGACCTGCGTCTGCTGCAGCATGATCTCGGACAGCCAAATCCGATACGGGTCGCGCGTGCGTTGCCACGGCAGGTCGTGCCGGCCGCGCTCTTTCTGCCAGGCGATGAGTCGCGACGCGAACGATCGCGGCACAGCGCTCAGCGCACGCTCAAGCGTTGGCGGGCCTTGCCGGCGGCTTCGGAGGTCGGGTACTTGGCGACGATTTCCTGGAGCGCGCGCCGGGAGCTTGCGGTGTCGCCGAGCTCCACATAGCTGCTCGCGATGTTGAGCATCGCGTCGGGCACCTTCTGGCTGTCGGGATAGGTCGCGATGAGCTGCCGCTGGGTGGCGATCGCGGCGCGGAAGTCCTTGAGCGCGAATTGGGCGTTGCCGGCCCAATACAGCGCCGACGGCGCGAGCGCGCTCTTCGGATTGGCGCGCGCGAAGCTCTGGAAGCTCGTCACTGCGGCAGCGTAGTTGCCGCTCTTGAACTGATCGAGCGCGGCGTCGTAGGTGCGCTGCTCGGCGACGATGTCCGGCGCGGCCACCACCGGACCTGGGGAGGCTGCCGCCGGCGGAGCGGGACCTGCATTCGCGGCGGGTGCGCCGGGGCCGGGTGGCGCATTCGCCGCCGCCGCCCCGGCGGCGGCCGCGCTTTCGAGCTTGCGCACGCGCGAATCGAGGTCGAGGTACAGATCGCGCTGGCGCTTCTGCGCCTGCTCGAGCTCATAGGTGAGCACCTCGTATTGGCCGCGAAGCTTGGCCACGTCGGTCTTGATCTGCTCGACGTCGCGCAATAGATCGACCAGTCCCTGGCCCTTGACCGTGTCCTCCAGCGCACCGACCCTCTGGTTGAGCGAGCCGTCGAGCTGGTCGATGCGCGCGCGCAGCGCCTCGATCCGCCGCCGCGCCTCCTCGTCGTCGAACAACGCCGCGTGCGCCGGCGGGATCGCAAGCGGCGCGATGCCGAGTAGCGCCACGAAAACGTGCGCGACTACGGTGCGCACGCGGCCACGTCTATTCACCCGCGTACACGAAGTCGTCGCGCCGGTTCTCGGCCCAGGCGGCCTCGTCGTGCCCCGGGTTGCGCGGCTTTTCCTTGCCGAAGCTCACCGTCTCGATCTGCGCGTCGGTGGCGCCGTCGAGCAGCATCATGCGTTTCACCGCGTCCGCGCGGCGCTGTCCGAGCGCGAGGTTGTACTCGCGGCTGCCGCGCTCGTCGGCGTTGCCCTGGATCGTCATCCGCGCCGGGCGATTCGCCTGCAGATACTTCGCATGCGCGTCGATCAGCGGCTTGTACTCGTCCTTGACCGCGTAGCTGTCGAAGTCGAAGTACACGCTGCGCTTGGACAGGATGTTGCGCGGATCGCGCAGCGGGTTGACGCCCGCGGTGGTTCCGGACACCGCGCCGCCGGTCGTGCCGCTGGTAGCCGCGCCCGATTCGGCCGCGCCCGGTGCGACGTTGCGCTCTTCGACCGCCGCCTTCTCCGGCGTTTGTTGCGTGGCGCACCCGGCCAGCAAGGCGGCCAAGGCGACGCTCGCCCACAGCGCGTACCTGCGATCACGTTCCTTGAGCTTGCTCATCTATCGATCTCCTGTTCTCGTCCTGCGACCTGCTCTTTGCTACTTGGGCAGCGGGCCCCATGCGGGCTCGCGCACATCGGTCGACCCAGCGGTGAGCCGCTGCTTCACGCGTCCGTCGCTGGAGACCGCGGCCAATATACCACGCCCCCCATTCGCGGATGCGTACAGGATCAGCTTGCCGTTGGGTGCGACCGACGGCGATTCGTCGAGGTCACCCTGCGTCAAGACCTGCACCTGGCGGGTCGCGAAATCCTCGATGGCCAGATTGAAGCGGCCGCCCTCGCGGCGCACGAAGACGAATCCTCTGCCGTCGGGCAAATGCCGCGGCGACACGTTGTAGTTGCCGTCGAAGGTCATCCGCTCGACCGCGCCGGACCCAAGCGTCAAACGGTAGATCTGCGGCGTGCCACCGCGGTCGGAGGTGAAGAGGATCGACTTGCCGTCGGGCGAAAAATTGGCCTCGGTGTCGATCCCGGGCGAGCTCATCAGGCGTCGCGCGCCGCTGCCGTCGGGGTTGATGAGAAAGATGTGCGAGCCGCCCTCGAGGGAGAGCGTAACTGCGAGCAGGCTCCCGTCCGGCGACCAGGCCGGAGCGCTGTTGCTGCCGCGGAAGTTCGCCAGCAGCTCGCGGCGCCCGGTCGCGAGCGACTGTATATAAATGACCGGTTTCTTTTTCTCGAGCGAGACGTAGGCGATGCGCGTGCCGTCGGGCGACCACTCCGGCGAGAGCAGCGGCTCGTTGGAGGCGACGATCTTCTGCGGGTTGTAGCCGTCGGCATCGGCGACCAACAACTCGTAGCGCGGGCCCTGCTTGGTGATGTAGGCGATGCGCGTGGAGAACACGCCGCGGTCGCCGGTCAGCTTCTCGTAGACGATGTCGGCGATCTGGTGCGCGGTGGCGCGGAACTGCGCCGGCGTCACGACGTAGGAAACGCCGGCGAGCTGCGCCTTCTTCACCGCGTCGACCAGAAAGAAGCGTACCTCGACCCGGCCGTCGGATCGCGGCGTCACGCTGCCGACCACCACGGCGTCGGCGCCGCGCGCGGTCCAGTCGCCGAAGCGCACGTCCTCGGCGCGTGCCGGGCGCGGGCTGACCCCGGAAGGATCGACGAGTCTGAACAGTCCGCTGCGCGCCAGGTCCGCGCCGACGATCTCGGTCAGCGGGTACGGGTAATTGGCCTCGGCCGCGAAGGGCACGATCGCGATCGGGATGGTGGTGCCGCCGCCGCCGATGATCTCGATCGTGAGCTGGGCGAGGGCAGCGCCGGAGAAAGCGAGCGCGACGGCGAGGACGCCGGCGAGCAGCAGGAGCCGAAGCGGTTGGAGAAGCGGTCGCATCATGCTAGACAATATGGTCGCGTCGTAGAAGCGGGGCGGCCGGTCTCCGGCCACGTAGGTTGCGCGGCAAGCCGCGCCGAGCTACATGCTGAGAACGAGTCGTCAGCAAACAACGAGGAGACCAGCCACGGAACGACGGGTTGGAATTATAACGAACGATCGCTTCGATCAGGGTTAGGGAACCTCTGAAATACCTCCGCGCGGTTGCGACGGCCGCGTTTCGGGATGGGATACCTCATTGGCCAATGAGGCAGCGAGCGACGTGTACCAAGCCACCGCTTACACCGCCTTGCGCACGTTGACGGGAGGAATTTGCAACGCTTCCCGGTATTTTGCGATCGTCCGGCGGGCAACGAGTATCCCTTGGTCGCCGAGGAGGTCGGCGATGCGGCTGTCGGTCAACGGCGACTTGGGATCCTCGGCGCCGATCAGTTGCTTGATGAGCGCCCGGATCGCGGTCGCGGAAGCCGCGCCGCCGGTGTCGGTCGCCACGTGGCTGCCGAAGAAATACTTGAGCTCGTAAGTGCCGCGCGGCGTCAGCATGTATTTCTGCGTCGTCACGCGAGAAATG
>DASVPH010000073.1:0-7463 GCA_036382945.1 Casimicrobiaceae bacterium
GTCTGCTCGATCCGTTGGCGCCACCTCACGAACATCCAATAACTCAGGCCGTGCTGGCGGCAGTACGCGGCCATCGACACACCGCTTGCTCGCCAGCGCGCGACTCGCCTCTCCCACTGCCGGCGTCGCTGTTGCCTTCCCACCATGATCTCGCCCTCCGCAAGCCAAAGCGGTAGTCTCGATCAGCGCGGCAGCTCAGGGAAGGTGGGGAACCCCGGACAGATACCGTAGATCCACATCCGATAAAACATCCTCGGAAAGATCTTAGCCGGTCCCCACAAGAACGGGTCCAGACGAACACGCGTGCGATCCGCGATTCCCGCTTCATAGAAGGCCCCCAATAGCCAGTACGTCGAATTCGCAGACCCGGTCGTGCAGAGAACCGTGAACGCGTAATCATTCCGCGATAGCCGCGAACCAATCCAGGCAGCAGCTATTCGCTTGCACTTGCCGCGTGCGGCAATCTGAGTAAAATTACTCACCCTATTGAGTAATTTGTCACTGCCCCCGGTGGCCTTCCAGCGACCCTATGCCAAGTTGCTCGCCGCTCGTCTGGCCGAGCCGCGTCGCTTCGTCCAGGTGGTCGCGGGGCCGCGACAGGTGGGCAAGAGCACGCTGGTGCAGCAGGTCGTCGAGGCTTCGAGGCTGCCGCACCGGATTGCGAGCGCCGACGAGCCCACGCTGCGCGGTCCCGAGTGGATCGCGCAGCAATGGGACGCAGCGCGTTTGCTCGCAACCGACAGCCGCCGCGGCGCTGTCCTGGTGCTCGACGAGATCCAGAAGATTCCCGGTTGGTCCGAGGCAGTGAAGCGCCTGTGGGACGAAGACTCGCGCCGCCGCGCGGCGTTGAAGGTCGTGGTGCTCGGCTCGGCGCCACTGCTCGTCGCGCGCGGTCTTTCGGAGAGCTTGGCGGGACGATTCGAGCTGTTGCATCTGCCACACTGGTCGTTCGCGGAGATGCACGCGGCCTTCGGGTGGTCCATCGACAAGTTCATCTTCTATGGCGGCTATCCGGGGGCGGCGCCGCTGGTCGACGAGCCGACCCGTTGGGCGCGTTACGTTCTCGACGCATTGGTGGAGACATCGATCTCGCGCGACGTGCTGCTGCTCACGCGGGTTGATAAACCGGCGCTCCTGCGGCGCTTGTTCGACCTCGCCTGCCGCTACTCCGGGCAGGTGCTCTCTTACACCAAGATGCTTGGGCAGCTCCAGGACGCCGGTAACACGACCACCTTGGCGCACTACCTTGACTTGCTGGCGGCGGCGGGGATGGTGACGGGGCTTCCGAAGTATACGGGTGACGCGGCGCGCAGCCGCGGTTCGAGCCCCAAGCTGCAGGTTCTCAATACCGCGCTGATGACTGCGGGCAGCGGACTGTCGCTCGCGGAGGCTCGCAGCGATGGCGAGGGTTGGGGCCGCCTGGTGGAATCCGCCATCGGCGCACATCTGGCGAATGCAGCCGCCGCGGGCGATTGCACGCTCTACTACTGGCGCGAGCGTAGTGAGGAGGTTGACTTTGTCGTCA
The DNA here is from genome assembly GCA_036382945.1 of Casimicrobiaceae bacterium. Lineage (GTDB taxonomy): Bacteria > Pseudomonadota > Gammaproteobacteria > Burkholderiales > Casimicrobiaceae > PALSA-1003. Next base: position 1,526 of record DASVPH010000073.1, read on the forward strand.
GGGCTGGCCGGCGGCTCGTGGCGATCGAGGTCAAGAGCGGACGCGCGCCGCAGGCCCATCCCGGCATGGCCGCTTTCTCAGCGGCGTTCAAGCCGCAACGCACGCTTCTCGTGGGCGGTGGAGGCATCGCGATCGACGAGTTCCTCGCGCAGCCCGTGACGCATTGGCTCCGCGCATGACCGCCTTCACCGAATCCGTCGTCGAACAGGCCGCCCTCGACTGGCTGGCAACCGTCAACTGGGCAGTGAAGAGCGGCCCGGACATCGCGCCGGACATGCTCGGTGCGGAACGGCGCGACTACGGCGAAGTGGTGCTGGCCGCAAGGCTCCGCGATGCGCTGGCCCGACTCAATCCGGCGCTGCCCGCGGAGGCCTTGGAAGACGCATTCCGCAAGCTCACGCGGCCCGAGGGCGCGGAGCTCGTCGCGCGCAACCGCGCCACGCATCGGTTGCTCGTGGACGGCGTGACGGTCGAGTACCGCACCGCCGAGGGCGAAATCCGCGGTGCGCAGGCGCGCGTCCTCGACTTCGACGATCCCGGGAACAACGATTGGGTCGCGGTCAACCAGTTCAGCGTCGTCGAGAACAAGCACAGTCGTCGGCCCGACGTCGTCCTGGTCGTCAACGGCCTGCCGCTCGCAATCCTGGAGCTCAAGAACGCGGCGGACGAGAACACAACGATCTGGACTGCCTTCCAGCAGCTCCAAACCTACAAGCAGGAGATCGGGTCGCTGTTCGCGACGAACGCATTGCTAGTTGTCTCGGACGGCCTCGAAGCACGCGTTGGCACGCTGACCGCCGGGCGCGAATGGTTCAAGCCCTGGCGCACCGTTCACGGCGAAGCCGTGGCCGCTCCGACGACGCCCGAGCTGCAAGTCGTGATCGAGGGCATTCTCGACCAGAAACGGTTCCTCGACCTGATCCGCGACTTCATCGTCTTCGAAGACGACGGCGGCCACGTCGTGAAGAAGATGGCGGGCTACCACCAGTTCCATGCGGTGCAGGTGGCAGTGGGAGAGACGCTGCGCGCGGCGCAGCTTCAGTACGGCTCGCTAGGCACACACGGCGAACTCGGGCGCTACGAGTCGGGCAAGCAACCCGGCGGCGCACCCGGTGACCGCCGTGTGGGCGTGGTCTGGCATACCCAGGGCTCGGGCAAGAGCCTGACGATGGCGTTCTACGCAGGGCGCATCATCCGCGAACCCGCGATGGAGAATCCGACTCTCGTCGTGCTCACCGACCGCAACGATCTCGACGATCAGCTCTTCGGCACGTTCGCCAGGTGCAAGGAGTTATTGCGCCAAGCGCCGGTGCAGGCGGCCGACCGCGCGGATCTGCGCGCGAAGCTCTCGGTGGCATCCGGCGGGGTCGTGTTCACCACGATCCAGAAGTTCTTCCCCGAGGAGAAGGGCGACCGGCATCCGGTGCTGTCGGATCGCCGCAACATCGTGGTGATCGCCGACGAGGCACACCGCAGCCAATACGACTTCATCGACGGCTTCGCGCGCCACATGCGCGACGCGCTGCCGCACGCTTCGTTCATCGGTTTCACCGGCACGCCGATCGAGCTCACCGACGCCAACACGCGGGCGGTGTTCGGCGACTACATCAGCATCTACGACATCGAGCGCGCGGTGAAGGACCAGGCGACCGTTCCGATCTTCTACGAGAGCCGTCTCGCCAAGCTCGCGCTCGACGAATCGGAGCGCCCGAAGATCGATCCCGAGTTCGAGGAAGCGACCGAAGGCGAGGAGGTCGACCGCAAGGAGCGGCTCAAGAGCAGATGGGCGCAGCTCGAAGCGGTCGTGGGCGCCGAGAAGCGCATCAAGCTCATCGCCCAGGACCTCGTCGATCACTTCGAGCAGCGCCTCGACGCCATGGACGGGAAGGGGATGGTCGTGTGCATGAGCCGGCGCATCTGCGTCGAGCTCTATCGCGAGATCGTCCGATTGAGGCCGCAGTGGCACGACGATGATGACGCCAAGGGCGAGATCAAGATCGTGATGACGGGCTCCGCGTCCGACCCGCTCGAGTGGCAGCCGCATATCCGCAACAAGCCAAGGCGCGAGGCGCTCGCGAACCGCTTCCGCCATCCAGGCGACCGCTTCAAGCTCGTCATCGTCCGCGACATGTGGCTCACCGGCTTCGACGCGCCGTCGCTGCACACCATGTACCTGGACAAGCCCATGCGCGGGCATGGGCTGATGCAAGCGATCGCACGCGTGAATCGCGTCTTCCGGGACAAGCCAGGCGGCCTGGTCGTCGACTACCTCGGCCTAGCGCCCGAGCTGAAGGCCGCGCTCGCGACGTATACGGAAAGTGGTGGCACCGGGAAGACCGCGATCGACCAGCAGGAAGCGGTCGCGGTCATGCTAGAAAAGTACGAGGTGTGTTCCGGGATGATGCACGGCTTCGATTGGTCGAAGTGGCTGACCGGGACGGCGGGGGAACGGCTGACGCTGGTCCCGGCGGCGTTGGAACACGTGTTGGCTCAGCGCGAGGGGAAGGACCGGTGGCTCGCGGCGGTGCACGAGCTATCGCTCGCCTTCGCGCTGGCGGTCCCGCACGAGGACGCCTTGCGCATCCGCGACGACGTCGGCTTTTTCCAGGCGGTGCGCGCGGCGCTTGCCAAGCGCGCACCGGGTGATGCGCGTACCGACGAAGAGCTGGACCACGCGGTCCGGCAGATCATTTCCAGGGCGGTCAGCTCGGAAGGGGTGGTCGACATTTTCGCGGCGGCCGGACTCAAGAAGCCGGACATCTCGATCCTATCGGACGATTTCCTGGCGGAGGTCCGTCAGATGCCTCAGCGCAACCTTGCGGTCGAGCTGCTGCAGAAGCTGCTCCATGGCGAGATCCGCAAGCGCGGTCGCAAGAACGTCGTGCAGGCGCGCTCTTTTGCCGACTTGCTGGAGAAGTCGATCCGGCAATACCAGAACCGCTCGATTGAGACCGCGCAGGTGATCGAGGAACTGATCGGCCTGGCCAAGGAAATGCGCGAGGCCCGAGATCGCGGCAAGGCGTTCGACCTCACCGAAGATGAAGTCGCGTTTTACGACGCGCTTGAAGTGAACGACAGCGCGGTCAAGGTGCTCGGCGACGAGAACCTGCGCATGATCGCCCGCGAGCTGGTCAAGGCGGTCCGGGCGAACGTTACCATCGACTGGGCCGTGCGCGAGAACGTCCGCGCCCAGCTACGTTCGATCGTCAAGCGCATCCTGCGCAAGTACGGGTACCCGCCCGACAAGCAGGAGAAGGCGACGCAGACCGTGCTCGAGCAGGCAGAGGTCCTGTGCGAGGGGTGGGCGGTGGCGTAGCATCGGAGATCGAACAAACGGTGAACATTGCAATAGCGCCCATCCCATACAACCTCGCAATAAAGGCGAAGGGATAGACGAGAGAGGACCCCTCCGTGACTGATTACAAGTGGAAGCCGATCGCGCCGCTTTCAGCTGCCGACCGACAAATCGACCTTGCGGCAATGAGGCCACTCTACGACACGTGGCGCGCGTCGAAGGATCGCCTTGAGCAGTCTAGTCCTACAAACCTGCATCAGTTTACCCAGCGCCTCGTCCGCCGGCTAAGTGTAGAGACGGGGATCTTGGAGCGGCTCTATGACCTTGACAGAGGAACTACGGAGGCCCTCGTAGCGCACGGTTTTGTGGAAGAACTTGTGTCTCGTTCAAGCACCAACATCGAGCCGTCACGTTTGATTGACATCCTTCGAGACCAGGAGGCAGCCATCCAGCTGGTGACGGACTGCGTCGCGGGCAATCGACCACTAACGACATCGGTTATCCATGAGCTGCATGCGGTGCTTACCAAGCACCAAGAGACAACAACAGCGATTGATCAATTCGGGAATCGACTAGAGATACCTCTGCTAAAGGGAAAGTTCAAACAGCATCCGAACAACCCCAAGCGGCCGGATGGCAGCGTCCACGAATACTGCCCTCCGATCCACGTGGATGCGGAGATGGATAATCTGCTTCGGTGGCTCGATGGTTACGCCGACGATGATCCAGTCATCGTCTCAGCATGGTTTCATCATCGATTCACGCAGATCCATCCATACCAGGACGGAAACGGCCGGGTGGCGCGAGCGCTGACGACTCTGATACTCTTACGCGCGAGGCTTCTCCCACTCGTAATCGATCGGGACCGTCGCATCGAATACATTAAGGCTCTTGAAACTGCCGACGGCGGAGACCTATCCCTTCTAACGCTTCAATTTGCTCGCCTGGAGCGGACTGCAATTCTCCAAGCGCTCAGCGTGGACGCTGACACAGAGGTGTCCTACCAAAGGTCGCTGACAGCAGCGGTCCTAGAAAGCCTGAATGACAAGTTCGGCAAACGGCGCGAGGCGAAACATGCAGAGCTGCGGAAGGTAAACGGCGTTGCAGTCGCGCTCCGTTCACGGACACGGCGGTCGCTGGAACAAGCCTTTACGGCTTTGGGACAGACCATTTCTCAAGTGGCTAAGCCGGATATCAGTATGTTTGAAGGGGGTCCGGACCGCGGTAATGCTCACTATTACAAGTTTGAAGTCGTCAAGTCCGCTAGGGAAGGCGGAAAGTACGCAAACTTCGCCGAGGATCATTATTTCGTTAAAGCTTCGATTCGTGCTGAACGAGAGCGACTGATCTTTGTAGTGTCGTTCCATCACGTAGGCCGGGACCTGAGTGGAATCATGGAAGCGACGGCTTTTGCGCAACTCGAGTCGTTCGAAGACTCCGATGATAGGAAGTCGGTCTCGCAAGCCTTCTTCCTTTGCTCGACCGAGCCGTTTGTTTTCACATATCAAACCCAAGAAGCGGAAATCGGTGGAGCTTTTGAGCGTTGGCTAGACACAGCCCTTGCTGTGGCGATCAAAGAGTACGGGGACCGGCTCTGAATCGCAGCAGCCGCTTTGGTCCATTACCCGTGCATGGGCGCTCGCTTAGACATACGGACTGTCGAGACAGCCAATGGCGTCACGCTACGGTTGGGGAAAGCAGCAGGGCGTCGTCAAGAAGGGCGTCGTCGTCCTGATCGCACGTTAGCTTCGTCGCCTCCTTATGGATCGTACACCTCTGCGCATCCCTCTCTTCCCCGCGCAAGGGTGCGTCGAACACGGGATTTGGGATGTACTGCCGTGCCCGTGGCCGGACTGCAGGAATGGGCACTCAGCGGATAGCTTTGAGGCTCATCCGGCCCTGCTCGATAGCGCGTCGCTGACCACGTATACGCGTCAGGCGTGGCGCTCTGCACTTGGAGGAAGCTACTACAGCTGGGTCGCACGGGACTTGCCGAATTGGTTCTCCGCACCCAAAGTCTTCTGGAATGAGGCCCGACGGTTGCGGCTCATAGCGACAGAACTTCCATCCCTCATCTACCACTACACGACGCTGGAAGGTTTCGTCGGCATCGTTCAAAGTCGTTCGCTGTGGCTTTCTGACTATTCCTACCTGAACGATGCACGAGAGCTAACTCACGGGGTCGAGATCGTGCGCTCGGTCGTCGACGAAATGCTGAAAGGAGACGTTCCCGATGCGGTACGAGATCTTGTGGTCCGCAATAATTCGCGCCGCTGCCACGTCGGTGTCCGACGCCCTGCAAACTGGGGCTGACTCTGGCATGATGAGCAGATGCTGCAGTTGGCGCGAGCAACCGTTGGGGTGGCCTTTGACGTCCTGAGGCTGGGTGTTTCGTTCTTGCGCTCGTCCAGCGCTATCCGCGCTGAGAATCTGGTTCTTCGCAAACAGCTCGCGCGTTATGTCGAGCGTGGTATCAAACCCAGACGTGTGGATCACGCGACTCGCGTCAGCCTCGCACTGCTCACCAGACTCTTCGATTGGCGCGATACAGTAGTCAACGTGCGGCCCGCGACCATCGTTCGCTGGCACCGAATGGGCTGGCGTATCTTTTGGCGCTGGAAGTGCAGTCCGGGGCGGCCACCG
>DASVPH010000074.1:0-10213 GCA_036382945.1 Casimicrobiaceae bacterium
CGGCTTGCAGCATCCACGCTGCATCCGGTCTCGTCGTGATTCCTACGATGTCCACCACCCGATCGGCAAGACTGATCACGAACAGCAGATAGTGGGTCACCAGTCCTCTCGTCGTCCAGACTTCCGCAGTCAGGAAGTCACTTGCTGCCAGTACCTTCCAATGCGCCTTAAGGAAGGTCGACCATGTCGTTCGTTTGCTCCGCTCCGGGGACGGCTCGATGCCGCTGCGCTTCAACACATTGGCCACAGTGCCACGACCTACGGTGGCCTAGGTTGCCCAGCGCCCCTTGAATCCGGGTGTATCCCCAACCCGGATTGTCCTGGGCCATGCGCACAATCAGGGCGCCGATCTTCTGCATGATCCGTGGTCGTCCAGGCTCGCGCCGGTGCACGAAATTCCATTTCTCGGCGATCAGTCGTCGGTGCCAGCGCAGCAGAGTATCCGGAGAAACGATCGTCTCAAGTTCGAGCAGCGCCTTGCGTCCCACTGCCTTCGCTTTCCTCGCGAGCAGCGCTCGCTCGGCGTCGGTGAACCGGATAGGCTTTCCGGGCAGCCGGTCTTTGAGTAGCCGGTTCTCGGTCTGAAGGAATTCGATGACGATCAGTTGATGGCGATGAACCCAACCGGCCGCGATCATCAGCAGAAACGACAGCAGAGGTGGCACGGAACCCATGCCGCCAGTCTATCGCACGCCTCGGCTGAATTGTTGGACACTACGGGGTCCGTCGGGAGTGAGGCAAGGCACGCGCGAGCATTAAACCCGGTACGGGATTGCGCAGTTATCCTATTTCTGGGATAATCCGAGTTGCGTATGGAGACGCCGGAGCAGCCATTGCCAAAACCGCTGCGCTGGGTCGCCTCGGCAAAGAAGGACCTCATCGCTATGCCGGGGCCAGTGAAAAGGAAGATTGGCTTTGCCTTTTACCTTGCGCAGATTGGCGAGAAGCATCCGGCGACAAAGCCGCTGAGAGGCTTCGGGTCCGCGGCCGTATTAGAGGTAATCGAGGAATATCAGGGCGACACTTACCGAGCGGTCTACACGGTGCGCCTTAAGCGCGCGGTTTACGTTCTTCACTGCTTCAAGAAGAAGTCGACCAAGGGCGCGCAGACACCGCGGCCTGACATGGAGCTGATTCGCTCACGGCTCAAGGCCGCTGAGGAGATGGACGAGGGCGTGTAATCATGAGCAAGAGTCGGAAGATCCGGACAGGTTCCGGAGTAAAGATCGAGCCGGGAAGCGGCAATGTCTACAAGGACCTCGGGTTCAAGGATGCCGAAGCGATGCTCGCCAAAGCGCGCATTGTCGCGGAGATCACACGGATAATTCGCGCGCGGCGGTTGACGCAGACCGCTGCGGCAGAAACCCTCGGTCTGAGTCAACCCAAAGTTTCCGCACTGCTCAACGGGCACTTCCAGGGCTACTCGCAGGAGCGCCTGATCGGTTTGCTCACGCGCTTGGGGCGCGATGTGGAGATCATCGTGAAGCCTGCGCCTCGACGTCGGACCGTGGGAAGGGTCTCGGTTGCCTTTGCTTGAATGCCGCAGGGCACACGAGCGCCAAGAACGAGTGTGACAAAAACGTACCACTTCGGCGTGCTTTGGCGAGTGAGGGCGGGCCTCTGCACTAGGAAAACGTTGATAGAATCACTCTCTTAATCCTTTGGTCCCTTTCTCGGCGCGTCCCGGTCCGCTCTGTAAATCAAGAAGTAAGCCGAACTCGCAACACCTGGTCTTCGCGCAGTGTGCCAAGAACGTGACAACGCGATGAACTCGTCGCCGCGCGTTTGAAGCTACGCCCGCCTACGCCAGACTACGCTGCAGTACGCCGCAGTAGGTTTCTTCTCACGGTGGCCTTGTGCGACGATGCCCACGCACAGTAACGCTGCGACCAATACGGATCATGGACACGCTCGGCCTCAAGGAAGCGGCCGCCTTTCTCCGCTGTCACCCCGAAGAGCTCCGCCGCCGCGCGAAAGCCAGGATCGTCCCTGGCGCTAAGGTTGGTCGTTCGTGGGTGTTCCTCGAAGACGATCTTGCGACCTACCTGCGCTCCCTATATCCTCAGCCTCGGCAAGCGTTGCAAGTGACACTGAGAAAGGAGATGCAATGTCACTTTGCAAACGCGGCGGTGTCTGGTGGATCGACGTCCGCGCCCCATCCGGGGAACGAATACGCCGAACTACTGGGACTGCCAACAAGGCCCTAGCGCAAGAGCTTCACGATCGGTTCAAGGCGGAGCTGTGGCGGATCTCCAACCTTGGGGAGAAGCCGCGGCACACGTGGAACGAGGCGGTGGTACGGTGGATCAAATAGAAGTCGCACAAGGCGACGGCCAGAGAAGACATCAACATGCTTCGCCGGCTCGACCCTTTTCTGAGTGGCAAGGCCTTGACCGCCATTACCCGCGCCACGATCGACGCCCTCACCGATAAGAAGCTTGCCGCGGGCTGCAGTAATGCGACGGTGAATCGGACGCTGGCGCTCTTACGAGCGATTCTGCGCAAGTGCGCCAACGAGTGGGAATGGCTGGACCGGGCACCTCAGGTGCGCATGCTCCGTGAGCCCCGGCGCCGCATCCGCTTTCTCACGCGCGAAGAGGCGCAGCGCCTACTCTCCGAGTTGCCAGAGCATCTGGCGGACATGGCGGCGTTCTCGCTCGCGACGGGCTTGCGAGCGTCCAACGTCACCGGTCTGCAGTGGTCGCAAGTGGATGTGACGCGGCAGTTGGCGTGGATTCATCCCGACCAGGCGAAGGCTCGCAAGGCGATCGCGGTCCCGCTCAACGCGGAGGCCCTGGCGTTGGTGAGTAAGCGGGTCGGGAAGCATCGGACGCACGTGTTCAGCTTTCGGGGTAAGCCCGTCCGCCAAATCAGCACTAAGGCTTGGTACGAGGCGCTTGATCGGGCCGGCATCGAGGATTTCCGCTGGCACGATCTGCGGCACACCTGGGCGAACTGGCACGTGCAGAATGGGACGCCACTGTACGCGTTGCAAGAGTTGGGCGGATGGGAATCACCCGAGATGGTGCGTCGTTACGCGCATCTCGGCGCGGAACACCTCGCTCCGTTTGCGAAGAAATTGTGCGCATTACGTGCCCTTAGCGAAACTTGATGGCACGTTTTGGTCACAGTCGGGAAGTGAGTTAGCAATCGCTAGCTCAGGGAACCGCATGGATTGGTGGGCCGTGCAGGGATCGAACCTGCGACCAACGGATTAAGAGTCCGCTGCTCTACCAGCTGAGCTAACGACCCGGGATCGACGCAAATTAGGAACCACATCGCCAGCCCGGAAGGAGGCCGGCGATCGAGTTTGAATTATACGCGGGAGCCGCGAAGCCGGGCAACGCGGCCCCTCAACCGTCTGCCCGCAAGCGGGAAGAGGGGAAAGTCCGTCAATCGTCCTTCGACACCACGCCCACCGGCGCCGCAGCCGGGCCGATGACGTAGACGGTGTAGGTGTGGCCGGCGATGATCGAGGCCCCGGGGACTTTCAGGACCGGCGTCACCGTCCCGGCGGTATTGAAATCGAACTCGTAGCTCGTGCCCGTCGTCGCATCGGCCGTCACCTCGATGTACGACGATGCTGAACCGGTTGCGAGGCTCGAGACCTGCTTGCTGAAGTTGACGTAGACGTCGAGCGACGGGAAATCGGCCGACGTGTTGACGAAGCGCAGTCGTGCGCGGCCGGCCGCCGGCGGCAGGTTGTTGTCCGGGAGCACGAGAGCGACGAGCGCGCCGGCGGGGCCGGAGAACGCGATCGACGTATCGGTCGCGGGTGCCAGCGTATTGACCAGCGTGAGGAGGTTCGCCCCCGGGGTGGCGGTGGCCTGGACCGCGAACGTTCGCGTGCCGGCGCCGACCGTGGTGTAGTTCGACACGCCCGTATAAGGCACGTTCGACAGCGTGAGCGTGCCGTCGACAAGCACGTTCAGCGGCGAGCTCACCGACGAGGCGTTGATGACCTTGAATGCCGCCAGCAGGTTGTCGTAGGCCTGGCCGGTGCCGGTGCTGTCGATGTTGAGCAACGCCACCTGCACCAACTTGCTGCTGCCCTTGGTGTAAACGACGACATCGGTCAGCGTCTGGTTGCTGAACGCCACCGCGCCGGTATCGAAGATGACGTCCTTGGTGTTGGCGGCGGTCACGCGTATTTCGTAGGTCCCGTTCGCCACGGCGGTGAACGCCGACGCGGTCCCGTAGCCTACGTTGGGAATCGTGGCCGAGGTGGTGTTGAGATCGGTGCCCGCGGGCGTCAGGTACAGATCGACCGCGCCGATGCCTGCCGCCGTGTTGATCAGCCGAACCGAGAAGTTGCCCGAGTTGGGCGCACTGAAACCCGAGTCGCGGAAGAGCAGCGCGGTCGCGGCCGAGACCGGACCGTACACGGCGTAGGTGTAATCGGTGCCGCTGCTCAGGCTGAGCGTCGTGTCGATCACGTTCGACGCGCCGCCGTTGGCGCTCACCTTGAATTCGTGCGAGCCGCTGTCGACACCGATGTATTGCGTCATCTGCTGGAACTGCAGCCCGGTGACGATCGGGGCGTTGGTGTCCAGCGAGACGCTGATCGCCGCGGCATCGGGAATCGCGTTGAACACGCGCAGCCGCGTGTTGCCGCCGCCGCCGCCCTTGCTGCCGCAGCTCGCGAGCGTCAATGAGAGCAGGCAGAGCACAAATACGAGTACGCGGCGCGAGGTCATCGTTGTCTCCACGGGCAGATGTCGTGAGCGTGAGTTGGCGGGCGACCCGGCTCCGGACGTGGAGCCGGGGCTTGCAGCGAGGGGGCGCGGTCCCGCTTCATCGGCGTTTTCAATTGTCGTTCGACACCACGCCTTGCGGTGCGGCCGCCGACCCGACGACGTAGACCGTGTAGGTTCGGCCGGAAGTGAGCGTGATTCCCGGCAGCATGAGCGCCGGCGTCACCGTCCCGGCGAGATTGAAGTCGAACTCGTAGCTCGTACCGGTCGTCTCCGCGACGAGCTCGGTGTACGCGGACGCGGCGTTCGTCGCCACAGCCGAGAACTGCTTGACGAAGTTGACGTAGACGTCGAGCGCGGCGAAGTCGGGCGAGGCGTTGACGAAGCGCACGCGGGCGCGGCCCGCCGCCGAAGGCAGGTTGTTGTCGGTCAGCACCAGCGAACGCAGCGCGCCGGACGGACCGCTCACCGCGATCGAGGTGTCGGTCGCCGGCGCGAGGTCGGTCACCACCGCGAGCAGGTCCGCGCCGGGCGTAGCAGCGGACTGCACGGTGATCGTCCGCGATCCGGTGGCGACCTTCAGATAATCGGAGACGCCGCCGAAGGGCACGTTGGCGAGCGCGATCGCGCCGTCGACAAGTACGTTGAGCGGCGCGCCGAGCGCAGAGCCGTTCAGTACCTTGAACTCGGCGAGCGTGTTGTCGATCACCTGTCCGGTACCGCTGCTGTCGATGTTGAGGAGCGCCGCATTGACGAGCTTGGAGCTGCCCTTGCCGAAGATGACCACCTGCGCCAGCGATTTGTCGGCCAGCGTGGGAAGGGTGGCGTCGTAGACCACGTCCTTGCTCCCGGCCGTGGTCACGCGCAGCTCGTAATCGCCGACATTGACCGGGGTGAGCACGCTCGTGGCCCCCGACGGCGCCCCGGCCACCGTCGGCGCGGTCACGCCGAGATCGGTCCCGGGCGGCGTCAGGTACACGTCGACCGACGGGATCGCGACGTTGACCACCCTCAAGTCGAACGTGCCGCCGTTGGGGATGAGCGTCGTGGTATCGGTCAAGATCGCCTGGTTGATCGCCTCGACCGGTCCGTAGACGACGAGCGTATAGTCCACCGCCACCGCGAGGGTTCGGCTGACGTCGATGATGTTCGTCGTGCCGCCCTCGATGCTTACCTTGATCTCGCGCGTGCCGGGATCGACGGTCATGTACTGGGTGAGTTGCTCGAACGCCAGCCCCGCGACCAGTGACGTGCTGTCGAGCTGCACGCTGATCGACGGGGCGTTCGGGACCAGGTTGATGACGCGCACGCGGGTGAGATTCGGCGTGGCGCCCACACCTTTACCGGTGCCGCAGCCCGCGAGCGCCAACCCCAGGAGGCAGACCAGGGCGGTCAGCAGGCGGCGCGCAATAATCGGAATCTCCAAGGGGGATGTTCCCGACGCTCGGTCGACATTCAAGCGGATAAGCGCGGCGACAACATGTCCGTGCTGTTGCAGAGTCTTTCGAATTGTTTCGGCGGCACGCGCGGCGAGCGGGAAGGGGAACTGCCGGCAGCAGCGAGGAGGCGCGGATTATACCCGGCGGCGTTCGGCGCGGGCAACCGCCGATGACGGAGCAGGAGCGATGCGCCCGTCGGTCCTGAGCTCGTCGCGAAGGACGAACGGCCCGCTCAGAGCCGACGCACCGCGAAGCCGCCTGATGCGCAGCAGCTCGACCACGTGTGCTCACCAACGAGATGCAACGCGTCCACGGCACGAATCGGCAGCCGCGTCAGCCCACTGTCAGCAAAAAGCCCTGCGTCCGGAGCAGGGCTTGCGGCTCGAAGCCCGCGGCGGCGGGCTGTCGAGTTCTCGGTGTCGCGGCCTCAGCCGCGCTGGAACTGCTCGATCGCGTTGTCGAGGCAGCTATCGCGCTGGCTCGGGTCCTGCTGTTTTACGCATTGCCGCAGCGCGTCGCGGAAGCCCTTCTCGTTGGGATTCAGCGCCGCTGTGGTTTGGCTGCTCGGCTTGGCGGCTGCGGTCTTCTTGGCCGCGCGCTTGCTCGGCTTGGCGGCTGCGGTCTTCTTGCCGGCTTGCTCCGAGCCCGGCGCCTTCTCGGAAGCGGGTGCTTTCTTCGAAGCTTTCGCGCTCTGGTCGGTTTGCCCCTTCATTTTGTCGGCTGGCTGATCCGACGGCTGCATCTGTTCCGCCTTCGGCATGCCCTTGTCCGCCGGCATTCGCGATGTGTCGCCGTTCGTCGTTTGGGCAATCGCTGCGCCGATGAACGTCGCGGCCAGCGCCGCACCGAGCAACGTTCGAAAATAGTGGTTGGCCATGGGTCTCTCCAGGAATCTTGCGTTACGCCCCTTCTCGAGCTCGTCCGGTACGCATCCGAACCGTCGCCGCACTATCGGCCAAAAGCGTTCGAGCCGCTATCGGCCCGGGTCCGATTTAGGTGTAGGAGCATCGCCGACGCGACGCTGTGCCGCCATCGCGTCGATCAGGGACGCGGCTTGGGCTCCTCGGGGAGCAAGATACCGCCGTCGGCGGGCGGCTGAGCACCGGGGATCGTGTCACCGCTCAGCGCAGCCGACGGCACCTTCTCCCACGGCGAAAGCGAGACGATCGCGTTGCGGCGGAATGCGCGGTAGAGCCTGAGTGCCGTTTTCGTGGTCATGCCGGGAACCGTCTGCAGCGCGGCCTTCGCCAACGCCGCCGAAAGCTGACTGTCGAATTGCTCGAATACGGACTCGATGTTGATACGCACGGTACCGCCTCCAGACTCTCCTCGCGGCGCGCTCAAGCGCTGCGCGGTCAAGCTCCATTATGCCTCTTCCCCGTGACGCCCGGGTTACCGCCAGCTGGCCTTGTGGGGTGAGCTCCGGTGCAAAAACGAGCCGGGAGTCGCCATTGGACCGCGCGCAGCGCCGAAGGGTCCGTGTCGGTGCCGGCAGAACGCCGCAAAGAGGAAGAACCCGAAGAACGAGCAGAGGAGTACGAGATGCACCACCGCGGGCACTGGTAGGCCGTACTGGACTCGAACCAGTGACCAACGGATTAAAAGTCCGCTGCTCTACCACCTGAGCTAACGGCCCGCCGAAGCGCCGAAATTATAGCCAATCAACCCGGCGCCGGCAAAAAACGCGCGCGGATCGACACGCGCGAGAGCTAATTGAGATCGCGGGTGAGCAACGCAGGCAGCGACATGAACTCGATGCCCTCTTCGCGTAGCGCGTGCGCTTCCTCGTGCGTGGCCTGACCGCGGATTCCGCGCCTGGGCGCTTCCTCGTAATGAATCTTGCGCGCTTCTTCGGGAAAGGCGCGGCCGACGTTCTCCGTCTCGGATACCAGACGGCGGATGAGCTTGAGCGCTTCGGCGTCGATGCCTGCGACCGACGCCTCCTTGGGCTCGGCGACCGGCGCGGGTGCCTTCGCTGCCGCGACGGGAGCGCGCCCGACCTGGATATTGGCCGACGGGCGGCGCTCGATCGCCGCATCGTCGCAGAGCGGGCAGCGAATCAGCGCATCGTCGCGCTGCCGCGTGAAATCCTCCGCGGAGCCGAACCAGCCCTCGAATCGGTGCTGCTGTGCGCAAACCAGGTCGTAAACGATCATGAATCCAACGCGGCACTCGTTCAGTGCCCAGTATTGGTGCTTCCGGGCGGCAACGCAACCCCGCCGAACGCCGCCCGGGCCTGGAACGACCCGGTCGCCAGGGTCGATGCCGGTCACGCCTAAAGGTGGTGGCGACGAACCCCTCTTCCAAGCTCCGCGGGTCCCCGACGCCGTGCCCGAATTATCGCATGCAGCCGGGCGGCGGCACGGTAACCCCGAACCGATCCGGCAGCCGTTCATAAGCTTGCCGCGACGACGCGGCGACGGCGAACCGACACAAGGAGCAGACCATGGAGCAATTCAGGAGGTTGGCGAGCGTCGCCGCAGCGATCGCTGCGCTCGGCGCAGCTTCTGCCGCCGAAGCGGGAGCGCACGGCATCCCGCCGCAAACTCAAACGACGGTCGAGATCGTCGATCGCACCGAAGGGCGCGTGCTTCCGATCTACTGGCACGACGGCCGGCGCTTCGTGGTCGGCAAGCCCGGCAACGAGTACGCGATCCGCGTGCGCAATGGAACCCCGGGACGCATCCTCGCGGTCATGAGCGTCGACGGCGTCAACGTGATCACCGGCGACACGGCCGCCTCGCGGCAGTCCGGGTACGTGCTCTCGCCCTACGAGAGCGCCGAGATCGCGGGCTGGCGCACGAGCCTCGCGAGCACGGCGGCGTTCTACTTCACCTCGCTCGCGGACTCGTACGCGGCGCGAACCGGCCGACCGGACAACGTCGGCGTGATTGGCGTAGCGGTGTTCGCCGAACGCACCCGGCCGATTGCGAGCGGCGAGCTTCGCCGCAAGGATTCAGCGGCAGACGGGGCCAAGAAGGAGCAGGCGGCGGCTGCCTCGTCGCCCGCGCCGGCAGCGCGCGGCGAAGCCGCCGGCGCGCTCGCGCGCGAGCAGCCATCGCGGCTCGGAACGGGCTACGGCCGCAGCGAAACCTCTTATACAGGGTACACGCCGTTCGAGCGGGCTACCCAGGCGCCGGCGGAGACGATCGCGATCTACTACGACTCCTATGAGAACCTGCTCGCGCAGGGCGTGCCGGTGGGGCCTGCGCCGCTGGCGCGGTTGCGCCCCAATCCTTTCCCGGACGGCGGACGCTTCGTGCCCGATCCGAGAGCGCGATAACGAGTCGCGCGCACCGCATCCCCGCTTGCCAGCGCATGGCCCGCCTCGCATACTGGACGGGCCATGCCCGCTCCTGCTGCGCCGAGCGACGAAGCGTTGATGGTGGCCTACGCCGCCGGCGACGCCGCGGCGTTCGACTCGCTCTACGCCCGCCACAAGGGCGGCGTGTACCGCTATCTGCTGCGGCAATGCCGCCCGGCGAGCAGCGCCGACGAGCTGTTCCAGGACGTGTGGATGAATCTGATCCGGGCCCGCGCGAGCTATGCGCCCACGGCCAAGTTCACCACCTGGCTCTACACCCTCGCGCATAACCGGCTGACCGATCACTACCGGGCGAGCGGGCGCCTCATGCTCGTGTCCGCCGACGACGAAGCGCACCAAGAGCTGATCGGATCGATCCCGGCCGCGGCCGGCGACGGGCCCGAGCGCCGCGCCGAAAATCGCGAGCTCTCCGAACGCTTGCGCGCCGCGCTCGACGCGCTGCCGCCCGCGCAGCGCGACGCGTTCCTGCTGCAGCAGGAGGGCGGGCTGTCGCTCGCCGAGATTGCGGAGCTGACCGGCGTCGGTGCCGAGACGGTCAAGAGCAGGCTGCGCTACGCCGTCGGGAAGCTCCGCGCGGAGCTTGCCGGCGAGGCGCGCGATCTGGATGAGGGCTTGCGCGAGGGGTTGGGATGAGCGCCGCCGGGCCGCCCCAAGGCGCGAATTGGCCTTGCAGGCCGCGGCGTTGCTCGCCGGGCGGCATTGCCGCAGCAGATAGCGGTACACGCCGCCCTTGTGGCGGGCGTAGAGCGAGTCGA
>DASVPH010000075.1:0-52383 GCA_036382945.1 Casimicrobiaceae bacterium
CGCTGCTTAGCTCAGTACGATGTCAACGGAAAGGAACGCAAAATCAAAACGAAAGCTGCTGCGTAAGGTCCGCTACTCATCGATCAAAAAGCGGACATATGGCGTGTTACCTAAACCGGACATCTTGACAAGTTACTAACAACGCCTCCGATCAGCAGCCGCGAAGAGGCGGGCGAGAGCCCGCTTCGAAAATCGGTCTGCGATAATTTTTCGAATGTGATTCTCAAATTCTCAATCTCCCCGAGAAAGAGGAAAGGCTCCGCTAGTTGCGCAGGGCGAAACCGTCACGGCTTCACCGCACGGTAAAGAAAAGGCAGGCTCACGTCCATTCGGTAATCGACGTCGGAGTGGTTGTCGTCGAATTCCTCGTACGTATGCCGGATCCCGGCCTGCGCGAGCCGCATCGACAGCAGGCGCGTGCCGTAGTGGATGTGGTACTGGTCGCGCCACCCGCAATCGATGTAGATGCCCTTGAGCGTCTTCAGGTTCGCCTTGTACTTGTCGACCAGCAGGATCGGATCGTGCTCGAGCCAGCGGTTCCAGCGCCTCTCGATGAGCTCGCCCGTCTCGAGATTGAACGGGAAGCGGAAGCCGAGCGGCGCCTTCGGATCGGGATCGTACGTTGCGGCCATGCACACGTTCATAATGCAGTGGCTCTCCGCGCTCGAGAGCTTCTCCTTGCCCCAGACCGCATCCAGGAAGCGCTTCACGCGCCCGTCGTCGAGGCCCTCCGCCAACCCCTTGCGCGAGCCGGGCGCCAGCGCATCGAAGCGGCCCGGGCGGCGCTTGGGCAGACGGTACTTGCCGAGCTCGTTCAGCGTGTTCGGCCAGTCGTGCCAATAGACGAAGTCGAAGTACGAGTCGCCGGAGTGGTCGGCGATCGCCCCCCAGTGCTCCGCATGCTTCATGCCGTGAATGATCGCGCCGTAGCCGCCCGAGGACTTGCCGAAGCAGCCGCGGTGCGCGCGCGAGGCGAGCGTGCGGAACTCGCGGTCGACGAAGGGAATCAGCTCGCGCGTGAGATAGTCGGCGTAGTTGCCGATCGCCGAGGAGTTGATGTACTGATTGCCGCCCAGCGCCGTGAAACAGTCGGGAAGGACGAAAATCGTCGGTCCCATCTTCCCCTGCTCGATGAGCCGCGCCGCACGCTCGGGCACGTTGTAGCCGAACGGCCGCCATCCGGCATGCGCCAGCCCCGAGCCGGTGAAGCCGACCAGATCGTAGAGCACAGGGAAGCGCCGCCCACGGCCGCTATTGCTCTTTGTGACGCCTTCGTCGTATTGCGGCGGCAGCCACACTGCCAGTTTGCGCACGTGCGGATCACGCAGCGGGTTGTTCTTCAACACCCTCGAAGTGTGCTCGAGCACGACCAGGCGTCCGGTCTTGCCCTTGAAGCGCTTGATGGTCATCGATGGTCCCGGGATGGCGAGCGTGGCGGGATTGTAGCGCGCTCATCGGCGACGGCGAGCGAGCGCGCTGCGTGGCTCAGCCCGGGCTACGCCAGCGGCTTCAACCCGGCGAGCAGCGTCGGGATCAGCTCGGTCACCGTCGGGTGGATGTGCACCGCCCGCCGGATCACGGTGTAGGGTGCGCCCGCATACATCGCATCCAAGAGCGAGTGCACGATCTCGTCGCCGTCGATGCCTAGGAGCGCCGCGCCGAGGATGCGCTGCGTCGCGGGATCGACGATCACTTTCATGAAGCCCTGCGTCTCGCCGCGCTCCTTGGCGCGGCCGACACGCGTCATCGGCAGGGTCGCGACCAGCGCCTTGCGCCCGGCCGCGCGAATCTCGCGCTCGGTCATCCCTGCGCGGCCGAGCGGCGGATCGATGAACAGGGCGTAGGTCGGGATGCGCTCGGTGACCTTGCGCTGCTCGCCGTCGAGGACGTTCGCGGCGACGATCTCGTAGTCGTTGTACGAGGTGTGGGTGAACGCGCCGCGACCGTTCGCATCGCCCAGCGCCCAGATGCCGGGGACGTTGGTGCGCAATTGATCGTCGACTTTGATGTAGCCGCGCTCGTCGGTCGCCACGCCGGCCTTGTCGAGGCCGAGGTCTGCCGTATTCGGCACTCTGCCGACCGCGAGCAGCAGATGCGAGCCGACGATCTCGCGCGGCTGCTCTTCGCAGCTCACCTGGATCGCCACGCCGTCGCCGCGACGTGCGAGCGCGATGCACTTGGCGTTGAGCCGGAAGGCGATGCCCTCGCCTTCGAGGATGTCCTTGATCGCCGTCGAGACCTCGTCGTCCTCGCGGCCGATCAGGCGCGGACCCATCTCGACCACGGTGACGCGGCTGCCGAAGCGCCGGTACATCTGCGCGAACTCGAGCCCGACGTAGCTGCCGCCGACGATGAGCAGATGCTCGGGCAGGAAGTCGACCTCCATGATGCTTGAGTTCGTGAAATACGGGACCCGGTCGAGTCCCGGCAGGTCCGGGAGCAGCGCCCGGCCGCCGACGTTGAGGAAGAACTGATCGGCCTCGATCGTGCGCTCGCCGACGCGGATCGTGCGCGCGCTCTCGAACCGGGCGTGGCCTTCGATGTACGTCAAGCCCGGCGTGCTGCCGAGCCAGCGCGTGAGTCCCTCGATCGACGCCCGCACGACCAAGTCCTTGCGCGCTTTCACGGCGGGCATATCCACACGAATCGGCGCATCGATGGCCACGCCGTAATCGGCGCCGCGCCGGGCGACATGCGCCGTGCGGGCGCTCGCGATCAGCGTCTTGGTCGGGATGCAGCCGTTGTTGACGCACGTGCCCCCGATGCGCTTGCGCTCGACGATCGCGGTCTTGCGTCCGGCCTGCGCGAGCCGGGCCGCGAGCGACGGCCCGGCCTGGCCGGCGCCGATGACGACGGCGTCAAAGCGTCCGGTCATGTTGCCTTCCTTGGGTCGTCGTCCCGGCGAAGTGAGTAAGTCTGCGGGAATTTGCCCCACAGCTCGCCGATTGCGCTCAGGCGTCGGCGCCCCTGGTTGCACGCAGGGGCGGCGATTCCGCGGGCGCGATCCGGCGCACCAGTTCGCTCACCAGCCGGGCAACGTCCTTTTGGCCCTTGAGGTAGAGATTCGCCGCGCTCGCCTCGTGCGGCTCGACCCGCACCGAGAGGACCGAAGGCGAATGCAGCCGGAACACCGGTTCGTCGGACGCATCGTCGCCGACGTAGAGCGCGCGATCGCAATGCGACTGCGCGAGCAGCGCGGTCAACGCCTCGCCCTTGTCGGGTGCGCCCGGCGGCAGCAGGTTGAGGACCGATTTGCCGTCGAGGAGCTTCGGCACCGGAAGCAGTCCGGCGGTGCGTCCGACCAGCAGGCGCAGCGCCGCGCCCTGGTCGCGGCAATGGCGGAAGTGGAACGAGAGCGAGAAGGTCTTGTCCTCGAGAACGATCCCGTCGACGTCGCGCCAGGGTTCGTTGCCCGAGGCGAGCTCGTCGACCCAGGCGCGGCACGCGCGCGCGCACTGCGCCGAGACCTTCTCCAGGCCGGGAACGCCCTCGGCGCCGTGATTGCCGACCAGATACCGGGGCGTGAAGCCGAGCATCGGCCGCGCATCCTCGACCGCGCGCCCGGTGATGATCGCCACCGGAGCGTTGGCGGCGAGAAGGCCCAGCCCGTGCTGCACCTCGCCGGGGACGCGCGCGTCCCAAGGCCGGTCGACGATCGGCGCGAGCGTGCCGTCGATGTCGAAGGCGAGCAGCGTATTGCGGGTGAGAAAGGCGCGAATGCGCGACAAACCGGCAGAGGACAGCGCGTATCTCACCCTACTTCACCTCCACGTCGGCGGTGCGCTGATGCGCGTAGATGCGCTCGGTGACGCGCTGGCGCTGCCGCAAGCGCGCCGCGTCGAGCAGCATGGCGCCCGCCCAGCGGTAGACGTTGAACTCCTGCACCAGCCGCCGCATGCTGCGCATGCGCACCCGCTGCTCGTCCGCGGGCATGGTCAGACCCCGGAACAGCGCGTGCGCGCACTGCTCGCTGTGGTACGGGTTGACGAGCAGCGCGTCATGCAGCTCGCGCGCCGCGCCGGTGAACTGCGAGAGCACGAGCACGCCCTGCTCGTCGTCGCGCGCCGCGATGAACTCCTTGGCGACCAGGTTCATGCCGTCGTGCAGGCTGGTCACTACGCACACGTCGGCCGCGCGGTAGTACTCGTTGACGATCGGTGCCTCGTGGTGCTCGACCTTGAGCCGGATCGGCTCCCAGCCGCCGCGTCCGAAGCGCGCGTTGACGCGGGCGGCGAGCGCGCGCACCCGCCCCTCGAAGTTCTGGTACTCGTCGAGCGACGAGCGCGAGGGCGCCGCGATCTGGATGAACACGAAGCGGCCGATGAACTCCGGGTGCAGCTCGAGCATCCGTTCGACGGCGACGAAGCGCTCGAGGATTCCCTTGGTGTAGTCCATGCGATCGACGCCGACGCCGAGCATTACGTTGTCGCGGAGCTGCTCGACGCGCAGCACCTTGGCCCGGCACAGCGGCACCGAGAGCTGCGTGTCGATCCACTCCGGCGGCCACTGGATCGAGATCGGGTAGTGCTCGACTTGTGTCAACTGCCCGCCGTGCGAGATGGTGCTCGATTCGCGCTCGATGCGCGCCTCCAGGTACCGGTCGATGGTCTCGACGAAATTCTGGCAGTGGAAGCGGGTGTGGAAGCCCAGGATCGTGCTGCCGAGCATGCCGTCGAGCAGCTCCTCGCGCCACGGGCAGATGCCGAACGATTCGGGGTTCGGCCAGGGGATGTGCCAGAAGGTGATGATCGTGGCCTTGGGCAAGCGCTCGCGCACGAGCCGCGGCAGCAGCGCGAAGTGATAGTCCTGCACCAGCACGACCGGATCGTCGGTGCGCGCTTCGGTCTTCACCGCGTCGGCGAAGCGCCGGTTGACCCGGACGTACTGCTCCCAGTCGGGCGTGCGGAAGATCGGCCGCACGTGCGCGATGTGGCAGAGCGGCCACAATCCCTCGTTGGCGAAGCCGTAGTAGTAGCCTTGCTCCTCCTCCTTGGTGAGCCACACCCGCCGCAGCGTGTAGCTCGGCTTCTCCGGCGGCACGCGCAGCCGGTCCTTGGCGTCGACGGTGTCGCGGTCGGCGCTGCCGCTGCCGTGCGCGATCCAGGTCCCCGAGCAGGCACGCATGACCGGCTCCAGCGCGGTGACCAGCCCGCTCGCCGGTCGCTGTACGACGAGGCCCTTGTCGGTGCGGACGTGCACGAAGGGCTCGCGGTTGGAAACCACCAGGATCTCGTCGCCCAAGAGCTTCTCGCGCAGAACGCTGCGCAGCATCTCCGGGCTCCATTGGGTGTTGCGGTCCGGGCTGCGGCGCGACAGCTCGAGGTCGCGCAGCATCGCGCGCAGATCGCTCGCCAGCGGGTGCAGGTCGTCGGTCGCAGCCTGTCCCTGTCCGAAAGGCTGCAGGATGCCCTCGCCGCGCAGCAACGCACGCGTGCCGGCGACCCAGCCGCGCCACGACAGGTGGGCGATGAACACCGTTACGAGCGAGATGACGATGCCGAGCATGACGAACAATGCGATCAGATACTGGCGGGTGTCGGCGCTGCGCCGCTCGACGAAGCTCATGTCGTGGACGAGAACGAGCGAGCCGATGCGGTCGTTGCCCTGGAAGATCGAGTGTGCGACGACGTGCAGCGGACCCTGGGGCAGCCGCACGACCGAGCCCTTGCTTTCGTCGCCCGCGACCGGCGGCTTGCAGCCGAGCGACCCCGGGTAGGTGGGCGTGCGATAGCGCAGCTTCCCGGATTCGTCGCAGAACCCCAGCGCGTACAGGCGCTGGTCCTGCAGCGCGCGCGTGAACAGCGCATTGATCTTTGCCGTCGCTCCCTGCTCGACCAGCTCGGCAAGCTGCTCCTGCATGGTGTTGGCGACGAGTTGCGAGCGCATGTCGAGATCGCTCACCCACCAGCGCAGCGTGAGGCGATCGACCAGCGGGACGAGCACGTAGGCGAGCAGCGCGAGCGTCACCACCAGCGGCGCGATGAAGCGCAGCGACAGGCGTATAGAACGGATGCGGTCTTGAGCGCTCATCGACTCTCCCGGTCGCATCGGCCGCAACGGCCCTCCAACGGACGCTACGACGGGGCGTTTGTCGCTCGCACCGGTAAATTCTACAAAGCGGTTCGGTCCGCCGGCAGGCCAGAGGAGGGTGTTACTTGAGCCGGCGCGACGGAAATCAGGCGCCCCTCTCCTCGAGCCACGTTCGTCTGGCCGGATCGACGCAATGATCGTGCCGCGGATAAGACCGTACCGTATCACATCCTGGCTGATTCAGGTGGCGCCAGGCCTTCGCTCGATACGGGTGTCAGACTCGATTCTCCGAGCGCTAACGCTCCAGGATCGCCGTCACCCCCATCCCGCCCGCGGTGCAGATCGAGATGAGGCCGCGGCCCGAGCCGCGTTGCGCGAGCTGTTGGGCGAGCGTGCCGACGATGCGCGCGCCGGTTGCCGCGAACGGGTGACCGAGCGCGACGCTGCCGCCCTTGGGGTTGAGCTTGGCGCGGTCGATCGCGCCCAGCGGCGCGGAGCGCCTGAGGCGTGTGCGGCAATAGTCCTCGGACTCCCAGGCTTTGAGCGTGCACAGCACCTGTGCGGCGAACGCCTCGTGGATCTCGTAGAGATCGAAATCCTGCAGCGTGATCCCGGCGCGGTCGAGCATCATCGGCACGGCGTACGTCGGCGCCATGAGCAAGCCTTCGCGCGGGCCGGCGAGCCCCGCGTAGTCGACCGCGGCCACGGCGGAGTGCGTGAGCCACGCCTGAGGCTCGAGCCCGCGCGAGCGCGTCCAGGCTTCGGAGGCGAGCAGCACACACGCCGCACCGTCGGTGAGCGGCGTGCTGTTGCCCGCGGTCAGGGTGCCGTTGCCGCTCCGGTCGTAGACGGGCTTGAGCGCGGCGAGCTTCTCGGGGCCGGTATCGCCGCGCACGTTGTTGTCAGTGCTGAGGCCGGCGTAGGGCACGACCAGATCGGTGTAGAACCCTTCGCGCCAGGCTGCTGCCGCCTTGAGGTGACTCTGATAGGCGAGCGCGTCCTGGTCGATACGCGGGATAGCCCACTCCTTGGCCATGAGCTCGCAATGCTCGCCCATCGACAACCCGGTGCGCGGCTCGGCTACCGCCGGCGCGGAGGGCCTGAGATCGCGCGGGTGGAAGCCCAGCCAGGGGCGAAGGCGGGCGCCGAGCGTCTTGCCGCGCGCGCTGTCGAGCACGATTCGCGTGAGCCTGCGGCCGTAGACGATCGGCGCGTCGCTCACGGTGTCCACGCCGCCGGCGATGCCGACCTCGATCTCGTCGCGGTCGATGCGCTGCGCGATCTGCAGCGCCGTCGTCAGGCTCGTGCCGCAGGCGCGCTGCACGTCGTAGGCGGGGGTGTGCGGATCGAGCCCGGCGCCTTGCGCGGCTTCGCGGGCGAGGTTCCAGTCGCGCGAATGCTTGATCACCGCCCCGGCGGCGACCTCGCCGAGCGTCTCGCCGCGCAGGCCGAACTTGTCGACGAGCGCTGCGAACGCGGCGGTGAGCATGTCCTGGTTGCTGGCATTGATGTACGCCGTGTTGCTGCGGGCGAACGGGATGCGTGCGCTGCCGACGATGGCAACGCGGCGCAGAGCATCGGGCATGAGAGCCTCCGAACGAATGTTGTCGCCCCGGCTCAAGGCCGGGGCCCAAGGTGCTGCTTTAGTGGTCTTCCCGAAGTCTCTCTAGTCAGGCCGAGGGCCCGAGCTTACAGCCGCGGCGGGCCACTGCTGCCCGCCTCAGCCCGGAGCGAAGAGCTTAGACAGGACTGCCGGGTTCGAGCCGAGCTCCACGATGTCGCCGTGACAGGGAATCAGCCACGCGGGCGGCGCTTGGTCCGCCTCCGCCGCGAGCCAGCGCTTGAGCTCGCGCTTGTTCCTGACCATGAACAGCGGCGCGATGTTGTTGAAGCGGAGGCCTGGGCCGCTGCCGGTCACTTTGAATAGGAATTTGAGGACGGGGTTACCCGGAAGCCCCGGCAGGTTCATGACGATGTCGGTAACGTACCAGACGAGGCCGCGCTCGGTTTTGATCCGCACCAGGACTTCGCCAGTCTTGTAGTGCGGCATGTCGATGAGCTCGAGACGCGCACCGGCGATCGGCCCGGCGGTGGCGAGTCGTTGAATGCCCTTGAGCTTCGTCTGCCGCTCCACGCGCGCAATCGATTGCGCCGGCGCGAAGATGGCGGCGTCGGGGAACCGCGCCTTCCACTCCGGAAGGCCCATGTGGTGAAAGGCGTTCGACGCCACCAGCGCGCGAATTGCACCATACCGGGCAAGGTCGGCGAAGACCCCTTCCTCGATTCGGCACGGCGGGCTGATGACCAGGAGGCCGTCCGCTCCACCGACCGCGAGCGAGGTCGCCGTGCCGGGGCCGAACGAGTAGAGGTACGTCAGAACGGGCGTGCCGGCGTCGAAAACCTTCCAGCCGTGGGACGTGCTTTCCATGGCAGGACCATACTCTACTTCGGCGTGAAGCCGAGCAGAGGCAGGATCGCGGGCGTGGTTCCCGCGGCGAGCGCGGTGGAGAGCACGAGGCTCGCCGCGACCGGTCCGCCGAGCGTATCGAACTGGCGCGACATGAGGTAGACGTTCGCGCCCACCGGGAGCGAGGCGAGCAGCACGATGGCGTTGGTCTCGAGCGGCGGGAGCGAGAGCGCGCGGGCGAGCAGCCACACCACCGCCGGCTGCACGGCGAGCTTGAGCGCGGTCATCGCGGCGCTCACGCGCCAGCCCTCGCGGATTCCGTATTCGGCCAGGCCCATCCCCACCGCGATCAGCGAGAGCGGGATGGCCGCCTCGCCGACGAGCGAGAGCGTCTGCTCGACGAACGTGGGCAGAGGCAGCGCGGCGAGGCCCCAGAGGGTGCCCGCGAGGATGCTCGCGACCACGGGATTGGCGAGCACCGCCTTGGCCGCCTGCAGATAACCCGACCACGACAAGCTACGGTGGCGCGCCCATTCGACCGACACCGTCACCAGCGTCCACAGCAGCAGCGCGTTGAACACGAGCACCAGCGAGATCGCCGGCATCGACGCTTCGCCCAGCGTGACCTTGGCGAGCGGAATGCCGAGCAGCACGTTGTTGGTGAAGATGCAACCCAGCGCGAAGACAGATTGCGCCACCCCATCGAGCCGGAAGGCTCGCGCCGCGATGATGCGTCCGAGAACGAAGACGATGAGGCAGGCGCCGAAATAGGCGAGGAGCAGCCGCGCGTCGACCGGCGGCAGCTTGGAGAAGTCGCTCATCAGTCGAAACAGCAGCGCCGGAATCGCGACCGAAAAGACGAATCGCGTGAGCGCGTCGGCGACCGGCTTGCGCCAGCGGCCCCAGCGCGCCAGCGCATAACCGAGGAAGACCAGCAGGAACAGCGGCGCGGTGAGCGCGACGATGCGCGCGAAGCTCTCCACCAGTGGCTTTCAGCGCACGCGATTGCGACCGCCGTGCCTGGCTTCGTACAGGCGGGCGTCGGCCGTCAAACGCTCATGCGCCCGATCAGCGCCAGGAATTCCTCGCGGGTGGCGACCGAGTCGCGGAAGGTTCCGAGGACCGACGAGGTGACCATCACCGAGTTCTGCTTCTCCACGCCCCGCATCATCATGCACAGATGCTGCGCCTCGATCATCACCCCGACGCCGATCGCATCGATCGAGTCCATGATCTCCTGCGAGATCTGCTCGGTCAGCCGCTCCTGGAGCTGCAGCCGGCGCGCATACATGTCGACCACGCGCGCGAGCTTGGAGACCCCGAACACGCGGCCGTTGGGAATGTAGCCGATATGGCAGCGGCCGAAGAACGGCAGCATGTGGTGCTCGCAAAGGCTGTAGAGCTCGATGTTCTTCACGATGACCATGCTGTTGGTCCGCTGCGTGAAGATCGCGTCGTTGATCACGTTCTTGACCTCGGTGTGGTAGCCCGAGGTGAGGAAGCGCAGCGCCTCGGCGACGCGCCGCGGGGTGCGCTCCAGGCCTTCGCGGTCGGGGTCCTCACCGAGGGCCACCAACAGCTCGCGGACGAGCGCCTCCAGCTTCTCGTTCTTCATCCGGCCTCCGGAAACGACCTGCAAAGGCTCGATTATCCCATGGGGGCCCGAGCCGCCGCCGGCGACCGCGGTCGGGGGTGAGAAAGGCCCGGCCTCGTAGCATAATGCGTCGGACGATCCACCGAAAACGAAGGAGGAACGAGCCATGGGCCAGTGGATGCAATTGACCGCGGCGGACGGATTTCGGCTGGCGGCGTATCGCGCCGATCCGGCGGGGCAGGGCAAGGCGCGCGGCGGGTTGGTCGTCGTGCAGGAGATCTTCGGCGTCAACAGCCATATCCGCAACGTCTGTGACGGCTTCGCCGCCGGCGGCTACGTGGCGATCGCTCCGGCGTTGTTCGATCGCTACCAGCGCAACTTCGACATCGGCTATTCGCCGGAGGACATCGCGCTCGGCCGCGAGTTCAAGGCGAAGGCGACCACGGAGGTTGCGCTCTCGGACATCGCCGCGGCGCGCGACGCGGCGGCCGCCGCGGGTCGCGTCGGCATTGTCGGCTATTGCTGGGGCGGATTCATCACCTGGATGAGCGCCGCGCGGCTGCCCGGCTTCGCCTGCGCGATTCCCTACTACGGCGGCGGCATCGTCGAGGCCGGCAACGAGCGCCCGAAGTGCCCGCTCATGGCGCACTTCGGCGAGCGCGATGCCGCGATTCCCATCGCCGGCGCCCGCGCGGTCGCCGCGGCCCACCCCGAATCGCAGTTCTTCTTCTACGACGCCGAGCACGGCTTCAACTGCGATCAGCGGAAGAGCTACGACGCCGCATCGGCGAAGCTCGCGCGCGAGCGCACGGTCGCGTTCCTGCGGCAGCACGTAGGCTGACCGCGCCGGCGCTCGTCCAGCAGGGGCGCCACTTCGATCCCGGCTCGCGCCGGGCCGACACCCTTCCTTGTCGCTCCGGCGCATGCCGGGGCCCAAGTTTGCCGTGGCTTCGATGCCTCAACTCGGATCGCGGCCCGAACCGGGATGGCCACGGCGGGACAAGCGCTCGCGACCATTTAGTTGACACAAGCAATTAAAAGGTTGACATTAGCACCTATCGAGGTCCTTTCCGAAGCGGCGCATGGCGAAGATCGATACGGGTCTGCAGCAGCGCACCGCCGCAGTCCGCGCCTTCAACCGCTTCTACACCCAGCGCATCGGCGTGTTGCGCGAGCATCTGCTGGAGAGCCCGTTTCCACTGACGGGCGTGCGCGTGCTCTACGAGCTGGCGCACTGGCCGACCGACGGCGAGCCGGCGAGCGCGAGCGAGCTCGCCGCGCGGCTTGCGCTCGACGAAGGCTACCTGAGCCGGATTCTCCGCGGCTTCCAGCAGCGCGGCCTGGTGCGCAAGAAGGCGGCGCCGGCCGACGCGAGACGGAAGTCGCTCGCCCTTTCCGAGCGCGGCAGGAAGCTTTTCGCGGCGCTGGAGGCGCGTTCGCAGGCGGAAGTCGCGGCCATGCTCGGCAAGCTTTCCGCGGCGGCGCAGGCGCGGTTGGTGGAGGCCATGCGCACGATCGGCGAGCTGCTCGGCCAGACGAGCGCCAACGCGAGGCCGGCCTATGTGCTGCGGCCGCTTCAGCCGGGTGATGCCGGCTGGGTCGTTCATCGCCACGGTGTGCTCTACGCTCAGGAATACGGCTACGACGAGCGGTTCGAGGCGCTGGTGGCCGAGATCGTCGCCTGCTTCGTGCAGCGATTCGATCCGCAGCGCGAGCGCTGCTGGATCGCCGAGCGCGAGGGCGAGATCGTCGGCTCGGTCTTCCTCGTGCGCAAGAGCCGCAGCGTCGCCAAGCTGCGGCTGCTCCTGGTCGAGCCGCACGCACGCGGGCTCGGCATCGGCCGGCGGCTCGTCGACGAATGCGTGCGCTTCGCCCGGCGCGCCGGTTACCGCAAGCTCACGCTATGGACCCAGAGTGATCTCACCGCCGCGCGCCATCTCTACGCGCGGGCCGGATTCCGCCGCGTGGCCGGGGAGCCCCACGAGAGCTTCGGCAAGAAGCTGGTCGCGGAGACCTGGGAGCTCGCTCTGTAGCGATTGTTCAGTGCGGCCACAG
This sequence comes from Casimicrobiaceae bacterium, assembly GCA_036382945.1. Lineage (GTDB taxonomy): Bacteria > Pseudomonadota > Gammaproteobacteria > Burkholderiales > Casimicrobiaceae > PALSA-1003. Next base: position 12,087 of record DASVPH010000075.1, read on the forward strand.
CCAGCCGAACGTGCCGGCGGTGAGCAGCGCGTAGATGAGCCCGTCGACGGTGAGCTTGAGCGTCGTGGTCCACCGCCGCCCGTACCAGATCGACATCTGCCAGAGCGCGAACGCGTAGCCCGCGAGTGCGGTGGTGCCGACGATGCGGAACACCGCGGGATACGGTGTGCCCGGCGCCAGCGTGTCCGCCGCCACGTATGCGGCGAAAAAACCGACGACGAGCGAGTAGACGAACCAGAGGATGAGACTCTTGGTCATCGTCACCGGTCCGCTGGGGAGCACAGTGAAGATCATCACCGGGCCCCTGGTGCGCTTGTCCACGAACTCCGGCGTCTTGAACTCTTGCATGCTTGCCGGCCGCGGCATCATGTAGTCGCCGGGAGGAAGCGCGAACGGACGCAGCGCCTCCATCACTTTTTCTTCGTTTGGCACTTTGGGGTAATCGGTCTTGTGCCACCACGGCAGCGCCATGTGGATGATCGTGCTGACCACATAGACGAGCACCGCAGATACCAGGATCGGCAGCCACAATTGAGCGAGCGGGGTCATGACGGGCTCCTCCAGATAAGCGCGCTCAGATTCTCCGAGCAAGGTCTTCGCGCGTCAACGCGCGACCCTTGAGCGCAATGACCGGAGTGACAGCGGCGCGACGATCGGGCCATAATAGCCTTGGCCCGAGCGGCGCCGGGAGTCCACGCAGGAATTCTCTTGGAGCATCACCCGCGTCGGGGCAGGAAGCCCCGACGAAGATCCGCGAGGAGGAGTAGTCGATGAAGTGCACCGCTTGCGGCAACGAGAACCAGGCAGGCGCGAAGTTCTGCGTGCACTGCGGTGTGATGTTGAACGCGATCTCTGCGGCGCCGGTCGCCGCGACCCCGGCCGCTGCGGCTCCGGTTGCGCCGGTGCCCGCTGCAGCCGCTGCGGCGGCGCCCGTCATGCCGCCTGCGGTGGCGCTCGAAACGCCGAGCCCCCCGCCGTCGCCAAAGTCCGGTCTGATCGTTGCGGCGGCCGCGCTGATCGCGGTTCTCGCCGCCGGCGGCTACTTCGGCTATCGCATGCTCTCCGGCGGTGGACAGAAGGACACGGTGGCGGTCGTGGAGCCGTCGAAGCCCGCCGAGACGCCGACATCGGCGTCCACTGCGGAGCCGCCTGAGCCGCAGGGCCCGGCGGCTGCCCCGACCACGGGTAACGCGCCGACCGAGACGGGTTTGTCGGGGCAAGCCACCGACACCGCCAACGCTGCCGGCGCGGCGCCGGAAGCGCCTCTGCCGGGCACACCGGCAGTCACGACCCGACCGCCGGCGAGAGGCGTGCAACCGAAGCCGTCGCCCAAGCCCGCGCCCATGGGGAGCGAGCCCGCGCCTGCAGCGCCGTCGCCGGTCAAAGCGCCTGCCAAGGCCCCGGTGGTGGCCGCCGCTCGCGCAGCGCCGGAGCCCGACCGCTGGCAGATGTACGCCGACGCGATGGGACGCTGCGCACGCGAAGACTTCTTCAAGCGCTTCGTCTGCGAGCAACGTACGCGGTTGCGCTACTGCGAGGGCTATTGGGGCCAGGTGCCGCAATGCCCGCAGGCGCCCACGGGGGACCGCAGCCAGTAGCGCGGGGCGTCCGAACGGCAGAGCGCGCTTCGGCGGCCCGCTCCGCGACAACGCAGTGCCCGCTGTAACCGATGTCATGCTCGAAACCTTCTTCACGCCGAAGCTCATCGTCCTCTACGTGTTCATCGTCTCCGCGGTGTACGTGCACTACCGCGGCCGGGTGCGGCACGGCTTCCTGCGCCAGTTGACCGATCATTCGTCGTTGATGGCGCCGTACAACGCGCTGATGTACTTGTTCTCGGCGGTGCCCAACCGTCCCTACATCGACGTGGCGCGTTTTCCCGAGCTCGCGCCGTTGCGCGAGAATTGGCAGACGATCCGTGCGGAGGCGGTGGCGCTGTTCGATCAAGGGCACATCCGCGCGGCGGCCAAGTACAACGATCTCGGCTTCAACTCCTTCTTCCGCTCGGGGTGGAAGCGCTTCTACGTCAAGTGGTACGACGATCCATTGCCCTCGGCGAAGGCGCTGTGTCCGGAGACCGTGGCGCTGGTCGAGTCGATCCCGACCGTGAACGCGGCGATGTTTGCGCTGCTGCCGCCAGGCGGGAAGCTCGGAGCGCATCGCGATCCGTTCGCCGGGTCGCTGCGCTACCACCTCGGGCTGGTGACGCCGAACTCGGAAGACTGCCGCATCTTCGTCGACGGCGAGGCGTATTGCTGGCGCGACGGCGAGGCGGTGATGTTCGACGAGACGTTCATCCACTCCGCCGAGAACAAGACCGACGTGACGCGCGTGATCCTGTTCTGCGACATCGAGCGCCCGCTGTCGAACCGGGTGATGAAGTGGCTCAACCACGGCTTCCGCAACACCGTGATCCGCGCGAGCCAGACCGAGAACGTGGCGGGCGAGCCGGTCGGCATCCTCAACCGTATCTTCAGCGTCGTCTACCACGTGCGGCTCCTGGGAAAGCGCATCAAGCGCCGCAGCAAGCTCGCGCACTACACGCTGAAGTGGCTCATCATCGGCGGGCTGCTGTACTGGATCTTCGTGTAGCGGCGCAGAACCAATCGCGTCCAACACGAAGGACACGACCTGGAGCTCGCCGGCGAAGCGCGCCGGATCGCCGCTTTCCGCGCTAGGCCGGGAGCGTGCCGGAATCTCGCGGCGACGGCATGCCCTTTGCTTTCGCCATGGGGAAGCGCCACGCCCGAGCGGGTGCATCACGGGCGGATAATGACGTTATCATGAGAGGAATCAATGGCGTAGCCGGCTTGTGCGGCGAATAAGAGGGGACCGATGAACTGCAAGATCTGCGGGCGCGAGTGCCCGCCTGGGGCGAAGATCTGCCGTGATTGCGCTGCCGCGCGCAAGCGCGCGTTCGCGGTCACCGTCACCGAGCCCTTGCTTGCCGCCGCGGGCGCGCCGAGCGTCGGCGAGCCCAAGTTCGCGCCCAAGCCGCGCCCGCGTGCGCGTCCGTGCGTCGCCCCGCCGGCAGAGAGCGAGGCGGTCGCGCCCGAAGCGGTGCCCGCGCTACCGCTTCATGTCGTTCCGCGGAAGGTCGGCGTGCATTGGCTGTTCATCGGGCTCGTCGCGGCGACGGCGATCATCGTGCTCGTCGTCAAGATCTTCGCCGCCGGCGGGCGCGCTACGGACGACACCGCGGCGACGGCTTCGACCGCGCCGCCGCTGCCTGTTGTCGTGACCCCCGCGCCTCTGCCACCCGCCCCGACGGTGAACGTGCAGGACAACGCGCTGCAGGCGAAAGCACTAAGCGATGCGCCACCGGCGAAGAGCAGGCCGCTGCATCGCAAAGCGCCACCGCGGGTCGACGCGACAAGCGCCGTCGTCGCTGCGCCGCCGCCGGCGCCCGAGCCCGCGCCGGTCGCGCGCGCGGTGGCACCGCCGCGTCCGGTCGACGCGCCGCGCATCGACCCATGGGAGGCGATGAACGAAGGGCTAGCGCGCTGCGCGCGGGTGGCTTTCTTCGATCGTGCCACCTGCGAGCAGCGGCTGCGCCAGCAATACTGCGGCAACTACTGGGGCGTGGTGCCACAGTGCCCGATCGGACCGGCGACGGACTACGGGCAGTAGAAGTCAGTTAAGTTCAGTTAGAGCCCAAACGTCTCCAAACGCGAGCAACGCAAGGGAATCACGAGCCTACTCTCAGGGAGAATTCCTCCGCGTTCTTCGAGCTTTTCCTTGGCGTCCTTCGCGTTGACTGTGGTTTGCCCTGCGTTCGCTAGCCCCGGCCGACGAAGGGCATCTTGGTCGCCATGACGGTGAGAAACTGCACGTTGGCCTCGAGCGGCAGGCTCGCCATGTAGCACACCGCGCTCGCGACGTGCTGCACGTCCATCAGCGGCTCGACGGCGATCGTGCCGTTGGCCTGCGGGACGCCTTTCGCCATCCGCGCCGCCAAGTCCGTATGCGCATTGCCGATGTCGATCTGCCCGCAGGCGATGTCGTACTTGCGTCCGTCGAGCGACGCCGACTTGGTGAGCCCCGTGATCGCGTGCTTGGTCGCGGTGTACGGCGCCGAGTTCGGCCGCGGCGCGTGCGCCGAGATCGAGCCGTTGTTGATGATCCGGCCGCCGCGCGGATCCTGGCTCTTCATCAGCTTGAATGCTTCCTGCACGCACAGGAACGCGCCGGTCAGGTTGATGTCGACGACCGTCTTCCACTGCTCGAAAGCGAGATCCTCCAGGTTGATCCCCGGCGCGCCGACGCCTGCGTTGTTGAATAGCAGATCGAGCCTCCTGAACGCTTCCTTGGTGCGCGCGAACAGCGCACGGACCGACGCCGGATCGCTCACGTCGGTGGGGACAGCGATCGCGTTTTTCGCCGTCGCGCCGGCCTCGGCGATGGCCTGCTCGAGCGGTTCCCGGCGGCGCCCCGCGAATGCGACGCGGTAGCCTTCGGCCAGCAGCGCGGTCGCCACCGCCTTGCCAATGCCGGTGCCGGCGCCCGTAACGATCGCAGCTTTGTTTTGCGTGCTCATGGTGCATTGCTCCTCGAGATATCGAACGCCGATCGATGACTCTGTCACGCGAGCTGATCCGGGCCGAACGCGGCGGGCAACAGCTCGGCGAGCGTGTAACGCCGTTCGGTCCGCTCGTCGTCGGTGCAGCAGACGACCAGCGCATCGGGGCCGAATTCGCGGATCACCTGCCGGCACGCTCCGCACGGCGTCGCGGCGGCGGGCGTAGGCGTATAGACGACCACCGCCTCGACCTTGCGGGCACCCTGGGCGACCGCTTGAAAGATCGCCGCGCGCTCGGCGCAGATCGACAGACCGTACGACGCGTTCTCGACGTTTCCGCCGGCGTGGATGGTGCCGTCGGCTGTTAGCACCGCGGCGCCGACGCGAAAGCGGCTGTACGGCGCGTAGGCGCGACCCGCCGCGTCGCGGGCGCGACGCTTGAGCTCGGCCAGGGTCGCGGGTGCAATCGTCATGGTGAGGGCCTGCCGCGCCATTGTACCGGCAGCCCAGTGCATCAGCCGGGCCTCGCGCCATGCTCGCCGGCCAGCGAATCGACCTCGGCGAGCTCGCGGAACCAGCGCATCCACAGCGCGACGATGAGCAAGGTGCCGATGCCGCCGAGGATCACCGCCGGCACGGTGCCGAACCACGCGGCGGTGACCCCGGATTCGAATTCGCCGAGCTGGTTCGAGGCCCCGATGAACATCGAGTTGACCGCCGACACACGGCCGCGCATCTCGTCGGGCGTACGGAGCTGGACGAGCGACAATCGGACCACGATGCTGATCATGTCCGAGGCGCCGAGCACGATCAGTGCGGCGAGCGACAGCGCAAAGGAGCGCGACAGGCCGAAGACGATGGTCGCAACGCCGAACAGCGCGACCGCGGCGAACATTCTGTGCCCGGCGCGCCGCTCGAGTGGATGGTGGGCGAGCCATACCGCCATCGCAAGGGCGCCCACCGCCGGCGCCGAGCGGAGCAGCCCGAGTCCCCACGGCCCCGTCTGCAGGATGTCGCGCGCGTAGATCGGCAAGAGCGCCGTCGCCCCGCCGAGGAGCACGGCGAAGAGGTCGAGGGAAATCGCGCCCAGCAGCTCGCGCCTGCGGCGAATGTAGGCAATGCCGGCGAAGATCGTGGAAAGTGTCGGCGGCCCGCGCAGCGCGCGGCGGCGCTCGACGCGTAGCGTCGCGTTGAGCGCACCCGCGGTCACGAAGAAGAGCGCGCACAGGCCGTACACGACCCCCGGACCGGCGACATAGAGGAAGCCGCCGAGCGCGGGGCCGGCGACGATCGCGGTCTGGCCCGCGGTGGCGTTCGCCGCGACCGCGCGCGGCAGCAGCGCGGCCGGCACCAGCGACGGCAGCAGCGTCTGCTGGGTCGGCATCGTGAACGCGCGTGCCGCGCCGATCACCGCCACCAGCGCGAAGATCGCCTGCTCTGTGATCGTGCCGCGAAGACTCAAGGTCGCCAGCGTCAGCGCCGCGCCTGCCTCGATGATCTGGCATACGCCGACGATCAGGCGCCGATCGTAGCGGTCGGCAACGTGGCCGACGACGAGCAGTAGCGCGACCGACGGCAGGAATTGCGCGAGCCCGACCAGCCCCAGGTCGAGCGCGCTGCCGGTGAGCGCGTAGACCTGCCAGCCGACTGCCACCGCCTGCATCTGATTGGCAAAGCCGCCGGTCAGCCGCGCGATCCAGAAGCGGACGAACGAACGATGCGCGAGGAGCGATGCGGTGTCGATCGGCGTAGACAAAGTGAGGCACGACGCCAGGGCGAAGCCGGGGCGGCGTCGAGCCTCGGCAGTATAATTGCTCACCGGCCGGCATACCGTCGTTCGGCGATTCTCGATGGAGTCAGGCTTGCCGCAGGTGCTCTGGACGCTGCTCGCGCCCAAGTTCATCGTCGTCTACCTGTTCGTCGCCTCCGCGCTGTACGTGCATTTGCGCGGGCGCGTGCGGCACACCTTCGTGCGCCAGCTCAAGGATCACTCGACGATCATGGCGCCGTACAACACGCTGATGTACCTGTTCTCGGCGGTGCCGCCCAAGCCGTTCATCGACGTCGAGAAGGTGCCCGAGCTCGCCAAGCTGCGCGAGAACTGGCAGGTGATCCGCGAGGAGGCGCTCGGGCTCATGGGCGAGGGGCGCATCCGCGCGGCGACCGGCCACAACGATCTGGGCTTCAACTCGTTCTTCAAGGAAGGCTGGAAGCGCTTCTATCTCACCTGGTACGGCGAGGCGTTGCCCTCGGCGCAGGCGCTTTGCCCGAAGACGGTCGCGCTGCTCGAATCGCTGCCCCACGTGAACGGCGCGATGTTCGCGCTCCTGCCGCCGGGCGGCAAGCTCAACCGCCACCGCGATCCGTTCGCGGGGTCGCTGCGCTACCACCTCGGGCTCGTCACGCCCAACTCCGACGGCTGCCGCATCTTGATCGACGGCGAGCCCTACGCCTGGCGCGACGGCGAGGACGTGCTCTTCGACGAGACCTTCATCCACTCGGCCGAGAACAAGACGGATGTCACGCGCATCATCCTGTTCTGCGACGTCGAGCGGCCGCTGAAAACACGCTGGATGACCGCGGTCAACCGCTGGGTGTCGCGCAACATCATCCGCGCGTCGGCGACGCAGAACGTCGAGAACGAGCATGTCGGCGCGGCCAATCGCGTCTACGCGATGCTCGGCCGCGGCAGCGATCTGCTCACCCGGTTGAAGCGCAAGAACCGGACGGTGTTCCGGACCGTGAAGTACGCGTTGATCGCGGGGCTGGTGTACTGGATCTTCGTCGCCTGATCGGCATCACCCTCCCGCCGCTGCGATCAGCCGCTTCGCGAGCGCGTCGAGATAGGCGGCGGAGCGATCGGTGTGTCCGGCGCCGGCGATGGCGAGCAGCTCGATCGGCGCTCGGGCGAGCTTCTTCAGCCGCTCGCTTTCGGTGAACGGGATCACCGCATCGGCGGTGCCGTGGATCAGCACGATCGGGGACTTGATATCGCCGATCAGCGCGTCGGTGCGCATCGGGTAGCGGTTGAGCCACTCCGGCACGAACGGATATTCGAGCTTGCCGATCGCGGCGAGACTGGTGTACGGCGAGACCAGCACGAGCAGCCGCGGCACGACGTCGCGCGCGAGGCGCGCGGCAAGACCCGTTCCGAGCGAGCGGCCCTGGATGATGATCGGCAGGTCGCGGTAGCGCGGCGCGATCGCGTCCCACGCGGCGCGCACGTCGGCGTCGAGTTGCTTCTCGCTCTCGATGCGGCCCGTGCTCTTGCCGTAGCCGCGAAAGTCGAAGATGAAGAGGTCGTAGTTGATGCGCCGGTAGAAGTCGATCCCCCTCGTCCAGGTGGCGAGGTTGCCGCCGTTGCCGTGCACGTAGAACACCAGCCCGCGCGGCTTGTCCTGCATGAAGTGCAGCGCGTCGAGCGTGGCCCCCGGAACCGGCACGCGAATTTCCTCGAAGCGCTGACCCGGGTCGAACCGGAAGCGGTAGTCCGCCGGCAGCGGTGTGCCCGGAAAGATCAGCCGCTCCTGGTTGACGTACATCAACGCGAGCGTGCCCATATACCCGAGCGCGGCGAGCGCTATGAGCACCTTGATCGCCGCCAGAGCGGTCCGACGAAATCCGGGGGACATCTTTTCCCTTCTGCGTGAAGCGCCCTAAAACGAGGCGCACGGTGTCGCGCTCGGCGCGACGCTCTTGAACGAATCCAGGCGGGCGAGAGCGAACGACAGCGACCGCGAGACGTATTGCCGAGGGCGCCCGGGGGAGATCGTACCCGAAGATCGACGGGGCGTGGGACCGGCGGCTGCCCGCGCGAGGCCACCCCCGTAAAATACGACAGCCGTGCCGGCGTGCGGCGGCGGGGGGTTCGATCCGACGCGATAGGAAGGCCGCCGCGCACTGCAGCCGTCCACGCAACAAAAGTCCCGTCGACCGCGACGGAGCCTTCCCTTCGCGCGGCGCATCACCCCACACTTCGCGCAGCACGGTACGCGCGGCTTCGAGCAGCCGCTCCGCGGCGCGCGTGAGCTGGCCGGCCCGGGCGATCTCGACGAAGGCGCGAAGCTGGCTAAGTTCCATCGAGGCGTCTCCGGGCAGCAATCCCGGAAGCCGGTCGATCGGGCCTAGTGCGCCGCACCACGAGGCCGGCCCGGTAGCCCAACCATCGAAAGATGCGATTGGGCCCCGTGCGCTGAAGCCGCCATCGGTTTCCGGCAGATACGAAAAAGTCATTCTCTTGAAACCATTACGATTGAAGCGCGCATAGCCCGCAACGTTCTGCGCCCTGGATCGGGCTAGAATTGTCAAGCAGCCGGCTCCTCGGCCATGCAGCGCAGCCCGTGGAGTAAGACTCATCATGGCCCGGACTTGTTGCAATGCACACAACACGATACGGGCGACGACGTTCCCGACCGGCGCTATTGGACCGCCTACGACTACTTCGGGGCAGAGCGCGAAGCCCGAGGCAAACGACGCGAGTACGTCTACCGTCTGATCGTCGACGCGTGGCGCAGGATGTCCGATGGCCTCCCACGCGAGCGCCGACAAGCATGACTGGACGCGGCGCGCGGGAACTGATCTCGCCGGCGGCGCGATCGCCGGCAACGAGACGCGATGCGCGTCAGAGCTCGTACTTGAAGGAGAGCTGCACGCGCGCGCGATAGGCGACGATCTTGCCGCCTTCGATCTTCATATCGAGCTTGGATATCTCGGCGATGCGCAGATCGCGCAGCGACTTGCTGGCGGTGGTGACGGCGTTCTTGGCAGCGTCTTCCCAGGATGATGCGCTGGTGCCGATGACGTCGATGACGCGATACACGCCGTCGCTGGAGCCTTTCTTTGCCATGATGTCGTCTCCTTCCTAAGAGTGCGCCCCGCGGTTTCGAGCCGGCTTAGCCGGGGCGTGAGCCATAGCGCGCGCCGGACGCACGCGCTACCACGTCGGCCGGATCGATATCGCGAGCCATCATACCAACTTGGCGCAACGGCGTAACGTCGCGCGCCCGCGCCCGATGCCCCCGGTCTCTTGTGCGGCGCGAAGCCGGTGCAAGGACGATCGACCGACTTCCGTCAGCCGCCGACGCCCCAGCCTACGGCGGCCACGCCGAACAAGGGGCGATGGAAGGCCATGAAGGCGATCGCCACGACGATTCCGGCAGCCACCGCGATCGCGTCGTGGGGCGCGGTCGGAGTGAACTCCTTGACGGCGTGACGCTGCACGGCCGACGCGAGATCGATGGCGGCGTAACCGAGAAAGCTACCGAACAGCAGCGTGCCTCGCGTATCGCCGTTCGCGAGCAAATGCACGGCTGCCCAGATCGCGAGGCCGAGGAGCATAGGATGCTTCGCGATCCTGCGGATGTGGGTCCGCATGTTGGCCGCGGCGAACAGCACGAACGACACCGGCATCGCGTACGGGGCGATCGCCTTTGCCGCCGGCGAGCCCTCGAACAACTGCGGGCCCGGTGTGGCCACGGCGTAGCCGGCGATGATAAGCGCGAGCCCTGCCAACGAGGTCAACGCGAAGGTCCCTTTGTAGCGCTGCTCGCCCCACCGGCCCACGAGCGCGGCGCGTGCGCCGTGCAACGTCGGCAGCAAATGGATGCCGAGGAAGAGAAGCAAGCCTGCGATCAGGACGGCCATCGGCGCTCGGGTGAAGGAACTTGCGGAAGCGAATATACTCTACCCAAGCGCTGCAGCCCGCTCGCTTTATGGGTTGGGGCGTCAGGATCGCCCCCGCATCGCGACTAAGGTCAACGATAAGATCATCCATCGTGATCCTTTAGTTTGGAGGTCGACCATGTCAGGCATCCCGTATCGCACCGTTGCCGCGCTGGCGTTGGCGGCAGGCATGCTCTCTTCGCTCTACGCCGCGACCGGTTCTGCGCTGCCGGCACCCGCCGTGGACACGCCCGCGGCTTCGGTGAAGGGACCGCAGACGGCGGTCTTTGCCGGGGGCTGCTTCTGGGGCGTCGAGGCCGTGTTCCGCCACGTCAAAGGCGTGACCAAGGCCGTGTCCGGATACGCCGGCGGCGCCGCCAGCACGGCGAGCTACGACATGGTGAGCACGGGCATGACGGGACACGCCGAATCGGTCGAGGTGACCTACGATCCGGCGCAGGTGTCCTACGGCGAGCTCTTGCGCATCTTCTTCTCCGTCGCCCACGACCCGACGCAGTTGAACCGCCAGGGCCCGGACTACGGGTCGCAATATCGCTCGGCGATCTTCTACACCAACGACGAGCAGAAGCGCGTTGCCCAGGCGTACATCGAGCAGCTCGGCAAGGCCAGGGTGTTCTCCGCTCCGATCGTCACGCAACTCGTGCCTCTCCCGGCGTTCTATCCTGCCGAGGCGTATCACCAGAACTATCTCGCGTCTCACCGGACGCAGCCGTACATCGTCTTTAACGATCTGCCGAAGCTCGCGCAGCTCAAGCAGCAGTTTCCGGAGCGCTACATCGCGATGGAGTAACCCTCGCATGAGCGCCGCAGCGGCCGAATTGATCAATGAGGCCGCAAGCGTGGGGGTACAACCATGAGCCTGTACACCAAGCTCTCCGAGCGCGCCGCTCGGGGCAAGCCGCTGGTTATCGGCATGATCGGCGCCGGCAAGTTCGGCGCGATGTATCTCGCGCAAGTGCCCAAGACCCCGGGCGTGCACGTCGCGGGGATCGCCGATCTCGCGCCGGACAACGCCAAAGCCAATCTAGCGCGCATCGGCTGGCAGCCCGAGCGCTACGGCGCGGCGTCTCTCGAGGCGGCGCTCGCGCGTGGGACGACGCACGTCTCGGAGGACTGGGAGGCGCTCGTCCGCCATCCGCGGCTCGATGTCATCGTCGAATGCACCGGGCATCCGCTCGCCGCGGTCGAGCATTGCCTCGTCGCGTTTCGCCACGGCAAGCACGTGGTCAACGTCACGGTGGAAGCCGATGCGCTCTGCGGTCCGCTCCTCGCGCGCCGCGCGGCGGAGGCAGGCGTCGTCTACAGCCTCGCCTACGGCGATCAGCCGGCGCTCATCTGCGATCTCGTCGATTGGGCGCGCGCCGCGGGCTTCGGCATCGTGGCCGCCGGACGTGGCCACAAGTGGCTGCCGCATTTCGCGCAGTCCACGCCGGAGACGGTCTGGGGTTACTACGGGCTCACGCCTGAGCAGGCGCGCATCGGCGGGCTCAATCCGACGATGTTCAACTCCTTCCTCGACGGCTCCAAGCCGGCGATCGAGAGCACCGCGGTATGCAACGCCACCGGTCTGGTCGCCCCCCCGTACGGCTTGACCTACCCGCCTGCGTCGATCGACGACATTCCATTCGTGTGCCGGCCGATCGCCGAAGGCGGCGTGCTGCACGCCAAAGGCCAGGTCGAGGTGGTCTCCTCGCTCGAGCGCGACGGCCGCGTCGTTCCCTACGACATCCGCTTCGGCGTGTTCGTCGTGTTCGAGGGCGACACCGAGTACATCCGCAACTGCTTTCGCGAGTACATGGTGCGCACCGATCCGACCGGGCGCTACGCCTGCCTGTACAAGCGCTGGCATCTGATCGGACTGGAGGTCGGGATCTCGGTCGCCTCGGTGGGGCTGCGCCGCGAAGCGACCGGCGCGGCCACGTGCTTCAACGCCGACGTCATCGCCACCGCCAAGCGCGAGCTCAAGGCCGGCGAGACGCTCGACGGCGAGGGCGGCTATACCGTGTGGGGCAAGCTGCTGCCCGCGCGGCGCTCGCTCGAGCTGGGGGGTCTACCGCTCGGCCTTGCCCACGGCGCGAAGCTCGTGCGTGGGGTGAAGGCGGGCGAGACGTTGACGTGGGCGGACGTCGTGCTCGACGAAACGCTCCCAGCGCTCAAGGTCCGCCGCGAGATGGAAGCGCTGTTCGGACCGGCGGCGCGCGCAGCGACAGGGCGGGCCGCGAGCGACGAGCGGGTGGGGATCGAGGGTTCACGCGTCGCCGCAGCGGCCGACACGTAACGTCTCGCTTTCTGCTGCCTGCGCTGTGTTCGCGGCTCGACGGGCTCACCGCGAACGGGTATAGATCAGCCGACGTCCAACGAGCCCGGAAACTCGACCAGCAAGTGTTTGCGCTGGTTGGGGCTGATCTCGACGGTCTGGCGCTTGTGCGCGCCGTTCCATTCGACATCGACCGTGTAGCTGCCGGGCGGCAGGCGCGCGAGCAGAAACGGGCCGTCGGTGCGGGTGTCTAGCACGGGAGCGCCCTTGCTGTCGCGGATGTCGACGCGCGCGTTCGAGATGTATTCGTCGCGCGGACCGCCGGCCGCGGCGGCGAGCTCCAGCGTGAGCGGATAGCGGGCCGAGGCGGCGCGCATCGCGTCGGCTTCGTCGACGCTGACGCCGCCGGTCATGAAGCTCACCGAGCCCTGGGTGCGCTCCTGCGGCGGGAAGTAGGTTTGCGCGGCGACACCCGAGGCGAAGAGCAGTCCCGCCACCGCCACCGCACCTGAAAGTCGACTCGTCCTCATTGCCGTCCTCGCTTTCCGATCACGGGTCGTCGAAAGAGAGAAAGAGAACGAGCCGATCGGCTCGGCCCGTTCTCCGCCGCGCGTGCTGTCGGGCGCGCGACCTGCGAAGCTCTCGGTCGGTGAACGTGCCTGGGAGTCGGCCAGCGCGGATGCCCACCAACGCGAAACTCGCATGCCACGCATTTTTCCGCAAATTGCGCAGCGCAGAAAATCGGTACGCATCCGATTTTTTTGTAGGAGCGCCGGAGGCGATTTGTAGGACCCCAACCTAAGCTCGCCGGCGGCAGCGTGTTCAAGGCGTCGCCGAAATGAAGTCGGCGACCGAGCCCGGGCAGGCGGCAGACAGGCGCGCGTATTCCTCGGACGCGTCGACTTCGGCTTGTCGTTCGTCGAGCGCGCCCTGCCGCTCGCGCATGAACTGCGCGAGGTAGTCGCGCACCGCGATGATGAGCCGCTGCTGCAGCGCCTCCGGGTCCTTGGCCCGGCGCAGTTCGGTACCGATCGCTCCCGGGAGCTCGCGCTCGAGGTCTTGCGCGGCCTCGTCCAGCACTGCGCGGAAGACCTCGACATGTCTGAGCTCGTGCGCGAGCGTGATGTCGCGCTGGCAGGGCGCTCCGCCAAGCTCGCGAGCGATGAACACCGTCACCGGCTGCATCGACAGCTCGACGTGCACGCGCGGCGTGCCGCAGGCCTCGCCGCCGCGCCGATTGCCGAACGCGTGCAGCTCGACGTCGGTGCTCTGTCCGAAGACGGCTGTAGTCAGACCGAGCACGCGACGCGTGGCGAACGCGCTGCCGCTCTTCGCGGTCAGTGCCGCAATCGACTCTTCGTCGTTGCGCTCGAAGGTGAACGGCGCGACGAGGACTTCGAATCGCGGCGGATCGAGCTTCGCGCAGCGCGATTCGAGCGACGCAAACGGAATTCCCCCGCCGGGTCCGCATGCGGCGAGCAGCAGCGCGGCCGCACAGAGCAGGGCAGTGCGGCAGGCCACGGCGGGTCCGGCGGCGCGCCGTGACCAGGGTCGCAGCACGCGGAGCATAATGTTCCTCGCCTCGGCTCGGATCGGGATGAGTTTAAGCTATCGCAGATCCACTGGGGATTGCCTTCCACGCACACGCCTGCACGCCGGGAACGGGGCGCGGCAGCACGGGTCCCAGGGATGGGAACCTGCGCGGCGCGCATCGCCGCGCTGATGGAGTGCGGGACGATGAGTGCCAGAACAACGCTCGCCGGCATGCTGCTCCTGCTCGCGCTCGCGCCGGGAGGCGCGAGCGATCGGGCGTTTTCCGCGGAAGGCGCGCCGGCGTTCGACCCCGGGCTGGTCGCGAAAGGTGCCGAGCTCTCGGCGATCGGCAACTGTGCGACCTGCCATACGAGTCGCGACGGCCGACCCTTTGCCGGCGGGTTACCGCTCCCCACCTCGTTCGGAACGATCTATTCGACCAACATCACGCCCGACCTCGAGACGGGCATCGGGCGCTGGAGCGCCGCCGATTTCGAGCGCGCCATGCGCGAGGGTGTGGACCGAGCCGGACGCGATCTCTATCCGGCCTTCCCCTACGACCATTTCACTCGCCTCACCGAGGACGACATCGCCGCCCTTTACGCGTTCATCATGACGCGCGAGCCGGTGCGCGCGGAGGTTCCGCCCAACGAGCTGCGCTTCCCCGCGGGGTTGCGGCCGGCGATCGCGGTATGGAAAGCGCTCTATTTCCGCCCCGGTGTCTATCGACCCGATGCGTCGAAGAGCCCGCAGTGGAATCGCGGCGCCTACCTCGTCGAAGGGCTCGCGCACTGCGGCGCGTGCCACACGCCGCGCAATGCGCTCGGCGCGGAGAATCGAGCGCAGGCGCTCGGCGGCGGCGAGGCCGGCGATTGGCACGCAACGTCGCTCTCGGCAAGCTCGCCCGCGCCGGTGCGCTGGACCGCCGACGAGCTCTTCGACTACCTCCGCCACGGTCGGGAGCAGCAGCACGGTCTCGCCGCGGGTCCGATGGCGTCGGTCACGCACAATCTCGCCGGCGTTCCCGCCGAGGACGTGCGCGCAATAGCCTTCTACGTTGCATCGCTCATGCCCGGCGAGGCGGCGGCACGGCCGGCCGCGAACGCGGAGCGCACGGCGTCGGCCGAAGGCGCACAAATCTATGCCGGCGCCTGCGCGAGCTGCCACGATCCGCTCGCCACGGTGCCCTCACCGCGGCCGGTCCCGCTCGGCTTGACGACCTCGCTCAACGCACCCGATCCGCGCAACGCGATCCACATCGTTCTGGAGGGCATCTGGCCCGAGGACGGCGAGAAGGGCGCGCTGATGCCGGGCTTCGCCGCGGGGCTCACCGAAGCGCAGGTCGCGGCTCTCGTCGATCACCTGCGGGCGCGCTTCACCGACCGGCCGGCGTGGCGTGACGTACCCGAACGGGTCGCCGCCATCCGCAAGGCGCTTCAGGAGCAGCGATGATCAACCTCGAGGTCAACGGTCAGATCCGCGCCATCGATGCGGATCCGACAACACCACTGCTGTACGCGCTGCGCGATCACCTGGGGCTGAACGGTGCTAAGTTCGGCTGCGGGCTCGGGCAATGCGGCGCGTGCACGGTGCTGGTCGACGGCCAGGCGACCTTCTCCTGCGTGACGCCGATCTCGGTGCTGCCGGGGCGGCGGATCCGGACGGTCGAGGGCTTGGGAACCGCTGCCGGGCCTGGACCGCTACAGCGCGCGTTCATCGCCGAGCAAGCGGCGCAGTGCGGTTACTGCATCGCCGGCATGATCATGCGGGCGCAGGCGCTGCTCGAGAGCAATCCCAATCCGTCGGACGCCGACATCCGCCGCCAGATGATGCCCAACCTGTGCCGCTGCGGCACGCACATGCGGATTCTGCGCGCGGTGCGGCGCGCCGCCGACGAAGTCAACGCGGGCGGCTTCGCGGTGAGGCAGGCCGGATCATGAACGTCGAGGCGAGCCCCGGAGTTGCGCAGCTTTCGCGGCGCGGATTCCTCGCCGCAAGCGGCGCGCTCGTCGTGAGCTTCTCGCTCTCGCCGGCGCTGCGGGCTGCCCCGCAGCCGGCGCCGAGCGCACCGAGGCTGCCGGGAAGCCTGGACAAGACGCCGCTGCTGGACGCCTGGATTCGCGTCGATGCCGACGGCAGCGTGACAGTATTCACGGGCAAGGTCGAGCTCGGACAGGGCATCAAGACCGCGCTCATGCAGATCGCCGCGGAAGAGCTCGGCGTGGACCCGGCGCGCATCGCGCTGGTCACCGCCGACACGAGCCGCACGCCCGACGAAGGTTTCACCGCAGGCAGCCGCTCGCTCACCGACAGCGGGACCGCGATCATGCATGCCGCGGCGCAGGTGCGCGAGATCCTGATCGCGCGCGCGGTGCAGCGGCTCGGTGTCGCCGCCGACCGGCTGCAGGCGCGCGATGGCACTGTTGTCGCCGACGACGGGCGCCGCGTCGCGTTCGGCGAGCTCATCGCGGCGGTTTCGCCGCCCGCTCGCGCCCAACCCGAATCGAAGCTCAAGGACCCTAAGAGCTACACCGTGATGGGCAAGCCGCTGCCGCGCGTCGACATTCCGGCGAAGGTGACCGGCGGGGCGGCGTACGTGCACGACCTGCGCTTCGCGGGCATGGTGCACGCGCGCGTGGTGCGCCCGCCGAGCTACGGCGCGGGGCTCGCCCGAGTGCAGACCGAAGCCGCGCAGAAGCTCCCAGGCGTGCTCAAGATCGTGCGCGACGGGAGCTTCCTCGCCGTGATCGCCGCGCGCGAATATCAGTCGATCGTGGCGATGCGCGCTCTCGCCGCGAGCGCGAAATGGGACGAGCCCGCCGGCCTTCCGGAGCCGGCGCAGCTCTACGATTTTCTGCGCGAGACGCCGTCGAATGCGATGGTCGATCTCGACCGGCGTGCGGCGGCCGATCTTCCGAGGGCTATCCGCACGGTCGAGGCGAGCTATCGGCGGCCGTATCAGATGCACGGCGCGATCGGGCCCTCGTGCGCCATCGGCTTTTTCAGCGACGGCGGGCTCATCGTATGGACGCACAGCCAGGGCGTCTATCCGTTGCGCCGCGCGATCGCAGAGATGCTGCACATGCCCGAGGAGCGGGTGCGCTGCATCCACGCCGAAGGCTCGGGCTGCTACGGCCACAACGCCGCGGACGATGTCGCTGCGGACGCGGCGCTTCTGGCGCGGGCGTTCCCCGACCGACCGGTGCGCGTGCAGTGGATGCGCGAGCAGGAGCACACGTGGGAACCGTACGGCCCGGCGATGCTGACACAAGCGAAGGCCGCGCTCGACGCCACCGGCACGATCGTCGACTGGCGATACGACGTGTGGAGCAACACCCACAGCACCCGCCCGGGAGGCGCGGGAAGTCTCGCCCCCGCGCGGTATCTGCAGACGCCCTTCGCGCCGCCGCCGCCGCGACCGATTCCACTGCCCGAAGGCGGCGGCGATCGCAACGCGATTCCGCTCTATGCGCTTCCCAATGCGCGCGTGGTCCATCACTTCATTCCCGCGATGCCGGTGCGTGTGTCCGCCCTGCGCTCGCTCGGCGCGTACATGAACGTGTTCTCGATCGAGAGCTTCATCGACGAGCTCGCGCGCGCCGCGAGCGCGGACCCGGTAGCGTTCCGGTTGCGCCACCTCGCCGACCCTCGCGCGCGCGACGCGATCAACACCGCGGCGACGCGCTTCGGCTGGTCGGGATACACCCGGACTCGCGGTCGCGGCCGCGGCTTCGCCTTCGCGCAGTACAAGAATCACGCCGCGTATCTCGCGCTCGCGGTCGAAGTCGCGGTCGAGCGCGAGAGCGGCCGCGCGCGCCTCGTCCGTGCGGTCGCCGCGGTCGATAGCGGACAGGCGGTGAACCCGGACGGCATCCGCAATCAGGTCGAAGGCGGTATCCTCCAAGCGATGAGCTGGACACTGTTCGAGGCGGTCGGTTTCGACACCCGGCGGATCACCAGCGCCGACTGGTCGAGCTATCCGATCGCGCGTTTCCCCGATATTCCCGAGACGCTCGAGGTGCACGTGATCGACCGCCCGGGCATGCCGTTCCTCGGCACGGGCGAAGCGGCGCAGGGGCCGACCGCGGCCGCGATCGCCAACGCCATCGCCGATGCCGCGGGCCTGCGCTTGCGGGAGTTGCCGCTCACGCGCGAGCGGATCAAGGCGGCGATCGGCTCCTAGGCGTCATGCCACCGGTCACCACGTTTCTCATCGCCGCCAATGCGGCGGTGTTTCTCCTGCAGCTCGCGGTGCCCGGAATTGCCACGCCCTTCGCGCTGTGGCCGCTCGGCGCCGCACGGGCGAGCGGCGGCCAGGTGAGCTTCCAGGTCTGGCAGCTCGTGACCTACGCGTTCCTGCACGGCGGGCTCGTCCATATCGGCTTCAACATGTTCGCGCTGTACATGTTCGGCAGCGCCATCGAGCAAGTCTTCGGGCCTCGCCGCTATCTCACCTATTACTTCGTCAGCGTGCTCTCGGCGGCGATCGCGCAGCTCGCCACCTCCGCGCTGACCGGCGCGCTGTATCCCACGATCGGCGCCTCCGGCGGGGTGTTCGGCTTGCTGCTGGCCTACGCGATGTACTTCCCGCACAACCGCATCATGCTGATCTTTCCGCCGATTCCGATGCCGGCGCGAGTCGTTGTCATCGCTTACGCGGCGCTCGAGCTCTTCTTCGGCGTGACCGGGACGCAGGAGGGTGTCGCGCACTTCGCGCACCTGGGCGGGCTGGTCGGCGGCTATCTCATGCTCAAGTTCGGACGGGGCGCGCCCGCGCGCTTGCGGCGCTGACGCGGACGTTCACGCGCCATTGATCGTGGCCACACCGTGGCGCCGGCTCAGACTCCCGCGACGCCGACCATTGCCCCGAGAAGCCCAATGAGCGGATACGTCGGCGCGATCATCGAGTTCGCGAGAATCCACGAGAACTTGGCGTATGGCTTGGTTTTCGTCCTTGCCCTGTCCGAGGCGCTGCCATTCGTCGGTGCTTTCGTGCCTGGAACGGCCGTCATCCTGGGTGTCAGCGCACTGGTCCCCAGCGGCGCAGTCAGCGTCTGGCCTTTGATCGCTTACACGACGATGGGCGCCGTGGTGGGTGACGGCATCTCGTATTGGCTCGGCCACCATTACCATCAGGCGGTCATCTCGCGCTGGCCGCTCGATCGCCATCCGGAGTTGATCGCCCGTGGCGAGGCCATGTTCCGAGGGCATGGTGGCAAGAGTGTCTTCATCGCTCGTTTCACGCCGGGTGTGCGCGCTGTTGTCCCGCTGATTGCGGGAATCCTGCGTATGTCGCCCATTCGTTTTTATGCGATGAACCTGCTCTCGGCCGCAGTCTGGGCGCCCTCGCATGTCCTGGGCGGGGCCTTGATCGGAGCTTCTTTGGTGCTGCTCGGTGCCGTCGCGGGCCGCCTGGCGGTGTTCCTCGTCGTTCTGGTCGCCGTGCTCTGGATCGTGGCTTGGACGATGCGCTACGCCATGCGCCGTCTGCCGCCGTTGGCCTTGCGGGCCTCCGATCAGCTTCTGGCGTGGGCGCACGCCCGCGACAGCTGGCTCGGCCGGCAGGCACTCTCATTCCTCGATCCTGCGCGCAAAGAGCTGCCGGCGCTTCTGCTGTTCGGCGCCGCGCTCGTCGCTGGCCTCTGGGTCTTCTTCGGCGTTCTGGAGGACGTGATCAGCGGCGATCCGCTGCTGCGTGCCGACGCCGCGGTGTTCCATCTTCTTCAGAGCCTGCGGACCGTTTGGGCCGACCAGGTGATGGTGGCGGTGACCGAGCTCGGGGGCGGCATCGTGACCACAGCCGTGGCGGCCGCCGGGGCACTCTGGTTTGCTCGGCGGCGGGCTTGGCGCGCCTTGTCCTATTGGGTGGCGGCCGTCGGATTCGCCAGCCTGTTCACGCTCGTCTTGAAGATTACGCTGCGCCTTCCGCGGCCAGCCGAGGTTTACAGCGGTTGGGATGCGTTCTCTTTCCCGAGCGGCCACACGACGGTCAACGCCGCACTCTACGGGTTGCTAGCGATGCTGGTAGCCCGGGAAGCGTCCTCGCGATGGCGTCTTTCAGTGGTAATCGCTGCGGCGCTCTTCGTCTCCGCGATTGCCTTCTCGCGTCTGTATCTTGGCGCGCACTGGATCTCCGATGTCGTGGCGGGTCTTGCCTTCGGGGTGGCGTGGGCAGCGCTGCTCAGCATTGCCTACCTGCGGCGGACTCCCCCGCCCATCGGAGCCGGTCGGCTTGGCGCCGTTCTCGGGCTGACCCTTCTCGTCGTAGGAAGCATCGTCATTCGACAGGAGCACGCAACGGATATCACCCGCTATGCCGTGCGAGAGCACGTCCGCTCGATGGACGCGCAAGCGTGGTGGACACAAGGCTGGGCGGAGCTGCCGGCGCGGCGCGTGGACCTTGTCGGCGAGCTCGAGGAGCCGTTCACGGTACAGTGGGCTGGCAAACTGCAGGACCTGAAGCAGGAATTAGCCGCGAAGGGTTGGCGCGTCCCCGTCCCTTGGACCATCCGCTCGAGTCTTGCCTGGCTTGCACCGCACGCCGATTTGCAAGACCTCCCGGTCTTGCCGCGCCTCGACGACGGCCGCCTGGAGGCGCTGGTCATGATCCAACCCGTCGAGGGTGGAGCCTCAACGGCTCGTCTCGTGCTGCATTTATGGAACGCTCCCGTCCAGCTCGCGACGGGCGATGGCACCATCGAACCCCTTTTCATCGGGATCGTGGCGGAGGAGCGCATGCGAAGCGTCACGTCGTTCGTTACGGTGACGCGGGAACGGCCGGACATGAACAGCGCTCGCGATGCTCTGGCCTCGGCGATCGACGCCAAGCGCCTCGTTGAGCGGAAGGGCGTCGTTCAGGATTCGAGATGGGACGGATCTGTCTTGCTCGGACACGACCCGATGCTTTGGCTGCCTGGTCAATGAGGCGCAAGGATAGGTGCTTGATCCGTTCCCTAATTTACAAACGCTCGTTGAAAAAAGGGTCGCGCACGCCCGGATCTCCCGCGAGGCGTGGGGCGTCGGACGGGGCGCCCCACCGCGGGCGACGGCGCGCCGTTGCGCCGAGTTACCCGGGCACAGCATTTGCATCGCATCAACCCGGTCCTGGCCATTCGAATCGATGCGGCTTCATCCCGTCCACGCCTCTCCCGATTTTCCCCGCGACGAGGGAACTCCGGCAACGTGTCGTCGCTGCAATTTGTGGAAAGGCGCCACTCAGGCCGTCATCGGCGAGGGACCGCGCGGCGCGACGCTGATGCTCGTCGGCGAGGCGCCCGGCGACGAGGAGGACAAGGCGGGTCATCCCTTCGTTGGCCCCGCGGGAAAGCTCTTGCGCGAGTTGCTGCGCGAGGTGGGCATCGATCCCGCCACGGTGTTCGTCACCAACGCGGTCAAGCACTTCGGCTTCGAGATGCGCGGGCGGCGGCGGATGCACAAGTCGCCCGGACAGCGTGAGATCGAGGCGTGCAACCTGTGGTTGCGCCGGGAGATCGACGCGGTCGGTCCGAAGGTCATCGTGACGCTGGGAACTACCGCGCTGCGGGCGATCCTCGGCGAGCGGGTGGCGATCGTCGCCGCGCGCGAACGCACCCTCGTCGATCGCGGAGGCATTCCGGTGGTCGCGACCTATCACCCGTCCGCGCTGCTGCGCGCTCCGGGGCAGGAGGACAAGGACGCGCTGCGCCGCACGGTGCTCGCCGATCTCCAGCGTGCCTTGAGTCTCGCCGGATCGTAGGCTGCGACGAGCTCAACCGCGTCAGGAGTTGAGCCACGCCCTGACGCGTGGATGTGCCGCTGTGGCCTCCGCCGCAAGCGGTGGGCGGTGGGATAATGCCCCATGGGTTCGCCGTCGTCGGTCATTCTGATCGCCATCGTCGCGGCATCCGCGCTCGCGGGACTGTTGTTCCTGATCGCCTCCGCACGCCGCCTGCACCGACGCCGCTTCGGCGCCTGTGCGGTCCACGGCGCCTCGGCGCTCGTCTTCTTTCTCGCCGCCGCCGCCGTGGCGCTGGTCGGGCTCGACATCTTGACCTATGATCGTCTGATGCACGAGCAGCCGGCCGTCCGGGCGAGCTTCGCGCAGGCGGGCGAGCAGCAGTTCAACGCGACGCTCACATATCCTTCGGGCGAAGTCAGTGGCTATGTTCTGCGCGGCGACGAATGGCAGATCGATGCGCGTGTGCTCAAGTGGCGTGGGTTCGCCAACCTGCTCGGCTTCGACGCCGCGTATCGCCTCGAACGCATCGGCGGCCGCTACCGCGACGTCGAGCGCGAGCGCACCGCGCCGCGCACGGTCTACGCGCTGCATCCGCCGGAAAGGGTCGACGCATGGTCGCTGCTCCGCACGTGGCAGAAATATGTTCCGTGGGCGGATGCGCTCTACGGGAGCGCGACCTACGTGCCGATGGCCGATCGCGCCGCTTACGAGATCAGCGTGTCGCAGACCGGCCTCATAGCGCGCCCTCTGAACGACGCCGCGAGGTTGGCGGTGGGCGCGTGGCAGTGATCGCTTTGGCCTGAAAGAAGGTTTCGACGAAGGAGACCAAGATGAATCAGGAGACGTTCAACTTGAGCATCCGCAAGTTTCTGAAGATGGTGGGCATCAACTCGCAGCGCGAAATCGAGCAGGCGGTCACCAGGGGCCTGGCCGCGGGGACGCTCAAGGGCACCGAGAGCTTTCCGGCGCAGGTCACGCTCGAGGTCGCGGGCTTGAAGATCAACGTCAAGTACGACGGCGAGATCAAACTGCAGTGAGGGCGACCTGACGGTCACGAGTCCGGCAAAGCGATGCGTACGTTCGACCTTGGCAAATCTCTTGCGTGGGGACTTCTCGCTTTGGGCATCGGGGCGGCCGGCGCGCAAACGGCGCCACCGATCCCGGGTCCGGCGACCGACCTCTACCCCGGGACGCGCGAATACCGCTGGACCTTCTACGTTCCGCTGATGAGCGTGGAGCGCCGCGAGATCGTGCTCCAGGGGCCGGGTCTCAAGGTCCGTTCGCGGCGGTTCGAGTACGAAGTGCCGGGCCTCACCTACGAGCGGCGCAAGCTTTTTCCCGTCGCCGAGTTCCACTGCAAGTACCCGGACTGGCAATTGCCCAACGACTGCGGCGTCGAGTGGCACGACCTCTACGCGGACTTTCCCAAGCTCACGATGCGCCGCGAGCATATCGACGCCGATGTCGGCGAGTGGACCTCCGAGGAGCGGCGGATCCGCGTCGACATTCCGCGCTGGACCTGGACCGAGCGCACGCTCACGATCGTCGTTCCGGAATTGACCACCGAGCCGCCGCCGCCGCGAAAATGGTCGCAGGCATCGGAAGTCATGGTTGCCGACGCATCGGTCGGACGGGCGCGGGCGGCGCTCGACGCGCGCCAGGCCGAGGCGATGAGGGCTGTCGATGCCGCGGTGGCGGCGCTCAGCTCGAGCATCCGGTCGGTTGAAGCGCAGGGCGCGGATGCCTCCAAGCTCGCCGCTCGCGACGGCGCGAGCGTCGATCTGTACGCGACGCGCCAGACGCTGCTCGACGACAGGGCGAGAGAGCTCGCGCGCTACACCCGGATCCGCGGCGAGCTCGATGCCGCTGCGGGGACCGAGGGGCGCGCGGCCGGCGCGCGCTGATCCGGGGCGAACGCTCGAGGTGTCACCCGGAAGATCATCGCCAGCCTCTCGTGGCCGGCGTCGCGTTCCTGCGCGCGCGCTCGCCGCTACACGGTGTGATCGTAGCTGCGCGGCGCGACCAACCGCCGCGGCGGATCGACGAGGAGCATGGGCGAGTCGTCCTCGAAGACGACGGCGAACGGCCGCGGCAGAAGCTCCTTGCGCTTCACCATGCGCACGTGGATGAAGGAGGAGAGATCGCGCAAGGCGGCGCGAATGTCGTGCGCGCCGTCGGTCTTGGTCGCCATGCGTCCCCAGCGGGCGCGGCGCGACGGCGGGCGCGAGCGAACGACGACCCCGAGCGAGAGCTCCGCGAGATGCTTGTCGCGGCTCATGTAGCTCCCGAACGGCGCGACGAGCTCGATCTGCAGGGGGTTGCGCACCCATTCGGCGTTGATGCGCGCGGCCACGTCGCAAGCCTTGGCCACGAGCTGCTTCGCGCGCTCCCGCGGCAGCGGCTCGACCACGCGCGCGAAGGCGTATTCCATGAACCGGTCGGTGAGACCGTACTCGGGCTGCAGCTCGTTGGGCGCCTCGAGCAGCCCTTCCGCGACGAGCTCGTCGATGAGCGCCTTGCCCGGCTCGGCCTCGCCGACGCCGAAATCCTGACGGAGACTGCGCGCGCTGACCCGGGCCCGCTCCGGCGGCAAGCCGACCACACGGGCGAACACCCGTGCGGCCGCCGCCCGGAAGGTGAGTGGGTCCATCCCGAAGTAGAGACGATCGGTGACCAGTGTGCGCGCCTTCATACCGCTCTTGGGTCCGTTCCCCGCTTATGACAATAGCATAAGCAATCGGGCTGCGAAAGGGGAACCTTCCGCCGCACCGTGGCGCGCACGACGAGTGGAGTCCGCGCAAGCGGAGATCGATCCCCACCGACGAGCAAAGGGAAACAATCGCCACAGCGATCGCGTCGGATAGGAACGAGGCTTTGCGCTAGCTTAGCTAGCCTGAGACGTCCTTCTCGGCCAGCCACGCGGCGACATCGCGCTTGAGCTTGAGCATGTCGGCCTCGCGCGTATACATCATATGGCCGGCGTCGTAGTAATGGTGCTGCACCCGCGCGAGAATCTCCGGCGGCACGTCGAGCTGGGCGAGCGACCAGTCGGTGGCGCTGTAGGGCGTGCCGAGGTCGTAGTGGCCGCTCGCGACCAGCACCCGCAAGTGCGGATTGCGCCGCAGCGCGCGCGAGAGGTCCGGGCTGGTGCAGGTGTAGCCGTTGCCCTTCTGCTCGCCCCGGTTCCAGTTCCACTGCTTGTGGGCATCCATCGACAGCACCTCATAGCGCTCGTGGGTGTCCACCCCCAGCTGCTCGCTCATGTAGGCGTGCGCAGCCATCGTGTACGGCGCGGCAATCGCTTCGATCGCCGGATCGAACTCCCACTCGCGCGTCCGGCTCGCGGCCATCGGCCCGGTGACCCGCGCGTCGAGCCGGCCGACGATCCGGCCGCGATCGCGCAGCATCTCGAAGAAGAACGTCTGGTCGCTCACCCGAAGGTTTTTTTCCTCGACGAGCGCGGGCGCGAGCCCGGTGAGCTCGGCGATGCGGGCTGCGACACCACGCCGCGTCGCGCTCGACAACCGCGCGCCGGCATGGAGCGCGCCGAGGTAGTCCTCGACCACGAAGCGTTCCGCCGCCGCGCGCGCCGCCGCGGGCGATTCCGCGAGCGATCCCGACAGCTTGCCGTGATATTGCGCGACACAGGCGAAGGCAGGCAGGAACAGAGCGTAGGGCAGATCGTTCCGTGGCGCGAAAACGATACTCTGGAGATCCATCGCGCACGAGACGAGCACCAGCCCCGACAGCGCAACGCCGAGCTCTTGCAATTTCTCGGCCAGAGCGGCGCCGCGGGTCGTGCCGTAGCTTTCGCCGGCCACGTAGATCGGCGAGCTCCAGCGGCGGTGCCGTCCGAGCCATACGCGGATGCACTCGGCGAGCGCGTCCACGTCGCCGTCGACGCCGAGCATCTTCTTGCGCGCCTCTTCGCTGGCGGTGATCGAGTAGCCGGTATGCGGCGGATCGATGAACACCAGGTCGAAGTGCTCGAACCACGACTCCTCGTTGTCGATGACCGTGTACGGCGGCGGGGGCATGGTGCCGTCTTCGCGAATGGCGACCCGCTTCGGTCCCAGCGCGCCGAGGTGCAGCCAGATCGAAGAGGAGCCCGGGCCGCCGTTGAACACGAAGCACACCGGGCGCTTCCAGGCTTCCGCGTCCTCGAGAAAATAGGAGGTCGTGAACACCGCGGCTTCCGGCTCGCCGCGCTTGTCGTCGAGACCGCCGGCGGTGACCGGAACGAAGGCCGCGACCGCCTTGTACTTGAGCGTCCGTCCGGCGAGCGTGAGGCTCGCCGCGCTCTGGTAGGGGGGC
This sequence comes from Casimicrobiaceae bacterium, assembly GCA_036382945.1. Classification (GTDB taxonomy): domain Bacteria; phylum Pseudomonadota; class Gammaproteobacteria; order Burkholderiales; family Casimicrobiaceae; genus PALSA-1003. The sequence continues at coordinate 38,109 of DASVPH010000075.1, forward strand.
TGCGCGAGGAGCTTATCGACCTTCTCGCGCAGTCGCTTCTTGGCTTCCTTGGCCTCTTCGGTCTGAGGGGAGGGTGTCGGTTCGGTCATGAGCGTGCAGACATTCCGCGGCTGGGAAGGCGGCATTCTATCCTGTGCGGCGGGCGCGGGCGCTGCCTCTCGCCGGAGTCCGACAGAACGATCGTCAACGCTCTTGGAGCGAGCTTAAGATCGCCACGCTCGCCGACGTGCCCAGGCGATTCGCGCCCGCGTCGAGCATGGCTTGCGCGTCGCCGAGCGTGCGGATGCCGCCCGAGGCCTTGACGCCCACGCTCGCGCCGACCGCAGCGCGCAGCAACCGCACGTCGGCGACCGTCGCGCCACCGCTTGGGTGAAACCCCGTCGACGTCTTGACGAAGCGCGCACCGGCGTCGACCGCGATGCGGCACGCGCGCTGCTTCTCGTCGTCGTTGAGCACTGCCGTCTCGAGGATCACCTTGACCGGAGTGCCGGCCACGGTCCGGACCACGGTTGCGATATCGGCGGCGACCGAAGCGTCGCCGCGGCTTCTCAAGGCGCCGAAGTTCATCACCATGTCGATCTCGCCCGCGCCGTCAGCCACGGCGCGCACCGCCGCATCCGCCTTGACATCGGCGCGATCGCAGCCGTGCGGAAAGCCCACCACGCTGACGATGCGCGCGGCGGTGCCGGCAAGCGCATCGCTGGCGAGCCTCACCCAGCACGGCTGTACGCAATAGAAGCCGATCCGCCAGTGGCGGACGATGTCCGCACCGGCACGAATCTCGCGGTCTGTCGCCTCGGGCCTCAAGACCGAGTGATCGAGGAGCCGCGCGAGCTCGGCGCGGGTCAGGGTGCTCATCTGCGGATCGATTGCCGCGTCAGTTGCCGGCTCATTATGCACCCGCCCGGGCGCGCGCGATCCGATCGGCGAGATAGGCGTTGAGAGCCGCCTCGGTCGCAAATTCCGGGGTGGTGTCCGGCACGCCAAGATAGAACACGGTGAGCGCGGGAGCATCGGCCGGAGGCGAAGCCCGGGGACCGTAGAAGCGCAGCTCCGTGCGCGGAAAGTCGGCGTACTGCGTCCGCGGCACGCGCACATCGACGCTCCCGGCGGTCGGGCTGGCGCGGAGCAACGCTTGCTCGCGGTTGCTGAACGGATTCTTACCGACGGCGGAAACGGTGGCGTAGACCTTCGGGTCGGCAACGATGCGCACGACGACTTGCGTCGACGCCTCGTCGGCGCCGCGCAAGATGCCCCACGCGAGCGCGATCCCCGGGGCGGCATAGGCGTCGGCGACACCGTGCACTTCGGCGCGTACATCGGCGACGGCGGACGTGGCGGGCACGGCCCAGATACAGACGACGAAGAGGATCATCGCGCGTCCGGAAAGCTTCCGGCGCAGCGCCGCGAGACGCTTTGTCATGCGCGCTTCTCCGGCAGCACGTTCGCCGCTTCCTCGGCCACCCGCAGGCGCACCTGCGCGCCTTCGGGGATGACCTCGGCCGGGCCGGCGTTGTAATGCACGCTTTGCAACGTCTCGCCGGCGCAACGCAGCATGTATTCGACCTTCTCGCCCAGGAACGTAGACGAGACCACGGTTGCGGTGAGCGGCCCCGCCTCGCCGTCGCGGACGATGGCCAATGCCTCGGGCCGCACCATGAGCTGCACCGCGTCGCCGGCTGCCAGCCCGTCGGGCACGTGAGCGACCGCGATCACCGTGCCGAGCGCAGCAACGCCGCGCCGGCCCTCCGCGGTTTGCGCGAGCGTCCCAGCGACGAAATTGACGCGGCCGACGAAGCCGGCGACGAACTGCGACGCGGGCCGGTGGTAGAGATCCTCCGCGGTTCCCTCCTGCACGACGCCGCCGTTGTTGATGACCGCGATCCGATCGGACACGGCCATCGCCTCTTCCTGGTCATGCGTCACGTACACCGTGGTGATGCCGAGCCGGCGCTGCAGCGCCCGGATCTCGTGGCGCATCTGTACCCGCAGCTTCGCGTCCAGGTTCGACAGCGGCTCGTCGAACAGGAGTACCCGCGGCTCGATGACGATCGCGCGCGCGAGCGCGACGCGCTGCTGCTCGCCGCCCGAGAGCTGCGCCGAAAACTGTTGCTCGTATCCGGCCAGCCCGACCAGCGCCAGGACGTCGCCGACGCGCCTGGCGATCCCCTCAGTGGCCTCGCTGCGCACGCGCAGCCCGTAGGCGACGTTCTCGAAGATCGACAGATGCGGGAACAGCGCGTAGTTCTGGAACACGAAGCCGATGTTGCGCAGATTCGCAGGCAGATCGGTCACGTCCTGACCGTCGAAGCGGATGCGCCCGGCATCGGGCGTCTCGAATCCCGCGATGATGCGCAGTGTGGTCGTCTTGCCACACCCCGAGGGACCGAGCAGCGTCAGGAACTCTCCGGGCTTGACGTCGAGCCGGACATCACGCGCGGCGTAGATCTCTCCCTTCATCCGATGCATGTAGCGCTTGGATACGCCGTCGACCTGGACGCCGATCGAGCTCATCGCCATCAGCCTCCGAGCAGGCTCGTCATCGCCATCGCGCCGGGCGCGCGCAACAGCCGCAGCAGGCGGCCGATGAATGCGATCACGACGAACACGATCGCCACCACCAGCACCGAGAATGCGGCCGCGGGTCCGAGCGACAGCTCGGTGATGTTCTCCAGGATCTTCACCGTGATCAACGTCCAGTTGATCGAGACCAGGAAGATCGTCGCGCTGATCGCGGTCATCGAGCGGATGAAGACGACACCCAGCCCGGCGAAGAACGCCGGCAGGATCAACGGCAGCGTGATGCGGCGAAACGTGGTGCCGCTGCCGGCGCCGAGTCCCTGCGAGGCTTCCTCGAGGCTCTTGTCGATCTGCTGCAGCAGCGCCACCGTGGCGCGGATGCCGGTCGGGCCGTAGCGGAAGACGTAGCAGGCGACGATGATGAGCGCGGTGCCGGTCAGCACGAGCGGCCGGTCGTTGAACGCGATCAAGTAGGCGATGCCGACGATCGTCCCCGGCAGCGCATAGTTGATCATCGATGTGAGCTCCATGCTGCGGCGCCCGACGAACGATTTTTTCGCCACCAGATAGCCGAGCAGGATTCCATAGAGCCCGCCCAGCGGCATGGCGAAGCCGGCGATGATCAGCGTGTCGCGAATCGCCTTGAGCCCGTCGGTGAAGATCACCCGATAGTGCTGCAGGGTGAAAGTATAGTTGGCGCCCAGCGCGACCACGATCGACGCGTAGAGCAGCAGCGCGTAGAAGTAGACGATGATGAGCGTGATGAGCGCGCAGGCGAGAAGAAGGACGTTCCGCGCGCCCGGCGAGACGCTCGCGAACGGCGCCTGGCCGGCCCCCTTGCCGGTGACGGTGACGTAGTAGCGCCGGCTCACCCAGTAGCGCTGCAGCAGGAAAACGATGAGCGCGGGGATGAGCAGCACGAACGACAGCGCCGCCCCGCCGCGCAGGTCGAACAGCCCCGTGATCTGCAGAAACGCCTGGGTGGGCAGCACCGGAAAGCTGTTGCCGGCGAGGATCAGCGGTGTCGCGAAATCCGCGAGCGACGCGGCGAAGAGCAGCAGGAACGCGTTGGCGAGCCCCGGGATCGTGAGCGGTAGCGTCACGGTGCGGAAGACGCGCCAGCGCGACGCGCCGAGCGAGAGCGCCATGCCTTCGATGTTCGAGTCGATCGCGGCGAGGATCGGGCGCAGCGTGAGATACGCGATCGGAAAGTAGGTCACCGCCTCGGAGAAGAGCGTGCTCCCCAGACCGTAGACCGTGAAGCCCTTGAAGCCGAGCAGATCGTAGGTGATGAGCCCGCGCGGTCCGAACGAGAAGATCATCGCGATCGCGGTGGTGAACGGAGGCGAGACCAGCGGCAGCAGCACGCTGGCGTCGATCGCAGTGAGGAGCGCGCGCGGCAGCCGCCCGCGGGCGGCGGTGAAGGCGAACAGAAACCCGAGGAACGTCCCGACCATGCCCACCAGCAAGCCCAAGAGCAGGCTGTTCCAGAACGCGTGAATCTGATACCGCTCGGTGATCACGGCCGCCAGGCCCGCGGTCGTGAACGTGCCCTGGTCGATGAGCACCCGCGCGAGGAGCATCGCCAGCGGGTAGATCACGAACAGCGCGAGCAGCAGCCACAGCAGGAGCACGGCCGCCGCGACGGCGGGATCGCGGCGGATGCGTGCCGTTGCAGCCGCCAGGGGGCGGCTCGCGACGCTGGTCACCGCGACCTATGGATTCAGCACTTCCGCAACCCAACGGTCGACGATGCGCTTGCGGTTTGCCCCCGCGTAGTCGGCGTCGATCGGGAAAATCTTCGCATCCTTGAGTACGGCTGCCAGGCTCGGCTCGAGCGCGACGTCGGGATGCGCCGGCACGAAATTGATCTTGTACTTGGCGAACAGGCTTTGCATCGCCGGTGAGCTCGCCCAGTCGATCAGTTTCTTGCCGAGCGCGGGATTCTTCGCGCCCTTGATCAGCGCAATGCCTTCGGCCGCGGTGCCGATGCCTTCCTTCGGGAAGCTGATGGTGACGTCGTAACCCTTGGCCTTGGTGTCGAGCGCGTCGACGATGAAGAAGATTCCCGCGCCGGCCTGCCCCAGGCCCACCGGCAGCGTGCCGCCGCCGCCGCTCTTGGTGTAGAGCTGCACATTCGGCCGGAGCTTCTTCATGTAGTCGAAAGCCTTGCTCTCGTCGCGGCCGTTGACCTCGAGGATGGAGAAGATGCGAGTGACCGCGGTCCCGGAAGTCCGTGCGTCGGCCATCTGCAGCATGTTCTTGTACGCCGGCGCGAGCAGATCGTTCCAGGACGCAGGGGCTTTCAGATTGCGCTCTTTCAGGAACTTGTTGTTGGCCATGAACACCAGCGGATCGTCGGCGATTGCGACCCACTGGCCGTCGGCGTGACGGAAGCGGGCGGGGAGCTTGGCGAAGGAGGGCGGCTTGTACGGTTCGAACACGCCCTCGTTGATACCGGCGGCGAAGGTTTCCACCGGTCCTCCGAACAGCACGTCGACCTGCGGGTTGTTCTTCTCGGCAATCACTCGCGCGAGCGCCTCGCCGGAGGAAAAACGGACGAAGTTGACCTTGATGCCGGTCGCCTTCTCGAATTCCTCGAACATCGGCCGCGCCCAGTTCTCAGGCCAGATCGAATAAGCGTTCATCGTTTCCGCCGCGAGCGCAGGACCGGCGCCGAGCTGGAAGGCCAGTATGGTGCCGAGCAGGGGCATGGTCGCAGCGGCACGTGCGAGCGGCCGCACCAAGCGTCGAAGCATAGCCATCGGACTCCTCCTCTAGGTGATCGCGCCGCGATCCGCTTGGGTGCGGTCGCAGCCCTTCGTTGGTGGAAATACGACGGTACCCGAAGCGCGCGGGCAGCGTCAAATTCCACGACAAGATCCGCTGATCTTGGCGGGTTTTTTGCTGCCTGCGCGAGGGCGCTGTCGGCGAGTCCTCTCGACTACGCCTGCCCACCCTCCACCGGATGCCCCTCCGCGCGCCAACGCAACATGCCTCCGGCGAGATTGGCGACGTCCTTGAATCCGGATCGCTGCAAGATGACCGAGGCCTGCGCCGAGCGGGCGCCCGAGCGGCAGACCGCGACCACCGGACGATCGGGCGCGAACTCGCCGGCGCGCGCGGCGAGCGTTCCGAGCGGAATCAGCTTTGCGCCGCGGATGTGCCCGAGCGAGCCATGGTATTCGTCGGGTTCGCGCACGTCGACGATCTGGACGTGTGCAGCGTTCTCTTCGAGCGCGTCGGGCGGGATCTCCCAGATGCCGGCGAAAGTGAAGGTGAGCGGCGCCCAGCCCGGCTCGGCGGGCAATGCCGTGTCCGACTCGGGACGTCCGCAGCGCAGGTTGGCCGGCACGGCGATGTCGATGAGCTTCGGATGCGGCAGGCCGAGGTTGTTCATGTAGCCGACGAAGTCGGACTCGCCGATCTCGCCGCCGAGCCGCGGGTTGTAGCGCCGCTCCTCGGCCACACTGGTCACGGTCAGCCCGCGGTAATCGTGCGCGGGGTAGAGCAGGCACGCGGGCGGGAGCGCGAGAATTTGACTGCGCACCGAGCGGTACATCGCGCGCGCATCGCCCTGCTGGAAGTCGGTGCGGCCGCTGCCGCGGATCAGCAGGCAATCGCCGGTGAACGCCATGCTCTCGTCGTCGAGGACGTAGGTCACGCATCCGCGCGTATGCCCCGGTGTGGAGCGCACCTCGAGATAGCGGCCCCCGAACTTTATGCGGTCGCCGTGGGCGAGATAGCGGTCGGCGCCTTCCGCGCCGCTCGCCTCAGAGACCGCGATCGCGCTGCCGAACTGGCGCTTGAGCAGCCACGCGCCGGTCACGTGATCGGCATGCACGTGGGTTTCGAGCGTGGTGACGAGCGTGAGGTCGAGCTCGGCGAGGAGCGCGGCGTCGCGCCGCGCCTGCTCGAACACCGGATCGATCAGCACCGCCTCGCGCTTGCGGCCGTCGGCGACGAGGTACGAGTACGTCGATGACTGCGGGTCGAAGAGTTGACGGAAGATCAGCATCGGTGGGGCATTATAGGTCAGCGGCACAGCGCCTGCCCGCCCCGGTAGGACGACGCTTCGCTGCCTTGCGCCGGCTGCGCGCCGTTGCGGGGAATCGAGACGGTCCGCCGGCACCGAACTTGATCGTAATCAAGCAACCCCCTCTTCGTGTGGGCAACGCTGGGCACATGCGTCATAGTAGGCGCATGACGCATGCTTCGCCTCGAATCTTCCGGCTGCTGGGTTGCGGCATCGGCGCGCGCCTGAAGAGGACGCCGCGCGGCAGGGTCGCGCGCGACGCGATGCGTCGGCCGTGACCCGCCCGTTCGGGCTCTGGGTCGGACTTGCGGGCGTTCCCGCGGAGGACAGCGCCCGCGCGCTGCACTGGCAACGGCGACTGCACTGGGTGATGGTCGGGATCGCGCTGCTGTCGATCCCGGCGTATGCGCTCGACACCGCACAGCTCCACCCGGCCTGGAGCTCGGTCGCGCATGTCCTCGACTTCATCATCTTCGCGGCGTTCTTGTCCGAGCTCGTCTGGATGTTGCACGTCAGCAGCTATCCGGGACGCTACCTCGTCGGCAACTGGCTCAATCTGATCATCCTCGCCAGCTCGTTTCGCGAGCCTGCTCGGCGCGACCGTCGAATGGATCGCGCTCGTGCGCGTGCTTCGCGTCGCGCTGGTGGGGCTGGTGCTCATGCGCGCGCTCGCCGACGTGCGGATTCTGTTCACGCCGCGCGGAGCGCCGCTGCTGGTCGGGATCGCGACCATCATCCTCGCGCTGGCCGGCGGGCTGTTCTACTGGCTCGAGCCCACGGTCGGCAGCTACTGGGACGGGTTGTGGCTCGCGTTCGTCACCGGCACGACGGTGGGTTACGGCGACTTCGTGCCAACCACGCCGGGCGCCCGCCTCGTCGCGGCGTTGCTCGTGCTGACCGGCGTCGCGCTGATCGCGGTGTTCACCGCCAGCATCGTCGCCCACTTCGTCGGCGAGGACGAGCGGCGCCTGCGGCGCGAGCTGCACGAGGACGTGCGCAAGCTCCGCGCCGACATCGCACGCTTGATCGAGACCGAAGAGCTGCTGCGGCGGCGCGAGTTCCACCAGGAGGTGGGGAAGCTTCGCTCCGAGATCGAGGGACTGCGCGCGGGGCTCGCCGAGCGTGAGCGCGGTAACTGAGCGCGCCGGGCGCCCGGATGGGTCGCCAGCGGGCGAACGTTGGCCCGGGTCATGCGCCCCTGCCTCACGCCTCGCGCACGCCGAGGCGCTTGAGGATCATCTCCAGTAGACAGAACTGGGTGAAGCCGCTCTGGAAAAGGTTCGCGCCAACGAACGCGGTGAACCACAACCAGTTCGCGCTCACGAACAGCGGGCTCGCCGGCGCGCCGAGCGCGAGCGAGATCAAGACGAACGCGCCGGCGAAGATGCGAATCATGCGATTGGTGTTCATGGTGCAGTCTCCAGGTTGGGCGCCGCTGGCGGATAGCGCTTCCGGTTGACGGCGTAGTACAGCACCGGGATCACGACCAGCGTCAGCAGCGTGGACACCAGGATGCCGAAGATGAGCGAGATCGCGAGCCCGTTGAAGATCGGGTCGTCGAGGATGAACAGCGCCCCGAGCATCGCCGCCAAGCCCGTGAGCGCGATCGGCTTGGCGCGCGCCACGGCGGAGTGCACCACGGCTTGCGCGAACGGCACGCCGCGCTCGAGCTGCAGGTTGATGAAGTCGACCAGCAGAATCGAGTTGCGGACAATGATGCCGGCCAGAGCGATCATGCCGATCATCGAGGTCGCGGTGAACTGCGCCCCGAGCAGCGCGTGCCCAGGCAGCACCCCGATGATGGTGAGCGGGATCGGCGCCATGATGACGAGAGGCGTGACGTACGAGCCGAATTCGGCGACCACCAGCAGATAGATCAGCACCAGACCCACCGCGTAGGCCGCGCCCATGTCGCGGAAGGTCTCGTAGGTGACCTGCCACTCGCCGTCCCACTTGAGCGCGAACTGGCGATAGGGATCGGAAGGCTGCGCGATCCAGTATTCGCCCAGCCGGCCGCCCTGGGGCAGCGCCGCGCCCGCAAGGGCGGAGCGCGCAGCGAACATGCCGTAGAGCGGACTGTCCGGGCCGCCGGCCACATCGCCGACGACATAGCTCAGCGGCAGCAGGTCCTTGTGGTAGATCGTGCGGTCGCGCTCGGTCGGATTCGCGCGCACGACCTCGGAGAGCGCGACCAGCGCGCCGTCGCGCGAGCGCGCCTGCATTGCGAGCAGCGTGTCGAGCTTGCCCTGGCGTTCCGGCGGAAGCGTGAGCTCGACCGGCACGCCGTATTTCGACTGGCCGTCGCGCACGATGGTGACGTCCTCGCCGCCGAGCGCCACGCGCATCGTGGCCACCACGTCCGACGGGGCGATGCCGAGCGTCGCGGCGCGGGTCTGATCCACGCGTACGGCGATCTTCGGCGCGCTGTCCTCGACCGAGTCGTCGATGTCGACGATCCCTGGCGTGCGCGCGAATTCGGCGCGGACGCGCTTTGCTACCGCCTGCCGTCCGGCTTCGTCGGGGCCGTAGATCTCGGCGACCAGCGGTGCGAGCACCGGCGGACCCGGCGGCACCTCGACCACCTTCAGCTTGGCGCCATGCGCCGCGGCGATGCGCGCGAGCTCGGGCCGCACCGCGAGCGCGATGTCATGGCTCTGCCGCGCGCGCTCGCTCTTGTCGACGAGGTTGACCTGCAGGTCGCCGTTCTCCGGCGCCTGGCGCAGGTAGTACTGGCGCACAAGACCGTTGAAGTTGATGGGCGCCGCGGTGCCGGCGTAAGCCTCGACGTCGGTCACTTCGGGCACGGTCGCGAGGTAGGCACCCATCGCGTTGAGCACCGCGGCAGTGTTCTCGACCGGCGTGCCGGCCGGCATATCGACCACCACCTGGAACTCCGACTTGTTGTCGAAGGGCAGCATTTTGAGGACGACCCACTGCATGACGACGAGCCCGATCGAGAGCACGATCGCGCCCACGATGCCGGCGAGAAGCAGCCGCCGGTTGCGCGTCCCGCGCGGCGTGTCGAGAAAAGGCGCCAGCAGCCGCGGGAACAGCGCGGCGAGCCGCGTGTCGAGCCGCGACGGGCCGTGGCCGGCCGCCCCTCTGCGCGCGAAGCGCAACGCGAGCCAGGGCGTGACCACGAACGCGATCGCCAGCGAAATGAGCATGCCCATGCTGGCGTTGATCGGGATCGGGCTCATGTAAGGCCCCATGAGACCCGAGACGAAGGCCATCGGCAGCAGTGCCGCGATGACGGTCAGCGTGGCGAGAATCGTCGGGCCGCCCACTTCGTCCACGGCTTTCGGGATCAGGGCGGTGAGCGACGCGCCGGGCTCGAGCGCGCGGTGGCGATGGATGTTCTCGACCACGACGATCGCGTCGTCGACCAGGATGCCGATCGAGAAGATGAGCGCGAACAGGGATACCCGATTGAGCGTGAAACCCCAGGCCCACGAGGCGAACAGCGTGGCGGAGAGCGTCAGGATCACCGCCGCGCCGACGATCACGGCCTCGCGCCGGCCGAGCGTGAAGAAGACCAGCGCCACCACCGACAGCGTGGCGAAGACGAGCTTTTCGATGAGCTTCAGCGCCTTGTCGTTGGCCGTCTCGCCGTAGTTGCGGGTGACCGTGGTCTCGATCCCCGCGGGAATCACCGCGTTCCTCAGCTCCGCCACGCGCTTGATCAGCCGATCGGCGACCAAGACCGCATTCTCGCCCGGCTTCTTGGTGACCGCGATCGTGACCGCCGGGAACTCGCCGCGCGCTTCGATACCCTTGCTCTTGGCGCTCGGGCCGGTGCCGAGCCAGGCGTAGCGCGCCGGCTGCGGCGGGCCGTCGACGACGCGCGCCACGTCGGCGAGGTAGACCGGGTTGCCATCCGCCACGCCGACCACCAGCTCGCGCACATCCTGCGCGCCGGCGAGGAACTCTCCGGTCTCGACGTCGATCAGCCGGTTGTCGGTGCTGAGCGAGCCCGACGGCAGCGCGCTGTTGGCGGTAGTGAGCCCCCGGCGGATGTCGGCCACCGTCAGCTTGAACGCGGCGAGCCGCTCGGGCGCGAGCAAGACTCGGACCGCGCGCCCCGGTCCGCCGACGCTGCTCACTTCGCGCGTGCCCGCCACACGCTTGAGCTCGGCTTCCAGCGCGTGGGCAACGCGCTCGATTTCGTACGCGCCGCGCTCGGCATCCGCGGTCCACAGCGTGAGCGTGAGGATCGGCACGTCGTCGATGCCCTTGGGCTTGACCAGCGGCTCGCCCACGCCCAGCTCCTTCGGTAACCAGTCCTGGTTCGCATGGAGCGTGTCGTAGAGCCGCACCAGCGCTTCGGTGCGCGGCACGCCGACCTTGAACTGCGCGGTGATGACGGCGAGCCCCGGCTTCGACAGCGAGAATATGTGCTCGAGCCCTTGGATCTGGCCGATCACCTGCTCGGCGGGAGTGGCGACCAGCGTCTCCACGTCCTTCGCCGATGCGCCGGGGAAGGGGATAAGCACGTTGGCCATGGTGACGTTGATCTGCGGCTCCTCCTCGCGCGGGGTTACCACGACCGCGAACGCGCCGAGCAGCAACGCGCAAAGCGCGATCAGCGGCGTCAGCCGCGACTCGACGAAAAACCGCGCGATGCGGCCCGAGATACCCATGAGAGAGGTCATTCCGGCGCAGGCCGGAATCCAATGGTTCCTGCAACTTGGGCCCCGGCCGTCGCTGGGGCGACCAGCGCCTGTGTCATGACGGTCGATCCGATCCCCGGCTCGCCTCGATGCCGGCGCGCACCGGCTCGAGCGACACGCGCTCGCCAGGGGAGAGCCCCGCCAGCACCTCCACCAAGCCATCGCCCGCCGGCTCGCCGAGGCGCACTTGGCGCAGCCGCGCGACGCCGTCGCGGTCGAGCACGTACACGGCGGTCACTTCGCTGCGCCGGAGCACCGCCGATGCGGGAATCGCCAGCGCGCGGGTGCGGCCCGTCACGAACAGCGCACGCGCGTACTGCCCAGGCAGCAGTCCCCGCGCCTCGGGCAAGGCGAGCCGGACCTGCGTCGTGTGCGTGCGCGTATCCGCCACAGGAAGCACGGTGGCGCTGCGCGCGGTCAGCACGCGTTGGAGCGTCGGGATTTCGACTGTGACCGGTGCGTCGAGCTTCGCCTGCGCCAATACCGCCTGCGGCAGCGTGGCGGTGACGCGCAGCTCGCGCGGATCGAACACGGTGAGCAGCGCACGTCCCGGTGTGGCCATGTCGCCCACTTCGGCCTCGGTGGAGGCGACCACACCGTCGTAGGGCGTGCTGATGGTCGTGAAGCTCTTCGAGGTTGTGGCCTGGCTCGCATTGGCGATCGCCGCCGCGGTCTGCTCCTGCGCGGCGATGTACTCGGCCTCGGCCTGATCGAGCGCGGCCTGGCTGACGAACTTCTGCGCGAAGAGCCGGCGGCTGCGCTCGTATTTCGCTTTCACGTTGGCGAGGTTGGCGCGGGCTTCGCGCACCTGGCTCTGGCTTGCGGCCTCGGCCTGCACCGCGCTGCGCGGGTCGATCTGCGCCAGCACCTGACCGGCCCGCACGCTATCGCCGGCCTTGACGTTGAGCGCCACCACGCGCCCGGCCACCTGTGCGGCGAGCGTGGACTGGCGCACCGCTTCGATGACGCCCTCGGCGACGGCGATGCGGGCAAGGTCCTTGTACTCGACCACCGCGCTCGCCGGTGCGTTCGTGGCTGGGGCCTCGGCCAGCGCGGGCGCGAACCACATCGCCGCGGCCAGCGCCGCTGCCCAAGCGCGACCGCGCCCGACGAGCCTCATTGCCCGGAGTAGGTCGTCGGCGTGCCGACCTTGCGCCGGTCGACCTTGCGCGTGTTCAGGCCGAAGACGAAATACGCGGGGCACCACCGGAGAAGTCCCGTTGCCAGTGGCACCAGTCCCACCAGCGCCCACCATCGATTCGGGCCTGGGAGCACGAAGAACAGTGCCAGGATCGCCAGTCCCGCCACGATGCGCACTGCGCGGTCGATATTGCCGATGTTCGCAGTCATGATCCATTCCGTCCTTTGTTGAGACATGGCCGCAGCATAGCGACACCCAAGACGCATTTCCGTGACCTGGATCACAAATCCGGTGCGCCAACGCGTAAGGAAGGGGGCCGTTATAGAATCGGGCGATCACTGCTGTGCCCGGCTGCCGTGCCTTCATCCGATTCGTCCACCCTTGCCGCTGTGCGCCTGCGCACGCTCTTCCCGGCGCTCGCCGCTGCGGGGCCCGGCACGCTCGAGCGGGTCCTCGAGCACGGCATCCAGCGCAAGGTGCGCGCCGGCACGGTGTTGTTCGACGCCCACACGCCGTGCGCAGGGTTTCCGCTCGTTCTCGCCGGCACGATCAAGGTGCTGCAGCGCTACCCGAACGGGCGCGAGCTGCCGCTCTACCGCGTGCATCCGGGGGAGAGCTGCCTGCTGTCGGGCAGTTGCCTCCTCGGGCACAACGATTACGCCGCGACCGGCATCGCCGAGACCGACGTCGAGCTGCTCATCGTGCCGCCGGCCGACTTCCACGCGCTCGTGGCGAGCGACGAGGCGTTTCGCCACCACGTCTTCAACCTCTTCGGCGAGCGGCTGGCGAGCCTGCTCGCGCTGGTCGAGGCCATCGCCTATCAGAAGCTCGATCAGCGGCTCGCCGCGCTGCTGCTCGCCAAGGGCGACCCGGTCCAGGCGACGCATCAGGCGCTCGCCGACGAGCTCGGCAGCGTGCGCGAGATCGTGAGCCGGCTGCTGCGCATGTTCGAGGACAAGGGCTGGGTGGATCTGGGCCGGGAGCGGATCCGGCTTCTCGACACGGCGGCGCTGACGGCCCTCGCGCGCGCCTGAGGCGGCACGCCGGCATCGGATGGCGCCTCTTGACGGGCTCGCGGTCTTCCGCATAACATTCGCACAATCTATAGAATGTAAGTGTATGACTCCGCCCCACCGCGACATCAAGACGCTGCTCTACGAGCAGGTGGCGCGCATCGGCAAGGCCGCGGCCAGCCCCAAGCGCCTCGAGCTGATCGAGCTCCTCTGCCAGGGGGAGAAGACGGTCGAGGCGCTCGCGCAGCAGGCCGACCTCGATGTGAAGAGCACCAGCGCGCATCTGAAGGAATTGAAAGCCGCGCGCCTGGTGCATCCGCGCAAGGTGGGCAAGTACGTGCGCTATCGTCTTGCCGATCCGGCGGTCGCCCGCTTCTGGGTCGCGCTGCGCACGCTGGCCGAAGGCCGGCTCCTCGAGCTCCGGGAGGTCGTGCGCAAGTTCCTCGCCGATCCCAAGCAGCTCGCGCCCCTTGACCGCCGTGCCGTGCTCGGCCGCGCGCGGCAGGGGGAGGTGGTGGTGATCGACGTGCGCCCCGCCGAGGAGTTCGCCGCCGGGCATCTGCCGCTTGCGCGCTCGCTGCCGCTGGCGGAGCTCAAAAAGCGGCTGAACGAGCTGCCGCGCAACAAGGAGATCGTCGCCTATTGCCGCGGCCCGTTCTGCTTCATGGCGAGCGACGCGGTCGCGCTGCTGCGCCGCCACGGCTTCAAGGCGGGACGCATCGAGGGCGGTGTCGCGGAGTGGCATGCGGCGGGACTAAGGACGTGGTAAACAATAAAGGTAACAAATACCGGGGATTCTGCGGTATGCTCTTCGCTCGTGAGCACACCAACGGAGCTGTTGAAGCGGAAGTTTCACGCGGCGTGGCCGCATTTGGATGAGCGCACGCGGCGGATC